>JAGGWK010000065.1 GCA_021157525.1 Candidatus Cloacimonadota bacterium | reverse complement strand
TAACAGCATCGATCAGCTTGCCGCAGGCATCACACTGGTCACCACGAGCACCTTCTGCTCCGCAATGAGGGCAGGTTCCCTCGACATATCGATCTGCCAGGAAGCGTTGCTTTTCCGTATCAAACCATTGCTCGGTGGTTTTACGTACCACGAATCCACGCTTGTATAAACTGAGAAAGAACTCCTGAGCCAGCTTGGCATGATCTGGTCGTGCCGTACCAGAAAAGTTATCAAACTCGATGTGCAGGCCATCAAACCCGGCCTTAATCTCTTTATGATAGCGGTCAACTATCTCCCTGGGAGTTACCCCTTCGGCTTCTGCTTTGATGGATATCGGTGCGCCATGCTCATCAGCACCACACACATACACCACGTCATGCCCCTGCATCCGGCAGAAACGAACAAAGATGTCCGCCGGCAGGTAGGCCCCTGCTATGTGTCCGATGTGCAAAGGGCCGTTAGCATAGGGCAATGCGCTGGTAACTACATATTTTTCCCGTTTCACAGTATCTCCTTACTTGTTGATTTTAATGACGCAGATTGTCGGGTTCAGCAGAGCATGGAGCTGGTGGCAGGATGCGGCAAGCCCAGGTGCATGGATGGCATTTTGTCTATATCCACCATTCCTCCTCTGATTTTATTTGCAGGAACCATGAAAATGGAGGCTTTGGTGTGTCAAGAAAATTGAGCCGGCAACCTCACCCGGCCACCTGGGATGTTTTTCCCAACCTCCGAGGTGTTGCCGGGTAAACATGGCACCTTTACCTTCAATTGTAGAGGTAGCTCCAGAAAATTGAGTTCGGAATATCGGGGTTGCTACAATATCTCCAGATTTCTGTCACCTCGACCTTGTGGAGAGGTCTCAACTTTGGGTTTGTGACTCATCTTCGCTGACCATTTGAAATCCCCGGGAAATAGACCAAAATATCCGCGTATTTTTTTCGCTGGACATACGCATTCAGAAAAAATAGATTGTCGAAGGTAATTTCAGCACAGGGAAAGTTGATACTTGCCCGGCTTTAATGGGCTAAATATGGGAGGGTATAGTGAACTTTGCAACTAAACAATCGCTTAAAATTCTTATAACGGGGATTATCATTTTTACCATCATCATTGTGTTAACCTATAAATCCACCTACGAAGAGCTGTTAACTCTTGAACTGAAAAATACAGAATCTATCGTTGATGAAATTTCGGCTAACTTTGAATGTCATCTTTTGGAAAAGGTAAAAATGGTTAAAACCCTTTCGGTTGCTCCTGCCATAGTATCTGCGCTGGAAAAAAGCAATGCCCTTTATGGGGCATTGCCGGAAAAAACGAGAGCTGCAGAGATTCAATCTCAAGACAAAAAGTGGAGAAGCATTGATGATCCTGCCGATCCTTTTATCCAAAAATATATCAATAACGATGTCTCACGATATTTAAAAAATCAGCAGGAAAATTTGAATGGTGAATATGGCGAGATATTTATTACTAATAAATATGGGGCTATTATCGCATCCACGTCTAAACTAACCACTTTGGCTCATGCCCATAAATACTGGTGGAAAGGAGCCTATGATAACGGAGCTGTTTTTTTTGATGACCGTGGCTATGATGACAGCGTAGGTGGTTATGTGTTGGGGATTGTGGTTCCCATAAAAAGCGGTTCGGAAATCATCGGCATATTAAAAGCCAATTTGAACATATTGGGTTCTATAGATGGATTATTATCTGAAAAAGAGGATCCTCGCACGGGGAATCTACAGTTAATCCGCAGTGGCGGTCTGATAGTATATAAAAAAGGTACCGAACCCCTGAGTACAAGAATCTCCCCGGAACTTCTCGAAAAAATGCAAACTGCCGAAAAATCCTTTGTCCTCACGGAGAAAGATGAGAAATGGCTTGTTAGTATCTCCGAGATTGGCATAACTTCAGGACTCCCGGGATATGCTTTTGGGGGAAGTTTTGAATCGATAGATCATAAAAAGGGGAATACCGGTGAGTCATGGTATATCGTAGATTACCGCTCAATGTCGAATATTACAGAATCGGCTGAGAAAACCTTAAGAAACTTTCTATATCATGGATTGATGCTGATTATTGTTTTAGCTTTTACCTCTTTCAAAATTGGAGAACAGACAGCCAAACCATTGAAAGAACTCATCCGGCAGACAGCACAAATAGCTCAGGGGAATTTTGACGTGAGACTCAAGGCAGAAAGGAAAGATGAGATCGGGCGTCTTGGCATTTCTGTTAATCAAATGGCACAAACATTAAAAGAGACAACAACATCTATCGATAATCTGAATGAAGAAATAGCGAAACGGAAAGGTGCCGAAGAAGAAATAGGGAAGAGTCGGAGACGCTTGAAAACACTGAATAAAATTATCCGTCACGACCTGGCCAATGATTTCCTTGTGATCAACAGCGCTATAAAATTATTCAAAAACACCCCTGATATCGCCTATCTTGAGGAAATTGAAAAACGAGTCAAAAGAAGTCTGGATGCGATAAAACACTATCGAGAGTACGAGACCTTTCTAGATGAAAATACGGAATTGGTTGAGCTTGATGTTTCTACGATATTGGAAAATCTTATTACGGAATACCCAACAATCAAATTCAATGTTGAGGGAGATTGCAGGGTGTTTGCAGATGATAGCATGTATTCAATATTCAAAAATCTGATATCGAATTCCCTACATCATGGAGAAGCTTCGCAAATCACCATTAAGGCATCTTCAGAAAAGGATGTATGTATTATTACGTTTAGTGATAATGGGAAAGGAATTCCTGATGAGATCAAAGAGAAGATATTTGATGAGGGTTTTTCCTATGGCAAATCTGGCAAAACCGGCATTGGCTTGCATATAGTCAAACAGGCAATTGAAAGCTATGGCGGTTCCATCAGGGTTGAAAACAATATACCAACCGGTGCGACATTTGTGATAACTTTGAGAAAGGTGAATTTTACATGATTCCTTAACGAGAAGTTAATCAGAGAGAATTGGACTTGAGACGAGATATTGAAAAGATCGGATTATATTGTCTAACTACCAGCTGGCAGGCAAACGCCAGTTTCTTGAAGGGAGGATAAGAACAGCATGAAAAAGTTGTTTACGATTATTTTGATTGTACTAAGTACTTATTCCGTAGCTGCAAAAGCAAAATTACAGGTGAAGATCGGAACCTACGAAAATTCTCCCAAGATATTTACCGCTGAGAATGGTGAAATAAGCGGATTCTGGGCAGATATTACAGAGAATATTGCACAGCGGGAAAACTGGGAAATCCAGTGGATCCATGGAACGTGGGATCAATGCCTGCAGCGGTTGGAGGATAACGAAATCGACATGATGGTCGATGTTGGTGTAACGCCTGCGAGGCAGGAAAAATTTGTCTTTTCCCGGGAAACCGTACTCCTGAGCTGGACCAGAATTTATACAAAAAGCGGATCGGATATTCAGACCATTCTTGATTTGGAAGGAAAGACAGTAGCCGGTTTAAAGGGTAGTTACGATTTGAATGGCCCTGAAGGATTAAAAGCAGTTACAAACAAGTTTGAGATCGATTGTAATATCATAGAAATGGAAGACTATGTAAGCATTTTCCGAGCGTTAGAAAATAATGAAATCGATGCGGGAGTTGTAGATAAAGATTTTGGAAATATCCATGATAGAGATTTTAACATAGAGAAAACCTCTATTATTCTTCAACCTGCCTACATGCAATTTGCCTTCTCAAAGGAGTCTGAACTTACCCCGTATCTTATAAAAAAAATCGACGCCCAAATAAAAGAGTTAAAGGAAGATAACAACTCTATCTATTATCTTTCGATGGCTAACTACCTAAGCGGTCAAGAAAAAATAACCACTTTCCCTCTTTGGTTGAAAATATTACTGGCAAGTGTATTCTTTCTGTTAGTCATTTTCTTCATATTTATCAATATGTTGAGACATCAGGTAAAGAAGAAAACTGCTCAATTACAGAAAAGCGAAACACAATTCAGATTGTTTGCCGAGAATGTTCCGGGGGTTGTGAGTATTTATGAATGGTACCCGGATGGACATCGTAGGTACCTTTATCAAGGACCAGGATTAGAAAACATTGTGGGCGAAGCATTGGCACAGAAGATCTATGAAAATTCAGATGAGTATTTCAAGTTAATACCGGAGGAAGACTTCCAAGCATTGGATAACGCATCTGTTAGAGCTCTGGAAAATAATGAAAATTTAGATTTTGAATACCGTCTCAAAATAGATGATTCACATACGAAATGGGTTCGTGCCCTGTTCAGTATGTTACCCCAGGAAAATGGTGTTATCCTCTGGCAGGGAATCATTTATGATGTCACTGAGCAAAAGCAGGCGGAAAATGCGCTACAAGAAAGCGAGAATCTTTTGCAGACGTTAATCAATGCTATGCCGGACTTTATTTGCTTTAAGGATAGGGATGGACGCTGGCTCAAGGTAAATGATGCAAGCATTCGTATTTTCCAGCTTGAGGGTATAGACTATAGGGGAAAGAAAGATTCCGAATTGGCCGAACTAAACAATAAGCTTCTTGGAACATTCCTTACCTGCAAAAAATCCGACGCTAAAGCCTGGAAGGATGGTGGCCTTGTTCATGGAGAAGAAAGGATTCCTGATTCCGATGGTTCTATACGGATCTTCGATGTTACGAAATTGCCTCTTTTCCATCCAAATGGTGAACGGGAAGGGCTTGTCATTATCGGACATGATATCACCGAGCGCAAAAAAGCTGACCTGCAGATCAAGCAAGATCTGAATGAAAAAAATGTGCTTTTGCAGGAAATCTATCATCGTACCAAAAACAATATGCAGGTGATTATTTCGATGCTCAAAATGCAATCGAGACAATCTCAGAATGAATTTGTCATTGCTTCTTTCAGAGATATTATTAACAAAATTAGCGCTATGTCGCTGGTGCATGAAAAACTGTATCAAGCCAAGGATCTTTCCCATATTAATCTGAAAGAATATATTGATGATCTTATTCCTCTGCTCAGGCGGAGTTATTCACGGCAAGGGGTAAACATCTCTATGAATTTAGCATTAGAGGATGTTTATGTGCCTATGAACACGGCGATGCCCTTTGGGTTGATATTGAATGAGCTCATTTCCAATGCCTTCAAACATGCTTTTCCCAATAGAGAAAATGGTGAAATATCTATCAAATTACACAAAGAAGAAACGGGAACCATTACTGTTGATGTAGCGGATAACGGTATCGGCATTCCGGCAGACGTAGACTTGAGAAAATCTGAAAGCCTGGGAATAAGCATGATGTTCTCTCTGATCGATGATCAATTGAAGGGCAATGTTATCTACCGGGTTGATAATGGGTTGAAATGGCAGTTGAAGTTTAATGATACCGGCAATAGGGCACGAGTGTAGCTGAGATATGCCACTCCTTTCTCCTTCCGGCGCAGGAGAGGGTTATGCCATAGTGCATTCCCTGACATCCCTGCAGGATTTCGCCTGTGATTTTACTCTTATTCTCCCTTTCAGTCTTCATTTCATCACGCAGCGACAAACCAAAAGGGAGACGTCTGGAGCGTTAGTAAACTCCGTCATCTCGAGCGTAGTCAACTTGTGCGGCGAACCTGCCGCAGGCATGGAGAGTAGAGACCTCAAAAGCCGTAAACGAGATTTCTCAATGTGCCGCTCTTAGTCGGGATGATGGTTTTTTAATTAATGATATTGCACACAAAACCAAAAAAGGAGCATTAACCAGGACGCGACGGAGAAAGATGCAAAGAGTTATCTTTTTTTAGCGAACGAAACGAACAACATCGAGCAGAAAAAGCACAAAATGACGTTATATCGAGTGGCGCTAAGCGGGATGGAAATAAGATGTTTCAGCAATTACATTTTGAGCCATTGACATCTGAATGAGCCCAATTGCACTACCATCCAAATAAGAGGATTTCTACTGGCTTCTTGACAGTGAATCTTACTCTCGTTAAATCGGTTCAATTTTCATAAGGGGATGTTTTATGATAATAGATTCACGGTATGAGATTCAGGAAGAGTTTTTGGTAGGCTTGTGGGCAACCCTCTATCGGGTGCGGGATATACGTTCTGGAAACATTTACACATTACGGCTTTTTCATGCGATAGATGCCAAGCAGTTGTATGAGCGGTTCATCGCTGAAAACATGCACCACATCACAAAGATAGTGCACCCTAACTTGTTGCACGTTATCGATTTTGGGAATTACCAGAACCATATTTACTATATACGTGAAAATTTCGATGGCAAATCCCTGCGGGCATTTCGTTACAGCCCTGCAAATCTGGATTTATTGTATGATATCACCGTGAAGATCTGTTATGCTCTCGCCGCTTTACATTCTCAAAATATCATCCACAAAGACCTGCGTCCAAGCAATGTGCTCTACCGTTTGCAGAACAAAAAAATTGAGGTAAAGGTCACCGATTATGGGTTTACAAAGATCGACTTTACCACAGGCCAGCAAACGGCCACTGTAAACCTGCCCTACATGGCGCCGGAAGTGTACCTGGGGGAGAAAGATGTTCCTCAAAGTGATTATTACTCCTTGGGAGTAATTCTGTATCGCATCGTTACCGGGACTTTGCCATACGCGGTGGAGCAGATTAAGAGTTTCATAGCGGGAGACCGGATAAATCTCTTTCCCAAATTTCCCCGAGAGCTCAATCCCGATATCCCTGACGGACTGGAAAAGCTCATTCTCAAGCTTCTGGAGCGCAATCCCGAAGACCGGTTTAGCAACGTAGGGAGTATTATTTCTTTTATCAACCAGATTCAGCTGCGGCAATTTCCCATTACTCTTGGACATATGGCATCCGATAATATCCGCTTCAGCGACTATTTTGTCCGGGATGATTATGCCCATAAGTTGCTGGACTATATCCCCATCATCGAGCAGGGAAATGGAAAACTGATTGTGTTGAGCGCTGGGCCGGGAGCGGGGAAGACCAACATCCTGAGTTTGATGCGTTATCATCTGCTCACCGACGAATATTTTCTCTATGATTATCAATGCAGCACTACCCACCGAGATCCCTTCTTTGCACTTATCAAAGAGTACTTATATACTATCAAAAACAATGAGAACATAGCCAAAAATTTACCGAAGATTTCAAAGAAGATGTATCAGTATCTTTTTCATTCGGAAGAAAAGGCCACACGCCTCAACCAGAGCACCCAAGATCTGGAAAGCGATTTTACCTCGGTTAGAGATTTTCTGTTTGAACTTTCCGAGATCAAACCCATTGTGTTTATCATTCGTTCAGCAGAGTATATTACCAAGGAGGATATCCAATTTATTAACTTTATTTCCCAGGATATTCTCAATCGCCGGATACTCATTGTTATAAGTGTGAACGACTTACGAAAGATAAAGGCTCTTAAGCGCACAGTGCAGATAAACATTGAGCCACTTACGTTTGAGCAGACGAAACAGTATGTGAGCAGTCTGGTAAGACAAATGCCCCCGGAGGAATTTCTAAGGCAGATATGGCTCCGCTCCAATGGTAATCCCAGTTTTATTGAAGCCATCCTCATCGATCTGGTAGATCAGGGACTTATCTGGAAACATGATCACTATTGCTTTGATTATTCCTTTGAAACATATCGGCTTCCCAAAGAGCTCCTGCACAGCGTGTATGAGCGCATGAGTCATCTTACGGAAGAAAATTATCTCCTCTTTCAAAAGCTGGCTGTTTTTTCCACACCCATCACCAAAGAGTTGCTGAAAGAAGTCTTGGAGATCAATGAAAAACAGATTTTCTTTTTGTTACAGGATGGTATAAACAATGAGCTTTTGCGCAAGGATGGAGAGTATTATTACAACACCTACAACGAAGCCAGAGAACGTCTGAAAACCGAACTGGATGAAGAGGAGCAAATCACCATTTCCAGGCGGATTCTCCATTATTTCTCAAACATTGTTTTTACGAAACCATCCATTTTACTGGGTGTGATAGAACATGCCTACCAGGTGAAGGACTACAGTGCTGTTCGCTTTTATAAATTGAAGCTGGTTCAGGTGTATTTTGATCTCAATGAATTTGAAAAGAGTTTCAGCGTGATGTGTAAAGTTGCCGAACTGGATTTCAGTGGTAAATTAGAAATCACGCGGGAAGAACTCTATCAAGACCTGATTTTGTTGATAGAGAAAGCAGAATGGGGCTATCTTTCCAACCTGTCGGTGAGTTTGCGTTATTCCATCCGTCATATGGAGCCATCCTTTATAAAGCATTATATTTCCGGCGTCTTTTATTTTGAGCAAGAGAAGTATCATTTTGCTGAAGATCGGCTCCTGAGAGCCATAGAAATGGCGGAAAGAAAGGATTTGAAAACCGAAGCACTTATCAGGCTGGGATTACTCTACATCCAGACCGATCAAGTTGATTCCGTGGGTACATTGCTGCCACAGATAGAAAGTGAGATGACACTGGAAAAGCACCGCATCATGTTTATCCAGTTAAAAACCTTGTATCTGGGTTTCTCCGGCCGGATTTTGGAAGGGATAAATCTTTCCGAAGAGTATCTGCGCACCCTTTCTTCGCAAAATGAACCAACATTCTTTGTGAAATTGGGAAGCCTTCATAACAACCTGGCATTGCTCTATCGGAGAAATCGTACTTTGGACAAGGCTGAAGAAAATTACATACGAGCCCAGGCCATTTGGGAAAAAGTGCATTATACGCGGAAACTGGGAATTGTGTATAACAACATCGGGGATGTGAAGTTGACGAAAGGAGATACAAAGCAAGCCCTCAAATACTTTAAAAAAGCGTTGGATATCTGTAAAAAATCGGATAACAAGCGCATTCTCATCCTCACCTTGCTCAATCATGGAGAAGCCTACAACAAGTTGGGGGATTTTTTCACAGCCGAAACCTATTTGAATAAAGCTTATTCCCTCACTATGAAACTGGAAACCAACCCCTTCATCGATTCCGTGATAAACAATCTTGCCATTGCCAGGAGTAAGATCAGAAATTTTAACTACTATCATAGCTTTATCGAAAAGCATAAACCCGAATTGCTCAGGGGGGAGATAACCACTTGCAGTCCCCTGATAAAAACCTATTTCTATTATCTGCAAAACATCGGTGACTGGGAAACCCTTCAGACTCTTCTGGACAGTAAAGAACAGATGTTTCTTGAGCATAATGAACACGACTTTTATTATCAGATGCGGGGGTTTCTTTTGCTTGGAAAGAAGGATTTTCCCCATGCACTGGAATACATCGACCTGGCATTTCGTCATTCACAGGAAATCCAGAGCGTCTATGCTCAAGCAATCAATTACATACGATACACCGATTATTATTTTGCGACCAAGCAGATGCATGAAGCCTATAAAGCCAGCGAAAAAGCCCTGCGCCTTTGCGTGAAAAATGATTTTGCCTATTGGGCAAATTACGTGCGTTTGTGTCGGGTGAAAATCCAACTGCTAGACGAGCGCATCAGCATGCGTAAAATCCTGCGGGAGATTTTCCACATCCTCAAAATCGTGCAAAAAAACAACTACTTCCTGCTGGAAGTGGAGATATTCAGTTTAGTCACACAGATATATAATCAGCAGGGAATCAAGCGGAAAGCACGGCTGTTTTTCAAGCATCTCAAGGAGATGTTGCTCAAGGCGGTGGATGGACTGAATGAAACCGATGCTGCATTGTATCTGAAAAAATGGGATTATCAGGTCGATTTTTACCAGATGTACAAGATTCTGGAAATCACGCCCCGCATCACGACCAACATCAACAAATGGCAGGAAGAGCTGTTTGAAATACTCAAACTCCGTGAACCAAATCGCATTAAGTACTTTATCGGGGAGACCTTGAAGCGAATCTTCTCACCCTCATTCTTTGCCATAATTCTGGATGAAGAATTTCGTGGCAAAGGGATGCCGTACTTGGCCTATGGCATATCACAGAGCCGATTGTATGGGGATGAGCATTATTCTTTGATGGTGCAATCTCTGAGTGAAAGCCGAATGTTCAACAAAAAAGTGGGGGGCAATAACGTCTTTTTTATTCCCCTGCGGTTGCGCACAACCAAGGTGGGTATCCTTATCATTGCCGATAGTGGAGAGCTCAATTTCCAGCGCGCGGAAGTGAATATTTTGCGGATTTTACGTTTGCAACTCACCTCAATCCTCATGCGCATCCAGGAATTTTCTGAGCTCAACAGAGACATGGCACTGATGACCAAACTTTTGGAAATGAGCCAAAAATCCTACACTATCCCGGATCTGGTAAAGCTGGAATCTGAGCTGGTTTCCTTTACATTGGATTTCATTGGTGGAACCCGGGGATTTTTGATAACCAAAGATAATTCGGGAAACTACATTTATAAGGTTGCGCTGGATGACTCGAAACAACTGCTGCAGAACTACTCTTACATCAGCAAAACCATCCTAAGTGAAGTACAAAAAATCAAGCATCCCATCTTTGTGGAAAATGCCCGTGACAACAATATCTTTAGCCAGTTTATTGATTTCGAAGATCTGTCTTACTCCATCTATTGTGCGCCGATAATGGTAGATGGTGAGGTATATGGCTACATCTACATCGATAATTTCCGTAATCTTCAAAACCCCATGAAGGTGAATAATGAGTTCATGCGGTTGCTGATGATTCAGCTTTCTCTGGCGATAAAAAATGCTATACAATACCAAACCTTGCGCATGAAAAGCAACGAATTTGAATCCCTGGATCACATAAAGCAGGAGTTTTTGAACATCGCATCTCACGAACTGCAAACCCCGGTAAACAATCTCATGAACCAGTTGGGGCGGCTGCGCAAAGCCAAACTCACGGTAAAGGAGGAAAAGCTTATCGATCGTATTGAGGAGAATGTAAAGCGCATCTATCACACCTCATCAGACATCATGAATTACAGTAAATTCAAGATCACCAAAAATATCAGTCTGGCGCCGATAGAGCCCAAAGATGTGGTTGATGCTGCTATACAAGATGCAAAAAAGCTGGGAGAATCACGGCATATGCGGATCACTGCCGAGATCGAGCCGGAACTTGCCACGGTGCAGCTGAACTGGGAATCCTTCATGTTGCTTCTGCACCATCTCATCCTCAATGCTATTCGAAATACCAAAGATTTTGGCTCTATCACCATCGGTGCGCGAAACTCTGCATTTCAAACCGAAAAGATCAACGATACCAACAGCATGGTCTTTTATGTGCAGGATAACGGTATTGGCATTCCCTCCCACGAGCTGGAATCGGTATTTAAGGAGATGTATGAGCTCAATGATATTTTGTCCCACAAATCCGGGACGGTAGAATTTCGATCCAACGGCTTGGGTCTGGGGCTTTCTACCGCCCGGCTCATTGCCCGATTGCATCATGGCAAAATCTGGCTTACCAGTAAAGAAGGTGAAGGTACAACGGCCTTTGTGGCGGTTCCCTTGCAGGAAGAGCAGCAAGAAAGCATGGGTAAATAGGGTATGAATCCGATTCAATTGAGCTCGCTGACAGAGGGTTCTCAGCGCTTGATCCTGGTTTTACCCCATGCTGTTGGTGCGGCCTGGCAGGCAATGGGGATGGCCTTTTCCTGGCATGATCGCTTTGCCAGAATAGAAATAGTTGCACCGTCTCATCTGTATTCTTTGGCTGCATCTTTGCCCTGGAGAGATGGTGGGGAAGTGCTGAAACTCACTGATGATGAGCGATTGCGCTTTTCCGATGGTATCTTTTGCAATTGCAATGCCGGTGCGACAGCCCGAAAACTCCAGCTTCGCAGTTCTGGTTGCATTTCGGCAGGATGCAAAAAACGGGATCAATTGTGGTTTCCCCAAGCCACTGGGCCAGCATTACTGGAAGCCTTTGGCAGAATTTTGCAATTACCCACCCCCGCATCCAGACCGAAAATCTCCATCCCCGAAAGGGTTATGGATCGTGCAATAGCAACAATTCCCAAGCCAGGTACTGGTGTGATTATGGATCTGCAAAACCGGTTTATGCATCCATTGGGGCCATACCTTACTCAGACGATTCGTCGCACAACTGGGGGAAAACTCTTTTGGACATCTGCCGGCAAATTGAGATCGGGTGAAAAGGATGCAAGAGGCTTTTATGTAGATACTCAGGCAATGCTGGCTCTGGCATCCCGCGCACTTCTCACCATAACCCAAAGAGAGGATACGGCACTGTTTTTACAGGATGCAGGCGCCCGAGTCTTGCTGGTAACTGCACGACCAAAGCACCCTCTGCTTCCCAGCATGAAGCCTCACGATCTCTTTGAACTGAAACGGCATCTTCACGGTGCTATGAATGAAATAAGGGAGATGGGGAAAAGGTAGCAGCTGCCGGAATCTGAGGAAAGGCAGTTTTTTCCTTTACATAATTGGTTGAAAATCAGCTGTTTACTTTGCGAGGTAAATTATGAAATTAGTGATTATTACCGCTCTTTCGACTCTTTTGCTGTTGGGCTGCTCCCGTACCAGTGAGATAAAGGTATATAACGACACCGATAGCTCCATAAATGTATCCTTGAATGATACCTCTCAATTGCTCTTTGCTGGACAGATGGTCGAGGAAGAATTTGCGATCAACCATTTTGTGCTGTTTTCCGAAACCTTGGACGTGCCGTTGCACTACGACGAAAGCCTGTATGTAAGTGGCAGAAACAAAGCGGTGAGACTGAAAGCCAACGAAACCAAAAAGATACATATAACCTTTGACCGCGCCGGAATGCAGGTGCGCAATATCAGCTCCAACGTAGGGGTGATGGATGTGTACATCCAAAATCCTGATACCGGCAAACTCAGTGATGATCTGTTGGAGTCGGTGATCAGCCCCAACCATATCGAGCTGATCTCTGTACCTGAAAAGAGTGGCTATGTGGTTATCACAGACGTCTTTGGCGCACAATATACTTCAGCTGCGATTTTGGAAAATGAGGTGGGCATAACAAAGGAGGTCTCCTTTGACGGATTTGAGGTAGTGGTTTTGGAATAAAAAAGGAAATTCAGAGAGAATACATAAAATCCCGGTTGTGCAAAACATCCGGGTTTTTTTGTTGTTCTCTTTTGCCAAACAGCGCTCTGCGGGTATCAAACCGCTGGATAATCTCAGGAAGAAGGATGTCCCATTCTATGGGATTTATCGGCATGGTTTGGCGATAAGCGGTGATGAGCTGACGAAAGATTTCGCAGAAATGTCTGTGAGAATAGATGGATGCAAAAAAAAGTAAGAAATGTATAATATCGCTTTCGGGAAAATCATACCGCCACTCCGCAAAATCAAGCATGAAATAGCGGTTTTTCCCGGGAGAGAAGAGATAGTTCCTGGGATTGGTATCATAGTGGCAGATCACCTTTCCATGGTGATTTTCCAGTTGATGGAGAGCGGCAAAAAGTTGGGCTATTTTTCCAAAGTCTGGCTGTGGCATTTCGCCGATGTGCATCCCTTCAATATATTCCAACACCAGGGTGATGCGACCGTCATCATCCAGTAGCTGCGGTGTGAAGGGTAATTGCCGGCGGTAAATGGCCAGTTCGCTTTTAAATTCAGAAGGAGAATTGCAGATTTTTATCACTCTGCCATCCTCCTTCTGGAATATCAGATTACTTTTCATCGGGATGAATTGTGAGCTTGATGGTGCCGGTTTCCACGCCTTTGAGATTTTTTATCAGCGCCAACATCGTGTCGCGGATAATGTTTTGCACAAAGGGCACGATGGTGATTTCTTTGCCATTTACCTGCAACTGCATCCCGGTGTGTCTATCGGTGACACATTCATCTCGGGTACGTGTTCCAGCGAGGATGGCAGCAACCATGCGATGGCAGTCCAGTCCACAATGACCGCAGCAATCCGGTTCTGCCTGGGGTAATACATCAAATACCTTCTCTTCTATGAGATTCACCAGGGTCGGTATCCCTTTTTGAGAGCTGAACACCGGCAATCCGTTGTATTCGGTGTGATTATCTGCCCATTTACCCGAGATGGCAAAGACCATGCCGTTTACCAGTTCATCCAGTTGGGATGCAGATTCTGCACAGATGATCCGTGGTAAAGCAGCTGTTTTCATGCCTTCCACGATCACCCAGTCTGCATCCAGACGAGCCAGCATTTCATTGAGACTAAGGTGCTGATGCCAAATCTGACAGGTCTCTTTAAGTCCCCTGGCAATAACCACATTTTGTGATGCCTGCCAGTGCTTCCAGGAGTTTGAACCTTCTTTTTCCATGGTAAAGTTTTCGGCATGGATGTCTTTGATAGACGCCACCGAGTAGCCGCGGCGACGCAACTCTTTTATGATATTTACGCATAGTGTTGTTTTGCCGGTATGATGATAACCGGCAACGCTGAGTACTTTCATTCACACTCCTTTATTCTTCTTCTTCTTCCGTCTCTTCTGTTGCAGGAGTAAACAGCGTGCTGAGCCAGCGTACCGGGCGGCGCAGCAAGAAGTAGAACACCAATCCTGCTGTAGCAAGGCACAGGGCAATAGCGATGCCATGCCAGTAAAAATGGGTTTCCGGTTTGCCCTGTTTATTGGCTTCGATAGGATCGAATTCTCCCTTTTCTACTTTTTCACGAAGGCGGCTCTTATAGCTTCGCAGACGGTTGCGGGTAAGCCCACTATTGCGAAATGTTTTGTATAGCAGTGAGTTGTCACTTCCATCCAAAATGGAACGATGCTTTAACAACCAGTCAAAGACCTGTTTTTGTCCACTTGTTTCCATTATTCTGCTCCTTTTTTATACCGGATTATGGTGATATAATTCCCAGCCAGTCCCCCAGGAGAAACTGTAAGCGTCCGATGAGCAATGACACACGGGCCATGGCGGTGTAACCAAAAGCGGCGCCGAAGCTAACCATAAGGAAGTAAATCCCGATTTTGGCGCTCACGCCGAAGGCTCCTTCGTGTTTTTTGCTGAAGTAAAAGTAGATCACACCGGTGATGGTGCCTACTACCAGTAATATCTGGCCCACCACAGTCACCCAGTTATTTCCCACAAAGGGATTTATCATAGTTGCGGTGATCTGATTGATGACATCCGACTTGAGGTAGCGCAAAAAGGCCAGCCCCGAAGTGGTGCCGATGAGCAAAGCGATAGGATAGCGGCTCATCCATTCGGCGTTTGGCACAAGACGCATGAGCATCAATACACCCAAAAACGCAGGGATCAGCTTGATCCAGTTGGCCGCAAAATCGGTGGATAGAGGGAGGAAAAGATTGGGAATGAGGATGTTGAAAATGGTGTAGATAAACCAGTATCCTGCCGAAAGCCCCACAAAAATCTGCTCCGCCACTTTGTAAAAAGGATTATCTTTGTACAAAAAGCTAAAGATGGCAAAGGTAAATGCCGCACCAAGCCAGATGCCGAATACGTTAAAAAAATGTGTCATTCTACACCTCCTTCTTCTGCTTTTTCTTGTTGCGCCAGTAGGTGATATTGCCGATGATTATAAAGATAATGATGATGAGATGGGCAAGAGACTGGGCATCCATCCCGCTGGTAGCAGTACCGGGATGGCCGATGAGATATTCGTATTCAGCTGCACCTTTGAGACCGGCCAGCAGCCCGGTGAGCTGTTTTTGCTCGTTTACGTAGGGCATTACAGAAGATACGCTTACGCCGGTAACACCGCTGGAAACCTGACGTCCATAGGTGTCGCCAGCTACCTGCACCCACTCTTTCACACCAGGTGCTCCAGCTGATAAAGAGATGACAAAGGCGATGTTCTCAAAGTTATCGATGTGCTTCATCATGGGAATGTTTTCTACAGGAGTACCGTTGGAATCGGTGGTGTAGATGCCTTTGAAGTGCTTACCCATGGCCTGAATTGTTACCATCCCACCTGCCTTAAATCCCATGTTCACGTAGTCTTGGCCATATACTTTGTTTGGATAGGAGGGCTGCAGATCATCGAGGATGTCGTTAGCCATCATCACGCCCATAGGCCACAAAGCGGTGATAATCACTTTCAGATCTTTTTCGAAGCAGTGCTGCAAGAGGGCTCTTCCCATAGGATGCAGCTCCGGTTTGCTTGCGGGATCATAATCGAAGGAGATGAGCACGGTGCTACCCGCAGGAGTATCTTCTACCATCTGGTACACTGCCCGTACATTTTCGGTGGTTTCTATGGGCAGCCCAATCACGAAGATGAGAGGGAGCGCCACACCGATGAAGAGAAACAGAAAGATCCAGCGGCGGTCGAGGGTTTTAGCAGCCATTAGTCACCTCCCAGATAGGAGCGCTCTATCCCCAGGATGATGCGTAAGGAGCTGCCGATGATGCCCAATCCTGCACCGATCATGATGGCACGCTGGCCGGCAGTGGTCGGGTATTTCATGATAAATTCCGATACCTTAGGCAAGTGAAGGAAACTGAGGCTATCCGGTAGCCAGCCGGTGAGCAATGTGCCGAGGCTGGTGTTTCCCAACATCACCAGGATGGCGGCAGCCAGCAGTAATATTGATTCCGTTGTACGGGCGATGAAGGCCCGGTAAGCTGCCGATGCGATGAAGAAGGCCAGTAAGCTGAACATGGTTGCCTGAAGGTTTTGATAGACGTTGTTAAAAAGATAATCAAAAGGCTTTGAGCCAATGGCACTAGAGATGGCTGTGCCGTGTCCCAGAAGTCCGGCATTTTGCTGGCTGCCCCATAGAGCGCCTGTACCGACCATCAAAAAGAAGCTGGCCAATGTGATGACAAAATAGGGCCAATTCCGTTGTTTATACTGTATTTTCAGTACGTTTGTTTTTATTAGATTCAGCTGCCCAAGCAAGATGGCAAAGCCGCTGATGATCATAAACCACACCTCCAGCTCACTGGAAATCTGCGAGAAGGGACGGTGAGGAATAAACTCTGAACAAATGACGATAAGCCCGACGATAAGGGTGATTGTAAGGGGTATTCTTCGTTTCATCCATTCCCTCCTTTAATGCACCGTAAGAAAATTTTTGAGGTCATGAACCCCGAAGATTTCCAATATGATGCCGACGATAAGTACAATCAAAAATACGGCCTTACCTACATCCTGTCCTTTGAGACTTCCCAATTGATGAGGCTCTTTGGAAAGGTAAGCCGAGGCGGCGAAAAGTTCTTCGCCGATAAGCGTGTAATCGCAGGCGGCGACAAAGAAGGGTATCTGGCTGGGCATGGCTGTGCCGGCAGTCTGGATGGCACCGCTACTGAAGCCGGTTTCTGCCAATATCAGCGATTCGGCATAAAATGCACCGAGATAGAAATTGGCGGCTGGCTTTTCCCGCACAATTATTCCATCTACACCGGCTACATAGCCAAACTGGTCGTCGGTAAGATAAAAAACGCAGTCGGGATCGTAGGCATCCGGCCTGCCTGCCTTGAGGTATGCTTCTTTCACGATTTCCCGTGCAGTAGAAAGTACCATAGAGCGGCTCACAGGTACCAGAAGTTTGGAATCATGTTCGGCGATCTTGAAGGCCAACTGACCCAAAATAGTGAGGCCGGCGATGGTCTGCATATCATCCAGGTCATTTATCCCCGGAACAAAGAGGATTGGTCTGCCCATTTCAGTGGCACGTCCCACACTCTCTTCCATGGCTTCCAGCCCATTGATGCGGCGAATGTAGAGGTTCTTACCCCCTTTTGCCGAATAGATAAAATAGACGATGGAGATCGCCAGGATAAGTGCCATAATCAGCAGAGAAATCTTGTCGGTATTAAACCACTGAGCCCGGGGTGTACCCGTTTTGCTAATCAGCGGTGTGCGCACCAGAGCCGAATCGGCTGAGGCTAACACAAAATGGTATTGTTTCCCGGCAGTGAGGGAATCACGATATATGAGACTACCGCGAGGGAATGATGAAGATTCCCGGTTGAAGGCGGTAATGTCCAGGGTGTGATTCTCTGCATCCTGCAATGAAACGAAAAACTGCTCTCCCTGCACGCCGGTGCAATCCCACGTAATCACCAGCGCACTGCCATCATCGTTTGGTATGTCGGCGATGGTGAAGATGGGTGATTGAGCGAAAAGCAGAGCGGTGGTAAGAAGAAACAGAATAAATACAGTGTGCTTCATAACTCTCCCTCTTTATTAGACATTTGAAACATCGTGAGAAAAGTGAGATGGCCGTGGTGTGTCAATGAAATATTTGAGTGAGGTAAGAATGACGGCAGGAGGGAAATCCCAAAAACCTGTCACTGCGTCCTTATTTAAACAGCTTTGGAATAATTGGAAGATGCGGTGGAGAACGTATCATCTCAGATAATATGGTTTTGGAGTTGGATTTAGCAAGAGAGCTGGCATAAACTCCTTTTGTTATCACCAGCGGATATCGCTGTCAAAAACACAATCGTGATGTGGGGAGTGGGGAGTGGGGAGTTAAGAATTCAGCTCATTTGAAAGGTCTGGCAGCAGATATTGCAGTTCCTGATAATGTAGCACGTCTCAATATCCTTCGTGGTCTTATTATAGCTGGTTTTCGTAGAATCGGAATTAATAAGACGGCGCATCAGTCTTCTCTTTCCGCTTTGTTCCAAGCGAAGACTGGTGGAGGTGGCGGGAATCGAACCCGCGTCCAAAGATACGTCGAAGGCCAAATCTACATGCTTAGTTGTCTTTGCATCTCATCCGAAGGTGGAAAACAATCAAACCATTCCCCCGAACCAACCTATTAGTCTCGGATCGCATTATAGGTATTTGCGTTCCCAGCTATCTGTTTTTTTGACACCCAGTATCAGCTAGTTAGCATCACTGAAGTGGGCGTAGCAGCGTTATGCTGCTAATGCGTAATTTTCGTTTGCGTTTAGTTAATTATCACCGTGATTAACGAGTAGGTAATCTCCTCGGCATGCATCAACGATCTCAGTCATCCCTGTCGAAACCATGTCACCCCCCTATGCGTCTGCAAATGAACTAATGACAATTTAATCCGGTTCGTTGCCGTGTCAAAAGAAATGTGCTGCTGAACCTCGAGGTCAGCAACTGTGAAGGATGACGACCGTAGCAGGAGCCATCCCAATCTTATAGCAGTGGCGCTGTTGCGAAAGTGTACAGGTCGATCACCTTTTGCAGAGATCGCTTCCAAGAGTAGGTTTTCAGGGCATAGGCGGCGGCAACTTTCCCCTTGGTTAGTTTGGTGTTTTCCCTCAGTTCGGCGATAATTGCTTCTGCTAAGGCATCAGGATTTTCCATGGGAACCAATGCTCCCACCTGAGCATTTACAAAGTCCGGCAAACCGCCGGCATCGGTAGCAACTACCGGGGTACCGCAGGCCATGGCTTCCAGGGCGACCAATCCGAAGGGTTCTATTCTGGATGGTACTACCGAGATGTCCGCGCAGTTATAGAGCTGTGCCACCTGCTCCTGCTCCTGTTGCCCCAAAAAATGGATATTCTGCAAATCCGATGTGCGAACCAACTCTTCCATCTCTTCCCGCAATTCTCCGTCTCCTGCCAATGCCAAATGAACATCCGGCACTCTCTTCTGCACGGTTTCCATGGCTTTTAGCAAAATATCGATTCCTTTAAAGGAGGTGAACTTGCCTACAAAGCTTATCAGCTGTCCCCGGGTGGGAAGTCCCAGCAGGGATTTCAACTGAGCTGCATCCTGTGGGAGAATGCGGAAAATATTCTCGTCAAAGCCATTTGGGATCAGATGGATTTTGTCATTCCGCTGACGAAACAGGGTTTTAACGTCGGTATCTACCTGCTTTGAAATGGTAATAACCGCCGCAGCGTGAGAAGCTGCATCCTGGGCAAAACGGTGATACCGCGGGTCTTTGCGGTACCCCATGAGATCGGTACCATGGCAAGTGATGACGTAGGGGATGCCGGTTTGATGTGCTGCGTAGGGGGTTATCCAGAGGTGCTGAGCATGGATGACGTCGGGGTGAAATTCTGCGGTAACTTCCTGTGTGACCCGTACCAGGGTGTGAACATATTGGGCGATTTGGGCGGGTGATAGCTGGTAAAAAGTGGTGTCACTGCGGGGATGGGTGGTAAAACAGGGAAAGTTAAAGGGCAGATCCGGATCATCATTTTGGGATGCATCGCACAAAATCCGTCGCTGTAAAAATGGCTGCT
>JAGGWK010000087.1 GCA_021157525.1 Candidatus Cloacimonadota bacterium | reverse complement strand
GTTGTAAGAAAGAGCGAAGCAACAGTTATGTTTTTCCCAACATAATCAATATTTTCATAATAAGTATTTGGTTGCACCAAAACAGTATCTCCATCAACAGCAACATTAATTCCTTCTTGTATTGTCGTTTGGTCTTCGGGGATGTTGATAATAGTTGCTGATAAATTCGAAATTATTATTAAACTTATGACAATTGTTAAATGTCGCATTTTTCCTCCAACTTCTGTCATTTTAACAGCAAACATTTTCTAACTGCTTGTGTTTTACCGTTAACAATCAATTTATAATAATAGATTCCTGAACTAGCAATTTTTCCATATTTATCATTGCCATCCCAGGTGATTGAATGTGAACCTTTTAAAAATTCATTTTGAGCTAAAGTTTTGATTTTCTGACCTTCAATGTTGTATATTGATAAATTAATTTCGGAATCATTTTGGATTGAGAACTCTATTGTTGTTGATGGATTGAATGGGTTTGGGTGATTAGTTAGTGTAAAATCAAGATTGTAAATATAATTTTCTTCATGTATTCCATTTTCTTGAATATTCTCATACCACTCAATTTTATCACCTTGATCAGATGCAGAAAATACATCCACATCACCATCATTATCAAAATCTGTAGCATAAACTGAACAAGCTCCAAAGGCATTTAAAGTAATTATATGCTCAACAAAATTTTCTTCTCCGTCGTTTTCATACCAGGAAATTTTATCATCACCCCAAGAAGCTGAAAGTATATCATTATCACTGTCACTGTCTAAATCAATTGCAAAGACTGAATAAGCACCAATTGCGTTTGTAGAAACTATGTGTTCAGTAAAATTTCCAGATCCATTATTTTTATACCAAGAAATTTTATTATCCATAAATGATGCTGAGAGTATGTCAGGATATTCATCACCATCTACATCAATAGAATAAACAGATAAAGCAATTTCAGCATTTGATGAAACGATAAATTCTTCAAAATTTTCTGAACCATCATTTTGATATAAAGATATTTTATTACTTAAGTAAGCAGAAGAAATAACATCTATATCATTGTCATTATCAATATCAATTGCGAAAACAGAAGAAGCTCCAATAGCAGTAGAGCTTATTGTATGTTCCATAAAATTTTCTTCTCCGTCGTTTTCATACCAGGAAATTTTATGATTAATCCATGAAGCAGATAGGATATCAATATCACTGTCACTGTCTAAATCAATTGCAAAGACTGAATAAGCACCATTTGCATTACTGGATATTAAATTTTCAATAAAAATACCTTCTCCATTGTTTTCATATAGAACAATCTTATTATCATCGTTTGATGTAGAAAGAACGTCCATATATCCATCATTGTTTATATCAATAGAAAAAACGCAGTTTGCACCAATTGAATTTGTAGAAATAATATTCTCTGTAAAATTATCATTATCAATTTTTTTAAACCAAGCAATTTTGTTGTCGTCACTTGATGCAGATAGTATATCTAAATTACCGTCATTATCTATGTCAGCAGAAAAAACAGATATTGCACCTTGTGTATTGTTTGATACACAATGTGATAAAAACTCAATTTCTTGCGAATAAGACACATTGTAAGCTATCAAGATTATTAATATCATAATTATACTTTTAATGTTCATTTTATTTAAAACTCCATGTTGCTGCTAATGTTTGTATCCACGCCAATTTTTTTATTGTACATAACCATCTATAGTTATGGTAATATATTGTACAATAACCTGAAAATTAAAGTTATTGTACAACTCATTCATCTTCCCAGTCCAATTCATCCAATGGGTTCTTTAATTGAGAAACTCCGATATTTGTAATGTGCGTATAAATCTCGGTGCAAGAAATCAATGCAGTGCGCCTGCGTTCATTTATAACGCAATTTTCCAATCCAATTCTCATAGCATCTCCTTGTTTCGGGCAACATTGTCATCAACGATTGGTTTTTGGAAATGAGTGTCAACTTTATTTTATTGTCAGTTATGAGCTTTGAT
The DNA here is from genome assembly GCA_021157525.1 of Candidatus Cloacimonadota bacterium. Classification (GTDB taxonomy): domain Bacteria; phylum Cloacimonadota; class Cloacimonadia; order Cloacimonadales; family TCS61; genus JAGGWK01. Next base: position 10,389 of record JAGGWK010000087.1, on the reverse strand, counting down.
GTCGTTACGGTGAGTTTCGTCAATAGTGAAGCGCAGGCGGAGCGTCCTTTGCGGCGATACAAAAGGAAACCGTCTAAACCACCGTTCTCCACCATCCGGTAAAAATTCTTGCCAGTTTTTCACTGCTTCCTTTAATCATCGCAATCTTGAATAAAGGAGCACAGATGAAATCCTTATGGTATATTTTCCTGTTTTTACCCCTGGCCTTGCATGCCGGGTTTTTCACCACTACCGAGATGGAGCTTTACCAGCAGATGCTGCAAAAACAAAACTTTGATCTGCAATCCACTACCTTCCTCAAAGACTGGTCTGCCAGCACTCATTACAAGATTCCTTGCATTACTCAGGCCATAAATGTTCCCTTTAGTTTCCCGGAATTATCTGCAGATTTCCACCAGATTATGGCCCAAAATCAGCCCGACTCCACCCTGTTCTTCGCCACCCAAAAACTCTTTCCCCAGATGCATGAACCGGTTGCATCACCGCCAGAAATCCCTGGGATCCTCACCCCCAAAAGTGTCGCATCCTACATCCAAATCCTCTGCGATGCCGCAAACAAACCCTACATCCGTGCCTGGCAAAACCTCGATGACAACCGCCGTCAGGAGCTGCGGTACTACCTTCTCACCCTCTATCGGGAGTCCTCCGATTCCCTGAAATATCGCGCCTATTTCCAAGAGCATCGGCTTTTGCAATTCCCCGAACAGTCCACCTCCGAAATTATGAAGCTGGTGGACGCCGTCGATTTTTCCGCCGCCATGGAAGCAGGTTTTATCTTTCAGGCTGGATGCAAACAGTTGTATCGGGCTCTGTTGCAAAGCCCCATCCGGCTTGTAAAACCTCGCACTATTTCCACTACCTGGGGGAATTGCTATTTCGGTTCCATCGGGCCAGACCGCTGCGACATATCAGCCATCTTCCGCTACGACCCGGCAGGAAACGACTCTTATGTATCCCCCATGGGAAGCGATTTCCAAAACCCCTTTTTCTGCCATCTGGATGCAGACGGCGATGACCTGTACCGTTCCAAGGAAATCGGCAGTCTCTTTGGCGTTCAATCGGGGTGCGGTTTTGTGCGGGATGCAGCCGGAAACGATGTCTATCGCGGCAGCGACATCAGTTGTGCAAGTCTCTTTGGCTTTTTAGATTTTTCTGATGAAGCAGGAGATGATCTCTATGATTTTGGCGGATTCGCTGCCGGTGCCGCCGCCTACGGTGTTGCATTGATGCATGATGCAGCGGGGAATGACACCTATCGCATCACTCAGTTTGGTCAGGGATTCGGCGGCACTCTCGGCTGCGGTATATTGCATGATAATCAGGGTAACGATCTTTATTATGCAGGTGGCCGCTACGACCACGCGCCATTGGCACCCTATGATTTTCGCAGCATGGCCCAGGGCTTTGGCTTTGGTGGCCGTCCCGATTTTGCCGGAGGCATCGGCATCCTGTATGATGAAGCGGGAAACGATCGCTACAACGGTGGTGTTTATGCCCAGGGAGTGGGTTATTGGTACGCATTGGGCATGTTGATGGATGACGAAGGAAACGATTTTTACACCGCCGTTTATTATCCTCAGGGCAGCGGTATTCATCTGGCAGGCGGGCTTCTCTACGATGGCGCCGGTGAAGATCATTATTATTCCAAACACGGGCCCGGTCAGGGGGCGGGACACGATTACGGTACCGGATTCCTTATCGACCGCGGCGGGAACGACAGTTACAATGTAGAAGGGGGAAATGGCCTGGGCCTCACCAATTCGGTGGGAGTGTTTCTCGATGTGTGGGGAGATGACCACTATCTGGGTTCACAATCCAGCAGTTACGGTTTTGCCAATGGTGCCCGGGACAGCGGTGGCCTTGGGCTTTTTCTGGATACCGGTGGCGCCGACCAATATCTGCAATCTTTTTGTGCCAACGATTCTCTCTGGATGCGGGGCTCCTACGGTATTGGTCTGGACACTCTTCTTGTGCAGACTACTCAGCCCATCCAGGCAGAAGCAGAAATTTTTGCCGCCGATATCGATTCTCTGGCAGACATTTCCGAAATCTTTGCCATTGCATCTCGCTGGGGAGTGGGTAATGAAAAACAGCGAGTTGATAACGCTGCCTCCATCCTGCTGAAACGAGATGAGGAGGCGGCCGCCTACATCTTTGCAGAAAAACTGGGGAGCAAAAGCAGTCTGGTTTATCGGGCCATCAGCAATTTTGCCAGGGATTCCAAAGTTTTCAATCCCTATCTGTTACAAGCTCTGGCCCATGATGACTCGTTAGTAGTAAAAAATGCCATCGCTCTGTTGGGTTCCACCAGGGATACGCTGCACATTCCGGAGTTGGCGAAATTTTTGGATGCACACCGGTTTGAGACAACCGTACTGGGTGCGTTGGGTGCAATGCGGTGTGACCAAGTACTGCCCATCCTGCAAAAATACATCCATGCCGATGATGAGAAAACCCGGGTGATCGTGGCTCGTGGACTGAAACGCATTGACTCACCACGGAGTAAAGAGCTTCTTGCATCCATGGCAAAGGATCCCTCCTTTCTGGTGCAGGCGATGGTGCGGATGACCTTGAAGTAACAAATTTCTGGATACAACAAAACGGCCGCAGGTGAAAAACATCTGCGGCCGCCGTAACCTCAGGGGTTAAATGTAGGGTTTTATTTTGGCTTCGATTCTGGCTTTGGGAACCAGTCCGATCAGCTGTTCGACAACTTCGCCCTTGTTAAAAACCAACAACGTTGGGATGGACATCACCGAGTAGCGGGTAGCCAGCTCCGGATGCTCATCGATATTGATTTTTACCACTTTCACTTTACCTTCATAGTCTTTGGCCAGCTCTTCGATGGTAGGTCCAAGGGCGATGCAGGGGCCACACCAGGGTGCCCACAAATCAGCTAATACGGGAGTATCGGCTTTGAGAACATCTTGCTCAAAACTACTTCCGGTTACTTTTATTATACCCATATCTGCTACTGTACCACAGCCAGGATGTCACTGCGAGAGATGATTTTTATCTTTTTTCCCTCGATATCAAATTCATCTCCACCATATTTTGCGTAGAGCACTTTATCTCCTACTTTCACCAATTCCTGCAGGTCTTCGTCGGTTCCTACGGCGATAATTTCCCCGATTTGGGGTTTCTCTTTTGCCGTATCTGGAATGATGATTCCGCCTACATTTTTTTCGGCCAGCTCATCTTTCACCTCAATCACAACACGATCATCAAGTGGTTTTAAGTTCATCTGACTCCTCCTATAAATTTATTTTTTATCCACATTTCAAAACATAACTATTGTTATGTTTTTAGCAAAGCCTTTTTTAGAGTGCTAAGTTTATTCGTCAAGCAAAAAGTGCTCTGCTGTTGCTCGGCTCACCAAGTTCCGGCATTGCAGGATTTTTCTGTTTATTCCGGATGCAGCTCCTCTGCGATATTATCGATTTTGATGCGTTTCTGCTTTCCCGTTTCCAGCCATTTCAACACAACAACGTTGTCTTTCAGTTCATCATCGCCTAAGATCAGCACACCTTTTGCGCCGGATTTATCCGCCGCTTTCATCTGCGCTTTCATCGAGGTCTTTTCTACATTGTATTCCGCAGAAATCCCCTGGGAGCGCAGGCGGTACAGGATGCCGGCAGCAGCGACTTTGGCAGCATTTCCCAGGGCAACGAAGTAAATTTGTGGCCGGGGCTCTTCGCCAAAGAAGCATCCTTCGGTTTCCATGGAGAGCATCAGTCGTTCAAAACCACCGGCAAAGCCGATGCCCGGAACGTCTTTGCCGCCGAACTGTGCAACGAGGCCGTTGTAGCGGCCGCCACCGATCAAGGTATTTTGTGCACCCAGGTTGGTATCAATAAATTCAAAGGCGGTTTTGTTATAATAATCCAATCCCCGCACGATTGTGGGATTTACAGAGAAGGGGATACCCATCTGGGCGAGGTAGCGTTGCACGGCGGTAAAGTGGGTTTTGCAATCGTCATCCAGGTATTCCAGCATGTTGGGTGCATCTTTGGCGATGGCTTTGCAGGATGCAACTTTGCAATCCAGAAGGCGCTTGGGATTTTTGTCGATGCGCTGGCGGCAATCCCGGCACATTGCATCCAGATGCGGAGTGAAATAATCTACCAGAGCGGCATCGTAATCTTTGGCGCAGTTGGCAGAGCCGATGCTGTTGATTTCCAGCTTGAAGTTCTTCAATCCCAGCGCGGTGAGATACCGATGTCCCAGTGCGATAATTTCGGCATCAACCATGGGATCATCGCTGCCCAGATATTCTACGCCATATTGATAAAACTGGCGATAACGCCCTTTTTGTGGCCGATCGTAACGAAACATCGGGCCGGAATAACACAGTCTGGTTGCGCCACCGGCCATACCCAGATTGTTTTCCACGTAGGAGCGCACCACCGACGCCGTTCCTTCGGGGCGCAGAGCAAACTTCCGCCCTTTTTTGTCGGTGAAGCGATACATTTCCTTCTGCACGATGTCAGATGTATCTCCCACACTGCGCTCAAACACATCACTGCGTTCAAATATCGGGGTGACAATCTGCTTAAAGTTAAAAGTTGCTGCGATCTTGTAAAACATCTGCTCTACATAGATTCTGCGGTAGCTGATATCCGGTAAAATGTCGTAGGTTCCACGGGGAATTGAATATTTAGTTGCCATCTTTCACCTCTGGGTTGCCCATTTGTATCACACTTTCTCCCTTTGCCATTTACAAAAAAAGTGTGTGCACCTGCAGTCGATACCTGGTTAACAAAAAAACAAACAGTTAGCTCAAACAAAGTAGACCAACGGCACATTGTAAGATCCGCTTAGTGCTGCTCCCTTCCGGGCCTGACACGGTTCACAGTTTACAATTGCGTTGGGCTTCATTCTCAACACCACTTATCTGCTTTTCTGAGAACATGAATATTCTCATGCAGGAATTCAGCCCCGCTATAGCGGATTGCGGGTAACAGGGCACCGCTAATTCCCCACCTAGCACACGAAGGCATAGTTTTCAGGGATGGTTTTTATGTCAAGCTTTGCGACTAAACAGGGCTATAACCAGTAGTTCCAGCGAGTTATTCACATTTTATCTTTTTTATAGGATGCAGTTAAATTTTGGTTTTTCAGTAGGTTATCAAAGGGTGTGTGTTTATCCACAGGTTATCCACAGGTTGTGCACATTCCCTGAGATGCCTGTGGCGGTATTAATGTTCACCCAACAAAGGAATTACCGTGAAGTGACGTTGGTAAGAAAAATAATGTCGAGAAATGTCAACCATCCCTGTTGTGGATAACTCATCCCCTCATAGTCTGATACAAGGTTGAAAAACTGATCCTCATATTTTGGGAACCACACCGACGCCGAACCACTGAGATCCGAATAATCGGTGGGGTGTTCATAAAACCACTGGGCTGGAAAGGCTGCATCCAGAAGAGTGAGGAGCTGAGTAACCTGGGGATCCCCGGTAAGATCAAAGTACTTTTGCAGGTAGTTCTTGATATCAATGTCGGCTTCCAGATCATTAAACTCAAAATCAACCATATCCCGTGCTTCCGTAAAAGTAAACTTGTTATCCATCACTTCGGCTACAACGAAATCACTGAGGGCGGCGGTGAATTGGCTGAAATAGCGGGTATCAACAACCGAGCAGGACACTTTGTTTTCAAAGCTTCCGTCGGGATTCTGGCTTCCAAAGGGATTGTAGGAGTTTATAAAGGACAGGGCGATGTCGCTGCAGAGGTTTATGGTTTGGGGGTGAGTATCCCACAGAGGAAGGATATCCTGATAGGGAAACCCGTCTTGAGGAACCGAGGTTTCGGAGCCAATGATAAAGTCTGCGTAGGGTGCGATCTCACTGGCAACTTCCAGAGATTGCATGTTACAGGCATCCAGCAAAAGGATGTCCGGTCGATGGTCTACCAGGGTCATGGCAGCTGCAAACTCTCCCTGGGAAACATTGATGGAGCTATTGGCGTTGGCATCCGGGCAGAACTTGTTGAAGTAATTGTACCAGTTATTGCCATGAGTCCAGATGACATAGGCATATCGACGGGCGGGATAGGCATCGGCGCCCCAGTTGAAGAACCGCGCCATTTCATGATAATCTCCGCTATCTATCTCTCCCAGTTTGCTGATGCGCATAACAGAAGCGGGACGTACATGTATGCGCTCGGCACCGGTGTAGTCACTCACCGGGTATTCATTACGATGATCGATCTGAATGATGAGGTTGATGTCGTCGGAGAATTGGGCTGATGCCATCTCTTCGATGTCACTGATGGCCGCTTCGTCCAGGCTGTTGTCGGCGGCCATATATACCAGGATTGTCCAGTCTCTGGTCGCTTTGTGAGAAGAGGTACAGGCAAAGAGGGTAAGAGATAGTAAGGAGATGAAGAGCAGTTGAGTAACAGAGATGACGTGCTTCATACATGCATCCATGGGAGAAAAGGCGGAAGCGACATAATGCCGCTTCCCATATAATAAATTATTTATATTCATTGGCGGTTTCGATGCCCTTTAAGACCCGAACTCCACCTTGGCTTAAGGCTTCCATTTCCCGCTCTCCGGGAATCACGGTAATGGGAGCAAGGAAGCTGACCCGTTCTTTTATGCCGTTAACTACATAGTCACCATAGGCCAGGCCACCGGTGAGGAAAATGCGGTCTATCTTACCTTTGAGCACGGTTGCACAGGCGCCGATCTCTTTGGATACCTGATACAGCATGGCATCAAATACCAGTTTTGCCTCTTCATCACCAGCTTCTATGCGGCGGGCAACTTCACGGCCGTCATCTGTACCCAGATATGCCATAAGGCCACCGGTTTTGGTAAGCATATTGATCATTTCCTTATGAGTATATTTGCCGGAGAACGCCATCTCCAGAAGGTCACCTATGGGCAACGCTCCTGCTCTTTGAGGAGAGAAGGGCCCCATACCCAGCACGGCATTGTTCACGTCTACCACTTTCCCCTTCTCAATAGCTGCGACACTGATACCGCCGCCCATGTGGATTCCTATCATGTTGCAATCGCTGAAGTCCTTACCCATTTCATTGGCAATGTTGATGCCGCAGTAACGGATGTTCAGTGCGTGGAACAGGGATTGCCGTTTGATCTGAGGACATCCCGATATGCGGGCGACGGGGGTAAATTCGTCCACGGTTACAGGATCGACAATAAAGGAAGGAATGTCATAGTCGTTTCCTATGGATTCAGCTATGAAGGCGCCCAGATTAGAGGCATGGATGCGACCCCACAGTTCAGGGTCTTTGAGGTCGGCAAGCATGGCGTCGTTTACCTTGTAGGTACCGCTTCCCACTGCCTTTATCAAACCACCGCGACCAACGACGGCTTCCAGGGTTGCAGGATCAACATTGTTTTCCTTCATCGCTTCTAAGACGAGCTTTTTCCGAAACTCGTATTGTTCGATGATACCGCCAAAGGATGCAATTTTCTCTGCATCATGACGCAAGGTTTTGGTAAAGAGGGGTGTCTCGTCATCATAGACAGCGATCTTGGTTGAGGTAGAGCCGGGATTGATGGCTAGTACACGATAGTTCATTTATTCCTCCGAGTTATTTAATTTTCGGGCAAAATGCCGGCACTCCTATTGGGCGTCAATTTCTTTTTTTCGGTTGGATGCATGAGCTTCATCCCGTTTCTTCTGCTTCTCCTCACGGTTTTTCTGGGCCAGAGCTTCGCTTTGGGCAAACACATCATCCCATCCATGGCGGAAAAACTCCTGGGCGTCTTGTGCCGGCGTGAGCCGTAAAGCCGGAGGCAGGATAGTGCTATTTGCCAGGGGTTTGTATTTGCTCTCCCTGTAAGTACTAATATCTGTGTGCATCGAGACCCCGCAAAAAACGATGGCAACGGCAAGTCCCACCAGCCGTATCGACGATAATGACAGGGATGTACTTACCTTCAGACTGTTTTGAAGCAGAATAACGATGGCCCCTGCAGTAATGAGCTGAATAAAGTAGTAAACAACCCGTTCCGAATAGATATTCCCATACATCCATATGCCCACGACATCCGAGAGTAAAGTGATAAAGAGAGCAAACAGGGCGACGTTCAACAACAGGGAATGGAAGTGGGGGCGATGTGTAAAAATCTTACTGATGAGGCTCCAGATCACAACGAGGAGGGTGAGGCTCAGGAAGTCTGTAATACCCGAACCAAGGAAAAGATTCCAGAAACCTGAATAATAATTTCCCTGATTAACCTTAATGATGGTAGAGAGCACCGGGAAAAGAGCCATCATAAACCATGCGAGAACGATGCGTCCCGGACCAAAGCGGAAGAACCCTGTTTCCAACACATCGGCAGGAGGAACCCTATGAGATGCCCTGAAGATGGTTATTCTGGTGCGCCCCAGTCGTACTGTTGTGCCAGAATCAATTGGCTGTTTAGTCTTGATGGCAGTTTTGCGCACAAAGGTTCCGTTGGTACTGTGCAGATCTTCTATCCATAGAGTATCATCTTCCATGGTTATGCGGCAATGGGCGGGACTGATGTACTGATCATCCAGAAGGCAATCGGCATCCAGACCTCTGCCTACGATAACAGAAGGGGATGCAAACTTTTGTATCTGACAACGGGAATGACCATACTCGTGGATGCGTAAAACTATCGGTTCCATACAATATGCTCCATAAATTTCTTCAGCAGGGCGGTGCCGTTTTCTTTGCTCACGCCGTTTATGCGCACCTTCACGATCATGCTTTCTTTGCTGTTACCCACCGCAGTGAGGTTGAGACTTATCTTATAAAGATCGGGATAATCCACCAGATTGGTAATGCCCAGGAGAGCCTTCCATGGAGTGTCTCCCAGCCGGATGTACCGTGTCTTTGTGGCGGTATCCACCTCATCGTCACTCAGATAAAACCAGTTATTTCCCAAAGAGAGGGAGGCTGATCGGTTTGTAAGTAACTGTGCAAATTGTGAAGGGTTGAGGTCTCCCGCCTCATACCATTGGTAGCCGTACTCAATATCTCCTAATTGAAAGCCGTCGGCGATATACACATTGTCATTCATGGCATAGCTCTTATAATGATATGAGTAAGATCTTTCGTCATCTGTTTTGGAATGACCGCTGGCAGAGAAGACTTCGCTGATGGCTTCCGGCAGTGAGCAGGGGCCAAAGTCTGCGGTGGGCCAGGATGCATCCAGCAGGTTCTTAACCAATCTCTCCTGGTTTGCATAGAGCTGATCGCCGATACGTTTTTGTAACACCTCTTCGGTTAAGGAATCCAGCGGTGCTTCATGCAGGAGAGCATCGATATAGCGAATCGGTACAATGAAGCTTATCTGGTCGCCTCCTGTTGATACATTTATTCCCACCACTTCACCTTGCTGGTTAATGGCTGGTCCGCCGCTCATGCCGGGATTCAGGGAGCCGGAGAAGTGCATCTTATCATAAAAGGATTTCTCCACCAGTCCATTGTAGTTTCCTTCTACTATGGTCATGCCCAGATCGTAGGGATTACCGATGGCATACATACGTTCCCCATGGGCAGGGTTTTGGAGAGCAAGAGGTAATACTGGTGTTCCTTTCAGGTTGGATTGCAGTACTGCACAGTCATGCAGTATGTCAAAATTTATCAATTGCAGGGTATCCCGCAGACCATCCTGTGTAAGAGCAATGATGCGATAGTTCTGAGGATCGAAGATATAGTCACCAACCACATGGTAATTGGTAATGATGCGTCCATCGGAAGATACCCGGAATCCGCTGCCGATCACCGACTTTTCATTGGATTCGATATCAACCAGTTGCACCTGATACAGGGCCGGCTGATAGATTTTGAAGTAGTGTTGTGGTGTGCCGGATGCAAGGCCCGGGATGCACCAGAGTAAGAAAAGTAGCGGAAGATACCACCGTTTCATAATTTCTCCATTATATCTATTTAATCACAAACAGAGAAAATCGGAGGGGAGATAATAGACAAGGGAAAAAGAAAAATGGACGGAGTTTCCCATCCATCGGCAAGGGCTAATAGCCGTTATCTTTTGTTGAAACCGAGGTGAAACAGGCACTGATAAGTATTGCCACTGTGGCGAAGAGAAGGTTGAAGGTAAAGGGATCATGTAGAATTATTACTTCAGGAGCAATGGCAAAAAACAGGGCTTGTCTTTGGGACGAATGTAGGTTTGTCGGGTAGCGCGAGGCATAAGAAAGTGAGTGATGATAGCAGCCAAGCCATAACGTAGTACGGTAATTATGTTTGTGCCAAAGCCACTATCCAGCAAAGTCCTGGTAGAAAATAGTGCCAGAGACCATAACAAAATTGCCATAACTCCCGCTAATCCATACAACATCGCCCGCTCCTTTTCATTTAGGCGTTATTGGTTTGAATGGAGGTTTTAGCACACGATTTTTGTGATGAGGGGAG
>JAGGWK010000008.1 GCA_021157525.1 Candidatus Cloacimonadota bacterium | reverse complement strand
TAACAGGATACATGTGATTATTGATTTCATCGGTACCTCTTCCCTTAAAATCAGAGACAACGTGGACGGGAGGCGGTTATTGCGAATAGATTTTCCTATCCAATAAAATACTTGCCAATAATTTTGCATTTTATGGTTTAGACATGTAATGATTGTTTTTTTGGGGGGGGGATTTGAAAGATATTTTTGCGTCAATTCTCTTGATGCCAAGGATTTCCATGCACATTTTGTTCATTGTTATCATTTCGGGTATTGTTGTATATGTGTTAGCGCGGGCGTATCGTGAGCTGGGGCAACTGCGGAAAATGGTAGAAAAGCATAAGCACAACGAATCTAAGCAGGCTCAAGAATTAGTAAATTTGCATTCTCTTGTTGTGTCTAAGGATAGTATTATACAAAAAGCGGAAAAGGCCTTCACCCATTCTGCTGAAGAATCTCAGAAGAGGATGGAGCTCGTTCAAAACCAATTTGATCTCTTGAAAGTGCGTGATGATATTGTCACCGAACACAGCGCCACAGGGATATTGGAGATCGATAGAGACCTGAACATTATCTATGCCAATCAAAGGGTGCGGCGAATTCTGGGAGTTCCATCCCGCAAAATTCCCTACATTGTGGGGTATAGCATAAGGACTTTCCCCCTTTTCCAAGGTACCGATATCATCATCGGGATGGCATCATTGTACAAAAACCGTAAAATCGCTATCGATGTAGAAATCAAAGATAATCTTGAGCGGAAACGGGTGTTGCACATCGAATCTTATAACCTCAATATGAAAGAGAAATTTACCGGGGCCTATCTTCTTATTTCAGACGTAACCAGCCAGATCCGGGCTGAGGAGAAACTGCATCAGGCTATCATAATGCAGAAAAGTTCTCTGGATGATATGATCTCTACCATCATTGCCATCTCTGGTGTACGTGATCCCTATACAGCGGGTCATCAAAAGCGTGTGAGTGAGCTGGCCGTGGCCATAGGAAAAGAGATGAAGCTGGATGCCCACATGCTGCATGGCATCGAGATAACGGCAAAAATCCATGACATCGGAAAGGTGGCCGTACCGTCAGAGATTCTCACCAGACCGGGGAAAATCACGGAGATGGAGTACAGCGTTATTAAGCAGCATTGTGATGTGGGATACAATATTCTGAAGAATATCAAATCTCAGTGGCCTATTGCAGACATTGTACGTCAGCATCATGAGCATCTGGATGGAACCGGATATCCGCTGGGATTGAAAGGTGATGAGATATGCATGGAATCTCGGGTAATTACTGTTGCAGATATTGTGGAAGCAATCAATTCTCACCGTCCATACCGGCCCTCATTGGGCATCGACGTCGCCATGAAAGCGATAAACGAATTTAAGGGCGTGCGATATGATGCGGAGGTGGTAGAGGCCTGCGAACGGGTTGTTGCCCAAGGATTTACCTTTAGTAAGGCCTTTTAGTCTGTCTGCTGGAAATCCGGCATCTCTTCAAGGTCTTTCAGGAGCTCGGTAGCAGGCTCTGCATCTTCGAGTAAAACCTGAAGTTCAACCGTACCACTTTTGAATATTTCTTCGAAGGCTTCGCCTTTGGTGGCAAAATAGATTCCTGCATTTTCCAACAGAGATTTTGCTATAGACATCATGCCGGGATTTGATGTTTGGTACACTGTTAGAAAGTTCCCCGTTTCATACTGCTCAAGTGGCTCGAGAGCAGCAACAAGCATAACGCCACAATCGGGGCACCGATCGATACCTTGCTTGAATTCTGATCTGCACTTTGGACAAAACATTCTTCCTCCCTTTTATAAACAAACCTACATTTATGATTGCTCCAGATTAAGGCAAGCACTTTTTACGGAACATTTTGCTGTAGCTGAGGGCTTTTGCTGTTTGCATCCTGAATGAGAAAAAAAAAGAGTGAAGTTCATTGCCAAGAATAGTGGATGTGACTATATTGTACCCATGCTTAAAAAAGGAGGTCTTTTCATGAAAGGACACATGTCTTTTACCCTGTTCGAACGGGAATTACTGCATGAGTTCCGCAGTAAAATCAATCGGGCCGAGAGTATCGAAGGGCTGAAACAACTTTTTACCTACACCATAGCAGAGTTGTTTATGAAGGTTTTCAGCGACAGTAATCTGGAAATCGCCACCGATGCAATCCAGTACGATCATCAAAAGAAAGACAAATACCTCATAAAAGATGAGCTGAGAAAACACGAAGAATTTTCGCAGGTCTGGGATCATTCAGATTTACCAGACATTGTACGTCGATTTGCCGAAACCGTGGATAAACATTTTCTCTATTTAAGCAAGCACACAGAAAAAACAAACAAAAAAATACGATCCGTTTAGAATGCTTCCCTGTAGAGCATTGTCTTGAGAATGAGCTTTTTAAGAAGATTGAATAATTAACTGCCAATAAGATTATCTCCCTGAAGGTGAGAAGAGAACAACACTTTTCTTCCTTTGGGGAGTTTTTTTATCCAACAAAAATCCTCAGTATGCGGATATTTACTCTGGATGCAGAAATGTTTTGTGCGTGGTTCTGTATAGATGCAGCAGGGTGCCAACACCACAGGCAAGGGGTTGAGCAGAGATGGTGCAGGTGATGGTAGAAGTTATTGCGCCAAGAATGAGTTTGGGCAATATTGATATTGAACCTTAGCAAGGTAACGGGAAAAATCCTGTCCCCGATAAAAACTACTGAGAGTTACATTGCAGACCAAGTCTATCACCGGTAAAGATTTCAAATTGTTCATCATCCTGCGAACCAGTGCAGAACCGATACCTTGATGTCTATAAGGTGGTAACACTTCCAGCATAGGCACAAATGCCGAAATCATGCCGTCACTGAGGGCAACGATATAGCCAACAACCTGAAACGTAGAGTCCTCCGTCGCTATCACAGAATAACTACTCCGTTGTAAAATCCTGAGCAATGTTTCTGCGGGTGGCGGACTTGGCCACTCTTGAAAAAATCCCGATAGTTGGGATAATGAAAGGGTAGAACAGTCGTTGGAAAAACGAATCGCCATCTATCCTCCTCAATCGATGAATCTATGTTTTAGAAAACCAGGATTACAGAGTATGCTGTCAAGGGATAATCTGCTTTACAAAAAAGGAGTGAGGAAAAATCTCGGTAAAAAATATCACGTTATAAGGAGATACTTATGGCAACGTATGGATTTAAGTTTCCTGCTGAACCACGGAAAACGGCAGTATATGAGGTTGAGGAGTGGTACCAGGGTATGATGGCAGAACGGCTGAATCGGGAGCTAACTCCGATAAAGCGAAGTAATTTTGGCGAATATGCAATGGCGGTGAATTACATCACTTCGGTTTTTGAAGAAGCCAAAGCTATCGAAAACGTTGCAGTTTTCAACATCGATCACATGGCGCAGATACGGTTTACAGGCTCTGATGCTGCAACCTTGCTGGACAGGGTGTTGCCCACAAACATAGCACAAATGAAGATTGGCCAATGCAAATACACCCTGCTTCTCAATAAAACCGGTGGTGTGGTAGATGATATGATCGCTATGCGCATGGCAGAAGATGATTACATCCTGGTGATAAATGCCGGTCACGACCTCACCGATTCCCGACGAGGTCTCAAAGCCGATATCGATCACATTATGGATCACCTGCAAGAAGGGGAAGATGTCACAGCCCAAGATGTATCGGATCAATTTGTGAAAATCGACATCCAGGGTCCTTACTCCTACAAATTGGTTACCGGGCTCTATGGCGCAGAGGTAGTAAAAAATCGCGACAAACCAACGAAAAATATGCGCTATTTCACCTTCAACGAATTTGATTATGAAGAGCATCACTACATCATCAGTCGTACTGGCTATACCAGTCGCTGGGGTTGGGAGCTCTATATTCCCGTAGAAGTGGCTGCGGCTCAGTTTACCCGCATCATCAAAAAGGCCATCAGCCTGAACGGTTTGCTGGTAGGCCTGGGTGGACGGGACGAAAACCGTATTTCTGCCGGTAATTTCGGTTTGCCTTTAAATGGCAGTGAATACGACCAGCAGCACACTCCCATCAATGCTCCTCTCTTTGGTGCAGCCATCGATATGTCCAAAGCCACATTTGTGGGAAAAGAGGCATTGGTAAAAGTGCAGGATGCAACCAAGCACATGGCGTTGGTGATAAGCGAAGGCATCGTGGTAGGTAGAGGCATGTACAAAGACGGCAAACGCCTCGGCACGGTGACGTCCAGCATAAATTCTCCCAACGTGAGTCTGGAAAAACGACAATTCATCGGCTCCAAACGGAAAGGGGTGAATGAGGAACACGGCACAGCAGCTATTGGTCTGGCCTGGTGTTATAACAATCCCTTTGGGGTAGATGCAGATGGCAAGGACATCCTGGCAGTGGATGGCGAACCGGTGCGGATTCCCGTGGAATTTTATCGGGAAGATGCAGACAAACATCCCAAGGGAAAACCGGTTTTAGGATTTATCAGTGGTGATGGCGTGATGCCTGCTACCGCTCCCCGGCCATTGAAAAATATCGAGAACCTCTGATTTCCATAAATTAACAGCGCTTCCATCTTCGTTCTGACGGTGGAAGCGCAGTGCGTATATAAAAATTCATTGCCAATCTTTCCCCTTTTTCCAATCTCACTCTAAAAAACGAGGGGGAGGCTTCATGCTTGAAACACTTCCACGATTGCAAGACGCCGATCTGGCCGGGAAAATAGTGCTGGTACGGGTAGATCACAATGTTGTAAAACAGGGCATTATCCACGATCCATATCGCATTGATGCCACTCTTGGCACCCTTTACTACATCAATGCCAAGGGCGGGAAGATCATTCTGATGACCCATGTAGGACGACCAAAAAATAAAAAAACCGGTGAAATCACCATCTCGCCCGATACTTCGGTGCGGCCTATTGTGGACTATTTGCAGCACAAGTTGCACATCAGGATGCAGGTGCCAGACTTTTTGCCTCAGGATACCCGTGGCTATCTGGGAGTAGAAACCTCCATCAATCACATGATCAAAGACCTTCAGGCTGGCACCATTGACGGCATTTATCTGCCCAATACCCGCTGGTTTTTCGGGGAAGAAGCCGGGGGAGATGCAGCCGATCGCTTTGCCCATCAATTGGCCGGGCTGGCAGACATCTTTGTAAATGACGCCTTTGGCTCGTGGCAGCCTCACGCTTCCACCGTGGGCATCACTCACTACCTGCCATCCTATGCCGGGTTTTTGATGCAGCAGGAAATCCAGAATCTGCAACGGGTGTATCAAGCCGAGTGTCCTTTCGTAACGGTAGTAGCCGGCTCGAAGTTTGATACCAAGATCGATTCTCTCTTTGCTCTGCTCAAGCGGAGCGATTACCTCATCCTGGGAGGTGTGATTTACAACGCCTACCTCTGCGCCAAATACGGCATCACCATCAAAGGAATCTCTGAAAAGGATATGGTGGCTGCATCCCGCTTTGTTACCTATGCTCAGAAGTACCCCGGCAAACTCGTCGAGCTGCCGCTTATCGTGGAGTCGGATACTCTGGCGGGCCGCATTGATGGTCAGCACCGAACCCATGACATCCGGAAACTGCACCGTGGCGATGAATTGGGATATGTGCTGGATATCGACCCGGCATCCTTTGACGAACCTCAGGTACAGCAGATTTTCGGACGCGCCCGCACCATCTTCGTCAATGCGGTGATGGGTTTTACGCCGCACTTCAACAGCGGTACAATTGCGTTGGATCAGCTCATTGATGCAAACCGGGATGCGGTTAAACTGTATGGTGGCGGCGATACGTTGCAGGAGCTCAAGCGACTGTTACCGGGGCTCTATATCATGGCGCTGGATCACCCCAAATATTACATATTTACCGGTGGTGGTGCTGTGCTCAAAGCTATCGAGACTGGATCACCGTTGGGATTGGTGCCAATAACTGCTCTTTGTGAAAAAGATAACGGGTAAAAAGTGTCGCGGCAGAAAGGGCTGCATCCAAAAAAAAGGAAAAAAATGGTTGCCCAAAAAAGCAGAAAAAGAACAGGTAATCCAAAAAGATAGTTGATTTCATACGGGAGTGTGTATGCGCGAAATTCCGAAGTTGCAAGATGCCGATCTGCGTGACAAAATCGTACTGGTTCGAGTGGATCACAATGTGGCAAAAGAGCATGTGATCAAAGACCCATTTCGTATTGATATGACCTTTGGGACACTGTTTAACATCTTGTCAAAGGGCGGAAAACTGATCTTGATGACCCATGTGGGGCGTCCGCGGGATAAGAAGACCGGATTGATAGACATGGATCCCAAGTATGATGTTAAGCCTATTGTTAAGTATCTGGAACGCAAGCTGTTTACCAAATTTGAAGTACCGGATTTTAAGGAAGACAAAGTCCATGGTGGCTATATGGGCATCGATACCGGAGTGAACCTGATGATAAAAGAACTGCGAAAAGGGAAGATTCAGGGGATTTACCTGCCCAATATCCGCTGGTTTCGAGGAGAAGAAGAGAAAGGCATGGAGGGCGCAAAGTTTGGCGAGCAGCTGGCTGGTCTGGCAGACGTCTATGTAAACGACGCCTTCGGCTCCTGGCAACCCCACACGTCTACCATCGCTCCCACTCGCTATCTGCCATCCTATGCTGGTTACCTGATGCAACATGAGATACATAATCTCGACCGTATTTATCATCCGGTTCGTCCCTTTTTGGCGATAGTTGCCGGTGCTAAATTTGATACCAAAATCGGTCCCTTGCGTTCATTACTGGAAACCGTGGACTACCTGATGATGGGTGGAGTGATTTATAATGCCTACCTCTGCGCCAAATACGGGGTCGAGATCAAAGGTATACAGGAAGACGACCTGGCTGTGGCACGGGAATTTCTGGAAGTCAGCAAACAATACCCCGGAAAGGTAATTGAGCCACCCTATGTTATAGAATCCGAAACTCGGGAGGGCAAAGTCCCGGGAAAATTCCGTGAGCTGGATGTACGCACATTGCAGCCGGGAACCAAACTGAATTACATCCTGGATGTGGCGCCGCACTCCTTTAAAGAGTCCTTTGTCAAAGATCCCATAATGAAGGCGAAAAGTATTTTTGTGAATGCTGTGATGGGTTTTACACCACGCTTTTTTGAAGGAACCAAAACCATGTATCTACTGATCAATCAAAACACGGAAGCCAACAAGATGTTTGGTGGCGGAGACACGTTGCAAGAGCTTCGTACTCTATTGCCAGGCACCTACATCAAGGCAGTGGATGATCCCCAATATTATTTCTTCTCTGGTGGCGGAACCATCCTCAAGGCGATTCACGAAGGTTGCGTAACAGGGTTGGCTCCGGTGCGGGCCCTCATCGAGCAACCGGGGTTGCTGCGATGAAAATTATCTGGACCATTAGCTACGGTGTTTTTGTGGTGTTGTCGCTCTTCACCATTCTGTTGGAGTATATTCCTCTGGCTGTGCTCAAACTGTTTGCATCCCAAAAGACACTGGATAGATATGTGATAAGAACCACCAGCCGCTGGGGTCGCACTGTGCTCAAAGTTGCCGGTGCAAGGATGCATGTCTCGGGACTGGAAAACATCCCTGACAGTGACCGGTTGTGCTTTATCTCAAATCATCAAAGTATGTTTGATATCCCGGTAGTGCTGGGCTTTCTGCCTCCCAATATCGGCTTCATTGCCAAGCAGGAATTGCGCAAGATTCCCATTGTGCACCGCTGGATGAAGGAGTTGGGATGCATCCTGATAGACAGGAAAAATCCTCGTCAAGCCCGCCGAACCATTATCGAAGGCATAAAACAGATAAAAAATGGCAAGCCGTTGTGCATCTTCCCGGAAGGTACCCGCAGCCGTAGTAATCAGATGGCAGATTTTAAAAAAGGCAGCCTGAAGCTGGCGATTAAATCGGAGGCGATGATAATCCCCCTCACGATTAGTGGCTCTTACAAACTCTATGAGGAAACGGGGCACATCAAAAAAGCCGACGTTTACCTTACGGTGCATCCGCCCATAGATGTACGCCAGTGCGATAAAGAGACTCTGGAGAATCTCGCGGGAATTGTACAAAAGCAAATACAAAGCGCATTGTGAAAATAGCGAAAAGCCGTCCTTTGGGCGGTTTTTTTATGGGATGCAATGGTGCTGTCGGGACGAGGGGAATATCCGTTCTGCAATGGAATGGAGCGCAGAGGTATCTACGTGTCAGCAAGCTGACTTGGCCGAAGTGACAGCGTTTCGTTTGTTGTCTCTGCCTGCCGTATGCTTCTGGGTGGCGCGATTGTGAGTCAGGGTGGCGCTAGGCCACCAAAATGGTGACCACGGTAACGACGGTGATAATCTGTAATGCGATATCCAAGGGTGTGAGTGGTGCTTTGTGCAGGAGCGTGCGGGTGGGATACAGACGAAATCCACGCAATTCCAGAGACATAGCCCGGTATTTCACATCGGAGATGGCCTTGGCAAGCACAGGGAACAGTAACGACGTATACACCTTTGGACGCTTCCGCAATGGCAATTCCCTGAGGGCGATGCCACGGACGGTAAGGGCCTCAATACTTTGCATAAACTGCCCGCGAAAAATAGGGATAAAGTGAATGGTGGTGGCAGCCAGGAAGGAAATCTCGTTGGGTAACTTCCACGCATGAAATGCCTGCAGATAGCGGTAATAGGGGATATCAAAAAGCATTCCCGCTACCAGAATAATGAGGAAAAAACGTAATGAAGACGCCACACCATACTGAATTCCGATGTCGGTGATAACGATGCTGTGCCATTGCCACAAGACCGCTCCATCCCGACGAAAAAGAATCTGAAATACCATCACCGTGAAAATGATGCGTCCCAGCGAAGTGAGGCGATGTAGAATGCGCTTCTGCTGCTGAGGCGTGGGGTGCAGGGCAAAAAGCAGTAGCAGCGTGATGCCGATGCATCCAAGCTGTGCCAAAATAGTTTGATACACTACCGAGATCGTGGTGATGCCGATAACCAGAATCAGCAGGGTGCGCACATTGAGTTTCATCTATTTATACCGATATTCCAGGTTAATTAAAAAATCTATACCGGGGCCCGGTTGACCGTATTTTTCCATGTAATTGGTATCCAAAATATTTTCCACCCCCAGCTTAGCCGAAACAGCTCCGAAGGATTTGCTGAGGTAGAGGTTATGGAGCCAATAGGGGGCCAGAGTAACGTGAGTTGGGCCGTCTTCGTAATAGCGCACATCTTTCCAGGATGCCTTGTATTTCACCCGTATCCCGTAAGGCAGAAGCATCGATTCCTTGATTTTCACAGCGTGTCGCGGGGTTTCCAAAACCGCATAATGGCTGTTGGCACCATAGCGTACCAGGGAATATTCCCACTGATGATCCCACCACAAATGCAGGTTTAATGAGCATTCGTAGCCATAGGTATCGGCATTTTCAATGTTCTTATAGATGTTATCTTCTTTGTCGATAAGGTTTTTTATCCAGTTATAATACACAGCTTGCTTCAGATTTCCCTGCAGGAATGCAAAGTGAAGAGGCCACTGCAGAGTAAATTCGGTTTTGGTGGCCAGTTCAGGCTTGAGGTCAGGATTTCCCGAACTGGCGCTAAAGAGCTCATGCATCACCGGATATTTGGTATTTCTGGATGCAGACAGGGTTGCGCTGGAGCGGTTAATAAAGCGGTACTGCAGGCTGGCCGATGGTTCAACGTGCATTTCCCATGCATCCGCGCCTTTGGGCAAGAAAAAGGACATCCCGCTTCCCACCGTGATGGTAAGGGGCTGGAGATCAATCTCGTGCTGATTGAAGATATTGATGATTTGCTGATCGTTGGTTGTCCATTTTTTGTAATTGCCGTTGTCTTTGCGGTTGTAGGCCTCTTTTTCGTAGCGTCCGCCAAACCGGGTTTGCCAGGCGCTGGACAGTTGCCAGGTGAAATTATTACGTAGCCCAAGTTTCCAGCTTTCCAGATAAGAAGGCCAGGTGGAATACATCTCGCCGGTAGTTGTATTGTACTCGGCGTAGGTGTTGTCGTAGCCATCATAGTATATGGTGAGGTCGGAGGAGAGGAAGTCGTTGAGCTGAAATGCGCCGCTCCCAGAGAGTTGATACCGTTTCCAGTCGATGAATTTTCGCAGCTGGTTTTCATAAATGTTGCCGGGGATTTCTTTGGTATCCATGGTGGTGTATCCTGCCTGAATGGCGATGGAATGGAAGTCGAAGATGGTGGCATTTACTTTGGCCTGCATGTCGTACTGGTTGCGGGCTGTGTTGTTGCGGATGTCGCCGTTTTCAAAAGAGGTGGGTGCAAAATCCCGGGACAGCACAAAGCCGTCTGTGTGGTAGCGGGATCCGTAAAGTGATACATCAAAGAGAGGGAAGGCTTTTGCCAGCGAGAGATATTGTTTGTTGGTGTTATTACGGCGAAACTGGCTTCCTGCTTTGATGAGGGGCTGGTCTTGCACACTGCGGGAAACGATGTTTACCACGCCTCCCATGGTGTCGGAGCCGTAGAGTGCCGAAATGGGACCTTTGAGGATTTGGATATTTTTTATCTCGCTTACCGGGATGGTATTGAGGTCCACGTTTCCAAAGTAGCCGCCTCCCAGAGGGCGTCCATCCAGGAAGAACTTTATCTGATCATTTTCAAAGCCACGGATGCTCAGCGTGCTTCCGGATTTTCCACCGGTGATGATGTCCAGACCATTTACATCGGCAATGCTTTGGGCTACATTGAGGTCTGTAGCAGCGGATGCGGCATCAAATTCTTTCACTGCAATGGAGCCGATGGTCTGGGTTTCCCGCTGGGCTACCACCCGAATGCCTTCCAGCTGGTAGGTGCGTTTTTTTGCGGTGGAAAGAGTGTCGGCTGTTTGCGCCCCAAGGGCTATGATGCAGGTCAGACAGATGCAGATGAGAAGTATTTTTTTCATAGTTCCCTCATAGTGTTTTGATTTTGTTATCTAAAATATGGAGCCGGATGTCTGCCAACCGGGCAAAGCATTCGGGGTCATGGGTGATGATCATGCATCCTGAACCAGCGGCGGAAAGAGAGCCGATTGCCCGCAGTAAAGCTTGCTGGTTAATGGTATCCAGGCCGGTGGTGGGCTCATCCAGCAGCCAGTAGCGCTGAGGATGCAGTAGCATGGCCGCCAGCCCGATGCGTTTTCGCTGGCCGTTGCTCAGTTCCCAGGTGGGTGTGTGCAACAATTTCTCGATACCAAATTCTCTGGCGGCAGCGGCGATGGCGTCGTCATTTTGTCCATAGCCACAAAACTGATGTTGCCACATTGCCAGATCTTCCTGGGCAGTGGCCCCCACGATGTTGCCTTCGGGCTCTTGCTTGTGGTAGGCTATTTGCCTGGCGCGGATTTGGGGCGAGATATCTTTCAGCTCGTTGCCATCGATGATGATGCTGCCGGCGTAATGTGGTTGCAATCCGCTGAGAATGCGGCAAAGAGTGGTTTTCCCAGAGCCATTTTTGCCGGTAAGCACGGTGACGGCGTCTCGGGGCACCGAGAGGGATACGTTGGTGAAAATCCTGTTTGAGCCATAGGAAAATCCCATATTTACCAGATGCAGGTAGTGACTGCTCATCGTAAATCCTCCATCTGCAGACGCACATCTGCCAGTTCCAGTAAGGCCGGATGGTGGTCTGCAACAAAGATGATTTTACCTTTTTGGGCTTCCTGGGTGATGGCTTTTGCCAGAAGTGGGTAGAGGCCGGGATGGATGCCTCCCAGAGGCTCATCCAGTAACATCACCTGTGGTGAGAGGGCCAGCAGCGCTGCCAAGGTAACCAGGCGTTTTTGGCCAAAGGAGAGATGAGCCGATGTAGTGTGGCGCAGTTCTTCTATACTCAGACGCACAAGAGCAGAGTCCACTCGCGCCTGGATTTCCGCAGGTGCTAAACAGAGATTTTCCGGGCCAAAGGCGATTTCCTGCTCTACCGTGGGAAAGAAAAGTTGATAGTCCGGCTGCTGCATCAACAGGGATGCCAGAGGTGCTATTTGCGGCAGTGTAAGGTTTGTCAAAATTTCATTGTTTATCTTTACTTCACCGGTAAAATCTCCCTTAATCATAGCAGGTATTACGCCGCAAAGAGCATAGAGCAGAGTGGTTTTGCCGCTGCCGCTGGCCCCCTGAATACCGATTATGGAGCCTGGTTGATAGTTGGCCGAAAGATCCTTGAAAATCCATGGTGTAGTTGGCTGATAGCGGAATGAGATGGTGTGAAGTGATATCATTTTTCAGCAGTGATGGATGTGATGTATTTTATCCAACGCTGGGGAAACTCATCATCAGGTAAAATCAAACGGAGATAGGGCTTTCCATCTTTTTCACTCAGAAGCAAATAGGCGGATTCCATCTCGGACTGTAACAAGCTCAGACTTCCACCATCTTCCGAAGCAAAACGGAAGGTTGTATAGGATGCCATATCCTGCGATGCAGCAGAAAAAACCACATCCATGGAAAAGACCTCCAACGTGTCGCCCCTGTTGGTCTGAACGATGTTTCGGGGTAAATTTGCAATAGCATCGAATTGCAAACCACTGGTTCGCCGGGGAGTGATAATGGTGAAATCATACTGCTGTTCTGGAGCAGTACCGTGCTGATACCACACCAGAGCCAGCAAAATGGCGATCAATGAAAGGAGAATGATACTAATGGGTTTCATGTTACCTCTGAGGAATTTCCTGTATGGCAAAAAGAGTGTCGTCATCCATGGCAAAATAGTAGGATTGCCGGGTGAATGCATGAGCTATTTTTTCACGGGGCACTATGGCTGCCCCATGATTTGTTGTAATCAGATAATCTGCTTCTTTCATCTGAGGAAGAAATTGGCGGCGCCGTCTGCATTTCATCACAGAGTGGCCATTGCGACTGGATATCCCCAGCACATCACACTCTGCAAATAAGGCGGCATAGGGTGTTATTCTGGTAGAAAATCCATCGGCGGTTTCTATCAGCAGATGGTAGTGTGATGTGGGGAGATTCAGAATCAGGGAGTGGATGTTTTTGATGTTGCACACCGGCGAAAGCAATGGCCCGCGGGATTGCCACCCTAAAGAATCTTGAACAAGCCAGAGCAGGGGAAATGCTGCCGAACCTGCCTGAAATGCAGTGCTGTCTGCCCCCAGAACGATGACATAATCCGGTGCCAGATTCAGCTGCGCAAAGAGGGAATCTAACCGCCCTGAGTGCTCGATGTGTGACGGGGCAGGCAGATTGCCCCACAGGGGCAACGGCGCCGCCTGACACAGGCTTGCCGCCAATATCAGGGTAGCGAGATAAATTCGACGTCTGTCCATTGGGCATCATTCAGCGGTATGCTGGCAGAAAGGGTTTTGGTTTTGGTGGGACTATGGGCTTCTACGGTAGCATTCATGGCGTCCCATCCGGCCAGAGTTGCCACTTCTTTCCAATTCGAAAAGGCGGCATCAAAGACGATAGCTCTGTCGAAATATTGGATATAAGCGATATTTTTAATCCACATACCGGCGGGCATAGACGGACTTTTCAGGTTGTAGCTGTTGCCGTCCTTTACTAAAACGGCACGTTGCAGATAGGTTGCGTAGTCCAGAGTGTGGCTTACGCCGTCTTTGCCGATGAGCACAAAATCACCCTGAAGAGCTGGAAAAATTCCCAGGGTGAGGTCATTAAGAAAGTAGCCCCGGGCATCGGTAAAGGGTGGTAACGAGGTGCGAAGAGGTGTGTGGGCCAGCGCCAACTCCGCCCGGTAAACCGTAGCTGGCATGGTGGGAAGAGTGCTTTGGTCAAGCTGGATGCGGGCAATGTTTTGAATCCAGAACATATCTCGGATGCCCGGAACGATAAGGCGGATTTTCTCCGGCTTCAGCAGGTTTCCATCCCGCTCTACAGCGATAATGGGATTGTTTTCGGTGATCTGTTCAGCGCTGAGCCGCACCAGATAGTTGTCTTCTGCCACCAGTTTGATGGTGTTGTAGTCGGTGATATTGCAGGTTTTCAGGATTTCCCGAAGGTAGGGTCCCCGCCACACTTCATTGCACATTTCACCTTTTTTCTCCCGCTGAGTTTCTATGGCTCCCCGCTGCCAGGAAAGCAGGTCATCATAACTGAAATTGTGGGTGTTTGCGCCGTCGTTAATGATGATGGCACCGAGGGGAAAAAATGAAACAATGGCGAGAATGGTAATAATGCGTTGCATAAATGCTCCTTAAAAAAACTAAATTACCCGATATGCTTTGAGACGTTTGAACACATAATGAGACATAATGCCGCCGATAATGCCGGATATCACCGCCGCTACCAGAGACATGATCAGAGGAATCGCAGCAAGGCGCATGACCAATACCGTAACGATGATAGCGCCGGTGCAGTTAGCTACGGTACACAATACTACGTGAGCCGCAAGGGTAGATTTATCCCGGAAAAAAAAGGCGGCAAACTCGGCCAGAATGCCCGGCATGGTGTAGCTGATAAGGGAGACGGCGCCATGGCTGCCAAAATAACCCAGGGAAATCATCACGATGGCCTGGGTGAGGCCCACTAAAATAGCGGTTCCCGGCTTGTTTACCAGGGCAATTGCCAATACCAGCCACATCATATAAAATCCCCCGGCTAATGACCCGCCGGGGATCATGAGAGGCGCTGAGATAAGATGAATAAGAGGGGTGACAATTGGTTTGATTGCCAACCCCAAGGCTGCCAAAATGGCAATATAGAGCAGATCCTGAGCAGAAAATCGCCGCAGAAAGCGCATGGATGTCTTACTCTACCAGCTCGATAGAAATAAGATGCTTGAAGCTGCTCAAAAGCTCTACGCCGTTCTCATCTATGAAAACCGCCTTATGGTTGTCGGGAAGCCACCAGCCACTTTGCAGTTCCGCCCATGTGTAGGTCATGGTGTAGCCATCGGATGCAGTGAAGAAATAGCTGAAATCTTCAGCATCTTCGGTTACGTATTCGCTGATGAACTGCGTGAGCTTGAATCCTGGATCGGTGTAGAAATTGCCATTGCCAGCCTGATGATATACCTCTTCTGTTTCGATGGCACCGGTCTCGAAGGGGATGCTTTCGCCATCTTCGTCTTTTACTGTTACGGTGGAATAGAGATTGAAATGATCTGCATATTTTACATTGTATGCGGTAAAAATGTCATCACTGGGAAAGTAGGTGCGATACTTATTTGCAGGAAGCAGATAGCCGGTAGCCACATCGGCATATGCCAGGTCAGGATTACCACCATTGCGGGGAGAATATCCGTCTGACGAGACGATCTCAAAGCTGTATTCCAGAGCGGTTGTGTCGTTCATTGCATCCATGATGAACTGATTAAGGTTATAGGCGATGTAATCTACGCCTCCATAACTGATGGTTTCGCTGGTGTAATTTGCCAGAGATGCAGAGTCTGGGATTGCGATAGTTAGATCGGCAACAGTTGCCAATGCCGGTGGTTCGGCGTCATTGCCGTTTGGGTCGGTGTTGTTGTCGTCATTTTCGCTGCAAGCCACAAAGGTAAACAGCAAGACCATAGCCAAGAGAAGAGTGAGTAACCTACGTTTCATAGAAAAACCTCCAAATTTTTTTGAAGGCAAGAACGACTTAGTGAAGCTTCTCGCCTTTTCAAACACGGAAGGCAGGGCCGTTTCCAGCGCTACCCATTGGCAGATCCTCATGCCTCTGATTTCAGAGGTTTAGAGAGCACTGCTCAGCGATGGGGCTAAACAATTTTGTAGAAATTATTTGTCAAGAGAAAGGCTGAATCTTAGTTTTCTGCTTCCTGTGGCTTTCTTTTTTTTGGATGCTAGTAGCGGAAATCTCGTGCACCATAAAGTTCCAGCAGGTAGCTTTTCCCCGTGTTACGCAGGATGGTAAGAGGCGTTACCGCTGTGATTTCTGCATTGGTTGTGGCAGATTTTGGCGTGAGCTTGAAGGAGACGAAATCGTGCAAAATATAGGGTGTGCCATTTACCATACCCAGATACAACATAGTGTGGCCATCCAGATAAACCGGCATGGGTCCCGGCAAAGCGGAGAGCAAAGTAACTCGCTCCGCAGCGTTTAATGACGATGCCATCGGATAAAATACGCCGCTGGCGCAGTATGCCTGCTGTGCTGCGTTACGGGGAAGCAGCACTCCCATGCTGCGGTAAATGTCCATGATAAAACCGGAGCAGTCCCGGGTGTTATGCATTCCTCCCCAACCATATATTTCGCCGGCAAAACGAAATCCCTGGCGGATGATGTTTCCCCGGGTGTAGGGAAGGTAGTCCCGAGCCAGGTCGGGGGTTTTGGGTACCGACAATCGGCGGATCGTCAATTCTCCAGTATTGCTGCGCAACGGAACCATGAGGTATTCTGTGAATTTATCGGAAGTGTCGCAGGGGATTTTGGTTCCCATATCCGCCTGAATCAGCGCATCGTCAATGGTGAGGTAATAGCGGGAAGTGGTGACGATGCGGTATCGGGGGCTGGATGCATATTTCTCAACGGCGGCTTTGGAGCCTACCGCAACATGTGCCACAGGTACCCATCCTTGGTAATTATAGGATTGGGCAAAATACCATTTCCCATCCTTACTGAGATGCAGCAGCGCCAGAGGCTCGCAGAAGTAGATGGCAGTTTCCAGAAAATAATCAAATTTACCCCCTTTGCGAAGTGCCGCCAGCTCCGACGGAAAGGTACGGAAATAGCTGCGCCGGGTAACCAGACCGTAGCGTACCGTTGTGGTTTCTGGCAGGTTTTCCAAATCTGTGTTTTGCATCAGCTGCTGGTATTGCTGCGGAGTAATTGACTTTTTCGGGGCGTAGAAGCGGAGTGATGTGGGCACCTGGGATATGTTCTGGATGCGACGGCTCAATTCCTCTGCATCCAGTGTGGGTGGTAGCTGGAAAATATCGGCCATGGATGCAGATTTTGTGATGTTCTGTTCATTAAATCGGGCAATGGTTTCTTTGTCCATGATTACTGCATCGGGAGCTGACAGGCTTGCAATCCAGAAATCAGGAGTTTGCATCCTGGCGGGAATACCCAGTTTCCGGTAAAGGGCATCGAGCTTTCCACGATTTTCCATACCCGACAGGCAGCAGAACCAAAAGGCAAAAAGTACCAGCAATCCAGTTTGTTTCATCATTTTCTCCTGATGCAGTTTTTTTGCCGGATGCCATGATGTCAACCTTCGGCACGCTCTTTCCACTTGACATCAGGGCTTACTCCCTCCGATTTGTAATTAGCATATCTGTTTTTGCAGAGAGGTTTGCTGAACTTGAAAAGGTAATATAAGGGGATAAAAATGAAAAAAAAGATGGTGATGTTTCTGGCCATCCTGATGATGGGAATCTTGTTTGTATATTCTCAACCCAAAGCTGAGCTTCAAGAGTTTTCCGGAACTCTGAAGTTTATCGGTGGAAACTGGTTTTTGAGCACCGGGGAGGATTTTTTGCAACTGGATATTGCTCCTGCTGAGTATTTTACCGAAAACCAGCTGGTTTTGAAAAAGAAGCTGCCGATAGTGGTGAAAGGCCTTTTGGGCGATGACGACGTGATTCTGGTATATGAATGTACTATTGGAGAAAGCACCCTTGTGATGCGGGATGATGATGGCAAGCCTCTGTGGGAAGTTGCTACCGCTGAAAAGAACTATTATGTGGTGGAATCATCAAAGTGCATCGGCTGCAGATTGTGCGTGAAAAACTGTCCTGTTGGCGCCATTTCTATGCAAAACGGTGTAGCCGTGATTGATGCTGATAAATGCATCAACTGCGGAATTTGTGAAAAGGGCGATGGAAAGCTATTTAAGGGGTGTCCGGTATCAGCTATCAAACAGGCTGAATAACAGTTTAGTCCTTCCTTCGGGAGGGCTTTTTTTGATAAATCCATCCTATCTATTTTATCAAAAGGATAATTGCTCTTCTGAAGAGAAAAACCAAGAAGAGAGTTAACTACTTTATGGATGGTAAGATGGATAATGCACCATGGAATGGCACAGCCCTTGCATCTGCTTAAGGCAAATAGGAGGTTAACATGAAAAAGATGAAGATTTTTACTTTGGCACTGATGATTATTCTGGGAATGAGTCTGTTTGCACAAGATGCAGAGATTGAAAAAGACATTTCTGTAGATGAACAGGAAGAGTATCAAGATGCTCAGCAAGAGGTTCAGGAAGCAATGGAAGATGTCCAGGAAGAGATTCAGGAAGCGATGGAAGATGCCCAGGAAGCTCTGAACGAAGCCAACATAAACATTACCCTTCCCAATACGTCCACGGAAACCAATCGTCCCAAAATGGGCGTTTTTCTGGAAAACCTCGATTTTCAATCGGCTTATGAGATGCACTATGACTACAATTATGGTGTGCTTCTCTCTGGCGTGGTTCGAGGCGGCAATGCCTACAAAGCCGGCCTGATGAAAGGCGACATCATTATGGCTTTCGACGGCACAAAGGTGCGTCATAAAGAGCATCTCACCCGCCTGATCCGCAAACAGGCCATCGGCAATACTGTTACTATAAAATACTTCCGAGATGAACATATCTACGAAACGACCCTCACCTTTGCTGCACCAAAAGAAGAAAAAACTGCCGAAGGAATGATAACTGAAAAATTCAAAACCAGGAAAAGAATTTCCGTTGGTTATGGTGGCGGTAGCTGGATCCCGGTGTGGTACAATCCCGATGTGGAAGAGCTCAATGTGGCTCTGGCAAATCTGGGCTTTGCTGATGAAGTGATACCAGAAGATGGCATCCTTCTGCAAGGTGGCGGTGGTAAAGGAAACGTGGGCCACGGCTGGTTTATTGGCGGCATGGGTGTGGGCTACAAAAACAACAAAACCACCAAAGTTGACTGGACTCTTGATGACGGTACTATCATCCCTGATGTTTCCCGCAAATTAACCTACGGAATGAATTACTGGGGTGTGACTCTGGACAAACGGTATGCCATCTCTAAGAAATTCGTTACTTCCCTTGGTTTTGCATTGGGCGGCGGAAAGGAATGGTTAAAGGTAAAACAAAATGCTGATAACGGCAATATTCCAAACTTTGATTTCAACGATCCTCAGTTTGGTACCAATTATGACTATACTTCCACACTCAAGATGAAGCAGACCTTTGTGATCTTCCAGCCTAAAGCAATGGTAATGTACCATTTCCTCGATTGGCTTGGCCTCCGTCTGGAAGCAGGATATGTGGCCAGTTATGCTCCCTATGGCTTGAAAGTAACCCAAAACGGCGAAAAAGTAGATTTTGTCAACGAACCTGATATTGATATGAATGGTTTCACTGTAAGTATAGGACCCTGGTTCGGATTTTAAGAGTTGACAGATAGTTTCGGTATATAAAGTCTTCGGCTGTGATCGTCGAAGACTTTTTTATGGAGTAGATGATGTTTCAAGCATTAACAGGAAGGTTTTTTTCGGGATTGGTAAGTTTGAGCATTTTGTTGCTTTCCAGCTACAAAGGCAATGATGCACGGTTTGATAATTTCCGGGCGCACATGTCCGATAGCGGCATTCGCTTTGAGATGCAGCTGGTGGAAGCCTTCGAAAATGATTTTGAAGAAATATTTAAATCCGGCAAAACAATTTCCATCTGTTTTGATCTACAGGTAAAACAGCGGAACAAGGTGGTCTATCTGGCATCTTTTAAGCACTTGGTTCAATACGATCCCATGAATCAGGAATTTACCGTCAGCTGCGAAGACCAACATATGAGCGGAGTGGTAATAGAAAATTACCAGGAGATGATAGAGACGATTTCCCAGGTGGATTATCTGATGGAGGGTGAATTTCCACCACACCTGGATGTGGAGATGACCAGTTACTTGGAAAAGATGACGCTGGAATCCTTGGGGAAAGAGTATGATATGATGATTTTGTGGAAATATAAAAAGCCGACTTTGACGCAGCATCTGGATAAATTGCAGTATGAAAATTAGATTCAGCCTTCGGGCTATCGTGATTTTGCTTTTTGTGGCCTTGTACATCACCAGTATGGTAGTGCTCAATTCCTTTTTTATCTCCAAACAAAACGAGACCAATGAGGCTTTTCAAAATATCGAGCTTGATGAGGCCCTGTCGGAGTTGTCTTTTAACACTGCGGCAGACAGCCTGAAAGCCCGTGACATCATGACCCGGTTCCGAGAATCCTTAGCTGCCTCCCAGATGATTCACAGTGAAACCCAGATATATTCATCGGTGGTACTGTTTATCCTCATGCTCATCTCTATCGCCCTCTTTTCCATTGTGCTGTATAAGGTTACCCGCCCGCTTACAGAGTTACAGGATGCAACCGCCAAAATTCGGCAGGGGGATTTTTCCGTGAACTTGCCGCCGGGAGGCATTCCGGAAATTCGGGAGTTGAAACACTCCTTTAACAGCATGTCCGGAGAGCTGAACCTGGTGCAGAAAAAGCTGGTTGAAGCGGAGAAACAGCTTATCTGGAAAAAACTCTCCCGAATATTGGCCCATGAAATAAAAAACCCCCTCACTCCCATCCAACTTTCTGTGCAACGACTGGAAGAGAAATTTGAGCTGGATCGGGAAAAATTCGATGAGATTTTTCCTCAGGCCATAGAGATCATCACCCAGGAGGTGAGTAACCTCAAAAAGCTGGCCGCCAGCTTCTCCGATTTTGCCAAAAACATCAATCCTACTTTTTCCCGCTTTTCTGCCCGAGATGCCTTAACCGAGATATTGCGGCCCTACATCAGCCACTATCCTGTCACATTGGATGCATCCACCACCTGCATGATTTCCTGGGACCGCACCCATTTTTATCAGGTAATAACCAATTTACTGCAAAATGCTATTGACGCATCCGGGGAATATGAACCCATCGAGATAGTGGTAACTGATCACGAAGAAAAGGTATGCATCCAGATAAAAGACCACGGAAAGGGTATAGACGAACAAGATATGGAAAAGATCTTTCAACCCTATTTTACTAAAAAGAAAAAAGGCACCGGCCTTGGCCTGGCGCTGGTGCAAAAGCTCTGCGAAGTGAACAGGACAGAGTTGCGGGTAGAGAGCAAAATCGGCCAGGGCAGCAATTTTATTTTGACCATGGAGTGTAGCGATGAAAATAGCGATAATTGACGATGAAATGAACATCTGCCTGACATTGCAGAGTATTTTGCAAGACGACGGATATGAAGTTGCCTTTTCTCAGGATGGTGCAGCGGGACTGGAATTGATAAGGAACTTTCATCCTGCAGTATTGCTTTTGGATGTGCGGTTGGATGGGATGAACGGGCTGGATTTGCTGGAGAAGGCCATGAAGGCGGCTCCGCAGTTGGCCGTAATCATGATCTCAGGCCACAGCGGCATTCGGGAAGCGGTGCGGGCTATCAAGTTGGGAGCTTTTGATTTTTTGGAAAAACCCCTCAGTTTGCCCAAAGTGAAGATTACCGTGAGCAAGGCGATTCAGTTTAAAGCAATCTCTGCCGAGTATCACCGGCTGAAAAACGATGTGGATGAACGGTATCGGATAGTGGGGCAGAGCGCTTCTTTGGAAACCTTGAAGAATCTCATTGCCCGGATAGCGCCTACCGATTCCAAGGTTCTTATCCGGGGTGAAAGCGGCACAGGAAAAGAGCTGATAGCCTATGCCATTCACAATGGCAGCAAACGTTTTGATAAGCCTTTTATCAAGTTCAATTCCGCAGCCATCCCAAGTGAATTGGTGGAAAGTGAGCTGTTTGGTTTTGAAAAAGGCGCTTTTACCGGTGCGGTAAAAAGCAAAAGCGGAAAGATAGAGCAAGCAGATGGAGGCACGCTGTTTCTCGATGAAATCGGTGATATGAACCCCAATGCCCAAGCCAAGATTTTGCGGGTGATTCAGGAAGGTGAATTTGAACGAGTCGGCAGTAACAAAACCCAGAAAATTAACACCCGCATCATTGCAGCAACTCACAAAAACCTGGAAGAAATGGTCGTCGCGGGAAGCTTTCGGGAAGACCTCTTTTATCGCCTCAATGTGATTCCCGTGGCTGCACCGCCACTTCGGCAGCATCCAGAAGATATCCCGGTGCTGGTAGAGTATTTTTGCGATTTCTTTGCCTCAGACCTCAATATCCCCCGCAAAAGCTTCACCCCGGCATCGATGGTGGAATTGCAATCCTGGGAATTTCCCGGGAATGTACGACAGTTGCGAAATCTGGTGGAGCGGTTGTACATCATCATCGAAGAGGATCAGATCGAGCCACGGCACCTTTGCACCCTCATTACCGAAGCGCCCAGAACCGCATTTTGGAATGAAACAAAACTATTTAAAGAGAAGAAGCGGGAGTTTGAAATCCGCTATCTCAGTACCCAGCTCCGCATAAATAACGGCAATCTGTCTCGCACTGCGGAAGCTCTGGGACTGCAGGTGAGCAACCTTTCCCGCAAACTAAAAGAGCTGGAATTATCTTAAATTAAGGAGAGAAAAATGAAAACCCGATGGTTTGTTTTTGGATGTCTTACCTCTGTGGCAGTGGTAGTGCTGCTCTCTGTGTTTGCCTTTGGCAGTGTCTATCGCATGTCGAAGGGCAACGTGGTGAGCGTATCGAAACAAAGTGTTCTCAGCCTGGATCTCAGTGGGCAGATTCAGGAATATTCTGTGGTCAAAAACGAGCGGTTTAATCCGCTTTTTAAAAAGATCACCACCGCTCACGATATCAAGGCTGCGCTGAAGCAGGCAAAAACCGATGACCGCATCGTGGGGGTTTTGCTCAAACCTCAGTGGATTCAATCGGGATATGCAGTGCTTCATGAAATCGGCGAAGCCATAGAAGACTTTAAAACATCGGGGAAACCGGTGATTGCCTACATGGAAATGTGCGGCAACAAAGATTATTTTCTGGCATCCTATGCCGATACGGTAGTGCTTAATTCTTCGGAATCCGGAGGAATTCTTCTCAGCGGTGTGGGCACCAGCATCCTGTACTACAAAGATCTTTTTGACAAGCTGGGTGTGGATGTGCAGGTGATTCACTCAGGACAATACAAGGCCACGGGCGAGCAATACACCCGCAACCAGATGTCTGACCAGATGCGGGAAAGCGTAGGCGACGTATTTGAAAACATCTATGGCTCCATGATTCATCAGATCAGTGAAAACCGAAACATCTCTGACGATATGCTACGGCGGATTTATGAAGATCGCTCTGATCTCACTGTGTCTGGAGGCCAGGCCTATCGGGCCGGACTGGTGGATACGCTGGTTACACAGGATGCAATATCTTCTCTGTTTGACGGAAAGGTTTCCTTTCTGACATGGCGAGATTATCCGGTGAAGACGCCAGTGGTTTCCAAGGCGCACAAGATAGCGGTGATTTATGCCGAGGGTACCATTTCCCCTCAATCGGGGAATATTACTCAGATGAATATTCGGGCCCATGATATGGAAAAGATCATCGATGACATTAATGCCGATGCTGATGTGCGGGCGGTGGTGCTGCGCATAAACAGTCCTGGCGGCAGCGCCCTGGAGAGTGAGCTGATCTATCAGCAACTCAAACGGATTTATAAGCCGGTGGTGGTATCTATGGCCAACGTTGCCGCCTCTGGCGGATATTATATCTCTTGCACCGCAGATTATGTATTTGCCGATCCCTTCGTGATTACCGGTTCCATCGGCGTGGTTTCCATGATTCCCAACTTTCATGGATTAGCTCAAAAAGCCGGTGTGAATTCTGAACAGATCAAGTATGGGAAATTCAGTGTGATCAGCGATGTTTGGGCGCCGCCATCAGAATCTTTGATCAATGCACTGAGAAAAGGGAGCCAGCGAACCTATACCGAGTTTAAACAGCGGGTAGCCACAGCCCGGGGACTGAGTATGGAGCAGGTGGAAGCGGTAGCTCAGGGTCGTATCTGGAGTAATGAAAAGGCGGTGGAGTATGGATTAGTCGATGCATCGGGCACCTTGGAAGATGCGTTGGCAAAAGCTGCTGAACTGGCTGGCATTACGGGATACAGCACGATCTACTATCCCAGGCAACATGGTCTGGTAGAGTTATTGTTGGATAGAGATTTCAGTTTTACCAAGGCATCGGTGGCAATGATGTTGAATAGAGAGCCGCGCCAGCTTCAGCAATTGCGCCGTTTTTTGGCATCCATCAAAGAAGACAATAACCAGATGATTATTACCCCCGAACTGTATGAAGTGGTGTTTGGGGATTGTGATCTCTAACCATTTGTCAGGCAAAAGGTTAATGGGAGCTGGCAGGAAAAATGTCTTGACGTAAAAACAGCTCCCAAAAACGTACTTAACAGAAATGAAAATTAGAAATGGAGGAAGAATGAAAAAGCAGATTATCACTCTTTCACTCACGGTGTTATTGCTCTGTGGCGGTGTGATTTATGGCTATTCACAAGATGTAGCGGGCATGGGTAAAACAAATTTACGCTCTGCCAATATGTATATGGGCCAAAAGAACTATGAAAAGGCACAGTCCTTTTTTGAAAAGGTTCTGGAAGATTATCCTGATAACATCAATGCCTTAAGAGATCTTGGTGGTATCTATTTTCAGATCGAAGGGGATTACCAAAAGTCCTTTGATCTCTATACACGTGCCCTTGAAGCTATTGAAGCAGTATATGACGAATACCATGAGCTTGAGAGTTCAGACCCGAAAGCAGCAAAGAAATTCAAAAAAAAGTATATTGTAAAAGCAAAATTGGAGGATACGAAAGAGCTCATCCTTAAATTACGCAGTAGCTGCTGGGTGAAGCTCTATAATGTTGCTTTGACCTCGTATAAAGAAGACAAAACCCAGGAAGCACTGGATCAGTTTAAAGCATTACTGGCTATTGCTCCGGATAGCGTAAAAACCATTTCAATGCTGGCAAATACCTATGCCAAGATGGGTGATACGGAAAACGAAATGAAATATCTCATTCTTTCCTATGAGAAGACACCTCAGGATTATAAATTGGTAAATCGCATTGCCGGTACTCATTTTGAGCAAGAAAATTACCAAGAGGCTATTGCCTGGTATTTAAAGGCAGAGCAGCTGAAACCACAAAGCATCGATCCTCTGTTTAACATTGCCGTGGCTTATTCAAAGCTCAAAAATGATGAAAAAGCCTATGAATACTTCATTAAGGTAAAAGACCTGGAACCGGGGAATGCAGATAACTACAAAAATGCATCGGTGTATGCCGACAAATTAGGCAAAACCACCGAAGCCCTCGAACTGCTGAAACA
Source organism: Candidatus Cloacimonadota bacterium (assembly GCA_021157525.1). Lineage (GTDB taxonomy): Bacteria > Cloacimonadota > Cloacimonadia > Cloacimonadales > TCS61 > JAGGWK01. The sequence continues at coordinate 13,056 of JAGGWK010000008.1, read as the reverse complement.
GGCCATTGAACTGGATCCTGATGATACTGCAAACCTGCAATATCTCTGTGTGAACCTCATGCGCCAGGAAAAGTACGAAGATGTACTGACCTACGCTGTAAAATGGTATAATGCCGATACCACATCCAAAGCTGCTGTTCAGCTGATAGTGGCTGCCGCATCCAAACTGAATGATGAACCGCTGAGAAAAAAATATACAGGCATCCTGCAAAAAATGAACTAACGCGAAAGTGGCGGAACTGGTAGACGCGCTGGACTTAGAATCCAGTGGGAGTTTTCTCATAGGGGTTCGAGTCCCCTCTTTCGCACCATATCGCATATACTGAGCGCCCGCACTCAACCGATTGTGGGTGCTCACCATTAAAAAGGAGATACAGTGAAAATCGAGATAAAAGAAGTATCCAGTGTTCTTCGTGAGCTCACCCTTACGATAGATGCTGAAACGGCAACGAAAGATTACATGACGGTGCTGGGTGGCTTTAAAAAAATGGCCAGCATCCCCGGTTTCCGTAAAGGCAAAGCCCCGATGAAAATGGTAGAAACCATGTATGGGGAATATGCCAAAGATGAGTTTTACAACAAAAAACTCACCGGCTATTATCGTCAGGCGCTGGATGAAAAAGAAGAAAACCCGGTAAATATGGGTGAAGCTCAGGATTTTGAGTGGAACAAAGGCGAAGATCTGGTGGTTACTTTTAAATATGAGGTGATGCCCGAAGTGAAAGTTGACAATTTCAAAGGTTTGGAAATTCCCTATGAAGCAGTGGAATTTACCGACACCATGATAGATGACACCTTGGAAGATTTCCGTCGTCAAATGGCTACTGAGGAAGATGCGGATGAAGTGCAGACGGGTGATACCGTCTCTGCCAAAATACAGTTTGTTACCGAAGATGATGCTGAAGCAACCGAGTTCCATCGCACTTTTGTGATTGGAGACAACATCTATAGCTCTCAGGTGGATGTTGCTCTTATCGGTCAAAAAGTTGGAGCCCTGGTAAAAACCGTTCTCTTTGATGCAGAAAGCAAAGCTGCTGCAGAAGAAGAAGAGATGGGAAGCGATGTGATCGATAGAGAAGTGCAGATGAAGATACTGGAAATAAAACGAAAAGTACTGCCAGAGCTGAACGATGAATTTGCCAAAGATATGGAATATGACACCCTTGAAGATATGCGTGCCAAGATTGCTGAGCAATTGCAGATCAAGCTGAAACAGGATAACGAAAACAATCGCAGGGAAAACATCGTAAAAGCACTGCTGGAAGCAAACCCCTTCGATCTACCGGAATCTATGATAGAAAACTATGCCAAGAGCATCGCAGAACCTCAGGCAAAACAGTATAAAATGGACGTAGAACAGCTGATTCCCATCTTCCGCGTAATGGCAGAGCATAACATGAAGGGTTACTATCTGATGGATGCTCTTATCAAACAGGAAAACATACAGGTGACCGATGAAGAAAGAGATGCAGCTATCAAAGAAGCTGCTGCAAACCTGCAGATAGATGAAGAAAAATATCGCGAGCTGTACAAAAAACAGATCGAAAGTGAAGACTTCAATCGCGCTATCAAAGAGAAAAAATTACTGGATTTCATTGCCGAAAACAACACCTTTGTTCCCTATCCTGCCAAGGATGCCGAAGAAGGTGAAACTGTTTCTCAAAACAAGGAGTAATACATGGCTTATGTACCGATAGTGGTAGAACAGAGCGGACGTGGTGAGCGGGCGTATGATATCTATTCCCGATTGCTCAAAGATCGCATCATTTTTGTGGGATCTGTTATCGATGACAATGTGGCAAACGTTATTATTGCGCAGCTTTTACACCTGGAAGCAGAAGACCCGGATAAAGACATCTTTATGTATGTAAATAGTCCCGGCGGCGTTGTTACGGCAGGATTGGCCATTTATGACACCATGCAGTATATACGGCCAACGGTGTGTACTATCTGCATCGGCCAAGCTGCCAGTATGGGAGCCATCCTCTTAGCCGGCGGCGCCAAAGGTAAACGCTTTGCTTTGCCAAACAGCCGTGTGATGATTCATCAACCACTGGGTGGCGTGCAGGGACAGGCTTCGGATATTGAGATTCATGCCAAAGAAATAGTAAAAACCCGGGAAATCTTGAATACCATCCTGCATAAACATACCGGCCAGCCCATGGACCAAATAATGAAAGATACCGATCGCAATTTTTTCATGAACGCTTCGGAAGCGCAGGCCTATGGTCTCATCGACGAAGTAATTTCATCTCGCAGTAAAGGAGTTAAGGGTGAGTGAATACCGTCATGATCATGAGTGTTCTTTTTGTGGACGCCCGGAATCTGAGACTCGCTATCTGATAAAAGGACTTTCGGGAAACATCTGTGATGAGTGTATCAAAATGTGCACCACCATCCTGGAGACCGATTATCAGCGGGAAGAGCTGGATAACTTTGTATTGCCTACACCACGGGAAATTCATGAGCAACTGAACCAATATGTGATTGGTCAAAACAGGGCAAAACAGGTTATCTCAGTTGCCGTGTATAACCATTATAAGCGCATTTTCAAGACAAGCCCCAAGGACGATGTAGAGATAGAAAAGAGCAATATCCTCATGATAGGACCAACGGGATCCGGTAAGACTCTCATTGCCCAAACATTGGCTCATCTGCTCAAAGTACCCTTTGCCATAGCCGATGCTACTACCCTTACCGAAGCTGGCTACGTGGGCGAGGATGTGGAAAACATCCTGGTTCGGTTGCTGCAAAATGCCAACTATGATGTGGAAAAAGCAGAAAAAGGCATTATCTATATCGACGAGATCGATAAAATCGGACGCAAATCTGAGACCCCGTCCATCACCCGTGACGTTTCGGGTGAGGGTGTGCAACAGGCATTGCTGAAGATTTTGGAAGGGGCAAAAGTAAACGTGCCACCCAAAGGTGGGCGCAAACACCCGCACCAGGAATTTATCGAGATCGACACCCGCAATATCCTCTTCATCGGTGGAGGCTCATTCTTCGGACTGGAAAAGATTGTGCAAAACCGCATGCAGAAAAAATCTGTGGGCTTTGATGCAGATATCATTTCTCGCCATGATGTACCTGCCAATATTTTCGATAGGGTTATTCCTGATGATCTGATAAAATTTGGCCTCATTCCCGAGCTGGTAGGACGTCTCCCTGTAGCTACTTCGCTGCATGAACTGGATGAAGATGCCTTGGTAGAGATTCTCACCCAGCCTCGCAATGCCATCGTGAAGCAATACAAAAAGCTCTTTGAAATTGAAAACGTTGAATTGAATTTTGATGAAGCTGCTCTGCGGGAAATCGCATCAGTAGCCATCAAACAAAAAATCGGGGCCCGGGGGCTTCGCTCGATTATGGAACGTTTTATGTTAGACATCATGTACACTCTACCAGAGATGGAAAATGTGAAAACCTGCCTCATCTCTAAAGATGTGGTTGGCGGTGATGAAAAACCGTTTTTCAGCTACACCAAAAAAGTCGAAGATCAAAGCGCATAATTACAAAGAGCAAAAACACATAAACAAAACAGCCGGCGAAACACGTTGGCTGTTTTGCCTGCCAATGCCTTCAGGATAGAGAAATAACTTGCCGGAAATCTTCACATCACAATCTCTGTGACAAGGAGTTCTTATGAATATCAGATGGTATGGATTATCCAAGAGCTTTTCTGCCGATCACGTATGCGAGGACAGCATCCTGGTGCCACCACCACATCAGAAAGATCCGGTTTTTGCTGTATTTGATGGCCTTGGAGGGTATCCGGGAGGAGAGGTTGCCAGCGCTATGGCGTTGCGTGTATTGCAGGATGATCTGGCTCATAGCCCCGATAAAATTACTTCTGAACAGCTTTTTGCTACCATAACCAAAGCCAATTTTTCCATCCTGACCTATGCTGCGCAGCATCCCCGCTTGCATCGCATGAGTACCACCGCCCTCGTTGCCAGTATTGAAAACCAGAAAATACGACTATTGCAGTTGGGAGACAGCCGGGCTTATCTCTATCGCGACGGCAAAATGAAACAGCTCACCGAAGATCACACCATCGCGTGGACGCGCTACAAGGATGGCGAACTCACCAAAGACCAGTTGGTTAACAATCCCGATAACTGCCTGTTGACCAAAGCCCTTGGACTGGACTATGACATGAAACCGGAAATGAGTGAAATAGATATGGATGAATCTGATATCCTCCTGCTTTGCAGCGACGGCCTTTCTGATGTAACCACCGACGGGAAAATTGCCGAGCATCTGCAACGGGCTACCAGTCTGAAACAATGTGCCCGAAAACTCTATCAAACTGCCAGGGAAAACGGCTCTTATGACGACATTTCCATAATCCTCGTTTCCGGAAGATTATCCCAATAAATGTAACAGGGGAAAACCACGGAGTTTGTGCTTGACGGCTGTGTGGCGCTCAATTTTGTAACTTTGTTAAAATAACCAAATTAATGAGATGGAGGACATTTCATGTCGCAGGAATCCAACCGGACGCGGCCGCAAGAAAATCAACGGCTGCTGACGGAATTTGCTCCTCACACGTACACAGAATGGCGGGAAGCAGTGGACAAACTTCTCAAGGGGAAACCCTACGAGAAAATCATGTTAACCCATACCTACGAAGGTATTACGCTTGACCCGATGTATCGTCGGGAAGATGGCGAACGTTTAGCCCACATCAGAGATTTACCGGGTAGTGGCAGTTATGTGCGGGGTACCAAACCAGAGGGCGCTCGTGTGGCTGGCTGGACAGTGGCCCAGGAAATCACCGAACCAACGCCGGCAATGCTCAATACTACGTTGCTCCACGACCTCAATCGCGGTCAAACCGGCGTAAACATTGTGCTGGATGCAGCCAGTCGTATGGGCTTAGACCCAGATATGGCGCCACGGGGAAGTGTGGGGAAAGACGGTGTTTCGCTGGCAACAGTTCAAGATATGCAAACTCTGCTGGATGGCATCATGCAGGAATACATCGACGTTACCATTCAGGCCTATGATCTGGCGCTTCCCTATACTGCCATGGTGGCAGCTGCCGCCCGGAAAAAAGGACTGAAGCTGGAAACTCTGACGGGAACCATTGGTGCAGATCCTCTGGGAACTCTGGCAGAAGAGGGTACTCTGGGATGCAGCCTGAATCAGGCATATGATGAGATGTACACCCTTACTGCCTGGGGGGCTGAAAATGCTCCCAAGCTTCGTACAATTGCCGTGCATGCTCACGTATATCACAATGGTGGCGGCAGCGCTGTAGAAGAATTGGCCTTTGCCTTTGGCACCGCAGTTTGTTATATCGATGCACTGTTGGAACGGGGTTTGGACATCAATACTATCGCTTCACGGATACGTTTCGATCTTTCTCTGGGGAGCAATTTCTTTATGGAAATAGCAAAATTGCGCGCTGCCCGCATGCTGTGGAAACATATCGTGCAGGCTTATGGCGGCAATGAAGATGCCCAGAAGATGTTTATCCATGCGCGCACATCAACCTATAATAAAACAATTTATGACCCCTATGTGAACATGCTTCGCACCACCACGGAAGCCTTTAGTGGCGTGGTTGGCGGTGCCGACAGCATGCATGTTGGTGCCTTTGATGAAGTGTTCAGAGTGCCAAACGAATTTTCACGGCGCATTGCTCGCAACCAACAGATCATCCTTCGGGAAGAAACCCATTTGGATGCAGTAATCGATCCTGCCGGTGGTAGTTGGTACATAGAAAGCCTCACGGCAAAACTTTGTGACGTGGTGTGGAAAAACTTCCAGATTACTCAGGATGCTGGTGGCTTTTGGAAGATGCTGCAATCTGGCGCTGCCCAAAAAGCTGTGGCAACCGTGGCCAAGGCACGCACTGCTGCCGTCTCTACTCGCAAGGATGTGATAGTGGGAACAAACATGTACGCTAATATGACAGAGCAACCTCTGGAGCCCCGGCAATGGGATTATGATGCCATCCAGAAGCAACGGGCAGCTATGGTGGTGCGCAATGATGCATTGAACCTGGACTTTGCTCAGCTTTGCATGGATGACGTAATTTCCGCCTGCGAAGCAGGCGCCACTCTGGGACAGATGGTTGAAGCCCTGCGGGGAACCGAGGCCGTCACCGGAATAGAGCCTGTCCCACAGAAGCGGCGAAGTGAGATCTTTGAAAAGCTGCGCAGGGCTGTGGAGGCTGCCGATAAACGGCCAACCGTCTTCCTGGCAAACAATGGCCCTGTATTACAGTACAAAGCCCGCGCCGATTTCAGCCGTGAATTCTTTGAAGTTGCAGGTTTTTCTGTGGTAGAAAATGGCGGATACGGCACAGCAGAAGCAGCCGCAGATGCAGCACTTGCATCCGGTGCAGACGTTACCGTGATCTGCTCTACGGATGCCACCTATCCCCGGTTGGTTCCAACCATCTGCCAACGGATAAAAGCCGCAAAACCGCAGATGACGATTGTATTGGCTGGCTACCCCAAAACACATCTCGCAGAATTTACCGCAGCTGGCGTGGATGAGTACATTCATGTACGCGCTAATGCCTTCACTATCCTTACGGGCATCGCTGCAAAGGCAGGAGTGACACTATGAAAAAACCTGATTTTAGCACCTTACCCTTTGGAGTAAAACCTACTACGCCCGATATGGCTCTGTGGAAAAAGCGTATCGAAGAAAATTCTGGACGCATACTGGATGATATGATGTGGAAAACCAACGAACAAATCGGCGTAAAACCCCTCTATACCAAAGATGATCTGGCCGGGATGGAACACCTGGATTATGCTGCTGGCATCCCGCCATTTTTGCGCGGACCCTACGCCACCATGTATGTGATGCGTCCCTGGACTGTTCGGCAATATGCCGGCTTTTCCACTGCCGAAGAATCAAATGCCTTCTATCGTCGTAATCTTGCTGCCGGCCAAAAAGGGCTCTCTGTCGCCTTTGATCTGGCCACACATCGGGGCTATGACAGCGACCATCCACGGGTAGTGGGAGACGTAGGTAAAGCCGGGGTGGCCATCGATTCCATCCTGGATATGAAAATCCTCTTCGACAAAATCCCCCTGAAAGATATCTCGGTGTCTATGACCATGAACGGCGCAGTGATTCCCATCCTGGCCTTCTACATCGTTACCGCAGAAGAGCAGGGGGTAAAATGGGATCAGCTGGCCGGCACCATACAAAACGACATCCTGAAAGAATATATGGTGCGCAACACTTACATCTACCCGCCGGCACCATCCATGCGCATTATCTCAGATATCTTTGCCTTCACATCCAAAAATATGCCGAAGTTCAACAGTATCTCCATTTCCGGATATCACATGCAGGAAGCCGGTGCTACAGCAGATATCGAGATGGCCTATACTTTGGCCGACGGGCTGGAATATGCTCGGGCAGGCGTGAATGCAGGCATCCCGATAGACAAATTTGCTCCCCGCCTGTCATTCTTCTGGGGAGAAGGACTGAACTACTTTATGGAAGTGGCAAAACTGCGGGCGGCACGTATGCTGTGGGCCAAAATCATCAAGCAGTTCAATCCGCAAAATCCCAAATCCATGAGCCTGCGTACCCACTCCCAAACCTCCGGCTGGTCACTTACCGAGCAAGATCCTTACAACAATGTTGCCCGCACCTGCATCGAAGCACTGGCGGCCACCATGGGGCACACCCAGAGTCTGCATACCAATGCTCTTGATGAAGCCATCGCTCTGCCCACGGACTTCAGCGCCCGCATCGCTCGTAATACCCAACTGTATCTGCAAAGCGAAACCGGCATCTGCGACGTGATAGACCCCTGGGGCGGCTCCTACTACGTAGAATCCCTTACCCATGCACTGCTGCACCGAGGCTGGGAACACATCCTGGAAGTAGAAAAACTGGGAGGCATGGCCAAAGCTATCGAATCCGGCATTCCAAAAATGCGCATCGAAGAAGCATCAGCTCGTCGTCAAGCCCACATAGACTCCAATGCCGAGACTATTGTGGGTGTGAATAAATATCGTTTGGAAAAAGAAGAAGCGTTGGACATCTTGGATATCGATAACTCCGCAGTGCGCATTTCCCAGATAAAACGTCTGGAAAAACTGCGTAAGAATCGGGACGCAGCCAAGGTAAAACAATGCCTCAATGACATTACCAAAGCGGCAGAAACCGGCGAAGGAAATTTGCTGGAACTGGCTATTTATGCTGCCCGTGAACGGGCCAGTTTAGGAGAAATCTCAGACGCTATGGAAAAAGTATTTGGACGCCACAAAGCCGTGATCCGCTCCATAAGCGGTGTGTACAGCGGCGAATATGCAAACAAAGAAGACGTGGAAGCAGTACGTGCCATGACTGATAAATTCGAAGAGAATGAAGGTCGCCGTCCACGGATTATGATCGCCAAGATGGGTCAGGATGGCCATGATCGTGGCGCAAAAGTAGTGGCCACCGCCTATGCGGATATGGGCTTTGATGTAGATATCGGCCCACTGTTTCAAACCCCAGAAGAAACCGCCAGCGACGCTGTGGAAAACGATGTTCATGTGATAGGCATGAGCTCTCTTGCCGCAGGTCACAAAACCCTGTTACCTCAGCTTATCGATGAACTGGCAAAGCTGGGACGTGAAGACATCATGGTTATCTGTGGCGGCGTGATACCTGCTCAGGACTATGAATTCCTCTACCAGCACGGCGCAGCCGCTATTTTTGGGCCGGGAACCGTATTACCGGTAGCTGCCCGCAAGATTATGGTTGAACTGAACAAACGCCTGGGTTACGAATAGATTTGCCATACTGACACTATCGGATGCCCCCGGCAGCTTTTGCTGCCGGGGACTGTTTTCTTTAGTAACAGAGTTTACTGGTATGGGAAAGCCTGGAAACTTTTAATTCGTTACAAGCATCATTTCATAAAAACAAGACCAGCCCGAGATTGCTCTCGGATTGGTCATATGACACTATTTCAACAGCAAACATTTTTTCACTGCTTCAGTTTTACCGTTAACATTTAATTTATACAGATAAATGCCTGAACTAACAGGTTCTCCGCTTTCATCATCTCCGTTCCAGATAATGGAATGATTTCCTTTTGTAAATTCATTGTGAGCAATTGTTTTGATTTTCTGTCCTTTTATATTGAAAATCGAGAGTTCGACCTTAGAATCATTTGAGATTGAAAACTCAATTGTTGTTGTGGGATTGAAGGGGTTGGGATAGTTGCCAATTAATTTGGATGCTGAGAATATTTCAGTTATTTCTTCATCATCAGTACTAACAACAGGTGCTGTTGTTAAAAAAGGGTAACCATCATTAATGAGATATTCAATATCCCAATAGTCTTCATTACCAATATCATCAAAAGGATTACCGACGAAATCCCATGGATCATCCAAACCAATTGTTGTAAGTGAAGTATAGGTCGCTACATCATGCATCTCAGAAATTGTTTTTCCTGTACCACAAGCACTTTGGGATTGCGAAGAAGTTTCTATACACCAAAATGAGTTTAATGCTATTCCTGAAAAGTCTCCAGCAAAACCACCAATTTGACAGCCTGAACCAGTAACATTTCCGATGCTATAACAATTCATTACAGTTAGAGGTGTATAAGCACTTCCTACAAATCCACCAATAAAACTTGTCCCTGCAACATTACAAGTACTGTAACTATCACTAACTGTACTTGGATTTTCATTTCCACCTATCACACCACCACAAAAATAATCACCACCAACACTTCCAGAGCTGTAGCAATTCATAATTGTAGAATATGAACTCTTTCCAATTAATCCCCCACAATACATATAGCCAGTGATGTCACAATTACTGTAGCAACTTGTGAGAGTTGAATTAAGATGTTCACCAACTATACCACCGCAAAAATGAGAAGTAGTATTTAAGCTACCGGTACAATAGCAATTATTTATAGAAGAATATTGAGATAGGCTAACAATCCCCCCAATACTACCACCTGTAATATTGACATTTGTTAATCCTAGATTTTCAATTGTTGCGAAATAAGTAAAACCGAACAGTCCATTTTGAACCATCATTCCAGGAGTGTTTATATAGAGACTATCAATTATGTAACCTTGGCCATTATAAACGCTTTGAAATGGTTCATAAACCCAAGGGCTTGGTGTAAATTCTCCAATAGGTTTAAATCCAGCTCCATCATTCCAGTTTTGTGTTTCTGAAGCGTCAATATCAGATGTTTGAATATAAAAGAAGGTAATTTCTTCAGAACCCCAGTACTCGCTAGTTGTACTCAACCATAAAAGATTGTCTAAAGATTCTATTTGGAATGGATCAGTCTCTGTTCCGGAACCAAAAGGTTGAACTCCATCTGCAAATAAACAAATAGAACAAAGCATAATTGCAAATAATATTATTTTTCTCACATCTCCTCCATATTCTGTTAAGTTGCTGCTAATGGTTGGCAGCTGCCACGCTCTTCTTGCTTTACTTTCACTCCGAGAGTGGAGCTGCTTGTTACAAGCAACTATCTCCAAATTCACTTCAAAAGCATAATTTTCTTCACAGTTTCTTCACTATTCTGCTGCAATTTCACAATATACTGTCCACTGGAAACAGCTTTTCCCGTTTCGTCTTTTCCATTCCAATTGCATTCGTACGTTCCAGGAGCAGTAGTGCAATCCATAAGTGTTTTTACTTTTTGTCCCTTGATATTATAAATTGCCAATTCGATTGTTCCGGCTTCTGCAAGTTCTAACTTAATAGTTGTTGTTGGATTGAAGGGATTGGGGTAATTTGACAAACGTGTATTATCTGGAGAAGAGACTGGAATTTCATAGTCATCAATACCCACAAACAGTTCTGCCCCAAATTCATAACAGCCCATATCGATTGTTGCTATACCATTTTCATCACCATCCCAAACTCTTTGATTATGAAGCAAATCCCAGGGAGGCAGGAAAAGTCCTGTCGTATCAGGTGTGCCAGCATCAATGCAGGGTGAGTATTCAGTAAGTTGATAGGGATCATCACCAGATAATAAAAACAGGGGATCTTCGTCAATGTTACCTTCACCCCAGTTTACAATGTTAGCATTATTCACATTATAGATTGCACTTTGCCCACCCTGGATGTTACAATGTGATACATTTAATTCTGCCAAATATCCACTTGCTGAATTGTCGGGAAGAAAGATTTCGTAGTTACAATTATTCCTCATAATGTTATTATAAAACTCTATCGGCTCTCTTAAAATCGTTAATGTGTAATTTCCCTGATTATCAACAAAAGTAGTATTGTTAATATTTACATTACCTGAACCGGTCATAGTAACTATTTTATTTGCAGTTCCAGCACATTGATTGTTTGCAAACAGACAATTCGTAATAGTGAAATCTCCACTTTCACCACTTAATGTTCCTAATGCTAAAGCTGTTGCTGATGAAATATCACTAGCATCTAATAGATTGTTAGTGAATTTTGAATTCTTTATAAAAATATCGCCTTCTGCATAAGTTGTTGTTTGAAGTCCAGCACAAAATTGTGGATCCGGACCTGAACCGGAACATGTATTATCAGATATGGTACAATCAATTAACTCTAAATGATCAATCTCACATAAATACGCTCCGGCTACAATGTTTTCAGTTATACAGTTCTTGATATCAACATTTTTTAAATACATACTTTCAGTAGGGCTGGAAACAAAAGCAGAACTAATATAATCTCCTATATAGTTTCGTATAATTACACTTTCAAAAATTGTATCATTTGAATCATGTAAGCCTACCATACAACTTTCAGAAGTAATATTCTGAAAAGTCATGTTTTTTACTAACGAATTATCCGAGCACCCCATATAAAACAAACAATACTGATCATTTTCACCATCAATGATCGTAGTAGTTTTACTATCTCCAATGATCTTTACATAATCTTTCCCACCAAAGGCAAAGAACTGATCATTTAAACTTTTGCTGTAAGTACCAGCAGCCAGATGAACTGTTTTGGGATTAAGACTATCCGATGCAATCTTACGAATAGCCAGAACAATCGTTTTCATTGGTTCGTCGGGAGATAATCCTGAATTATCATTGCTACCAAACGGAGACACATAGATATCGTGATTTACCGATTCTAATGTATAGTTCAGAATATCAAAAGAAAAAGGAGGGTTTGGACAGGAGATAAGCTCATATTGGTTTGCAAAATAACGTGTTGGATCTATCACGGTAAAGGTGTCTACAATAACATGATTAGTCTGACATCTAAAAGAATATAAATCCACACCTGTAGCAGCCAGGTTATTATAGATATTGCACCTGTTATCTGCATCGAAATTCAGGACAGTATCATTTACATGAATACCACCACCAGTTATATAAGCATAGTTATCATGAATTGATACACCAGATAACGTCATGTTACCTCTAAAGGAAAAAATTCCTCCACCTGTTTCTGAATGATTATTTGTTATTCTGCAATTCCTAATATTGAAAAATGTAGGACTTTGATACTCACCCAATACATAAATACCGCCACCGGATCTACCATAAGCTTGACTTCCCCAACCATTGGTTATTGTGAAACCTTGAATTTTTGCCGTTGTTTCCTGATCCCGTACTTGAACACAACTCTCCAATTGTTGACCATCTATTACCGTTAGTGGGATATATGATGGATCACCTGTAGTTAATTCAAGACTGGCAACGGATATATTTTTGCCATTGTAGATAATATTTTCGAAATAGGTTCCCGGATAGACGAGAACTGTATCTGCGTTCACCGAAGCATTGATACCTTCCTGGATGGTGGTGAAGTCACCTGTTCCATCTTGTTTGATGTGCCAGGTTACTGAGAAGGAGTTAACCGCTAAGATCGCGAAGACGCAAAGCAAGAGAATTTTTAGTTTTGTTTTCATTTTTTTTACCTCACCCTAAATCCATCTCCTGAGAGGAGAGGGACTTTCAGATGTGCTAAATTTATTTCAGCAACAGCATTTTCTTAGAAACTGTCTTTTCACTGGTTGTTAGTTTGGATAAGTACAAACCGGAACCAACCTGTTTGCCATTATCATCCGTGCCGTTCCAAACGACAGAATTC
>JAGGWK010000038.1 GCA_021157525.1 Candidatus Cloacimonadota bacterium | reverse complement strand
TGTTTAATGGGAAGAGGTTTTTAGAGGGAAGCCATTTTTATGAATTTGATGATTGGAAGTATAAGTTTGCCAATGTCTTTTTCCATATAATGTTAGACAAGAAAAATAACCTTAAAATATCAGGCAGATTTATCTATTATAGAATAACAAAAGTAATCAGGTTTTGTTTCCTACAAACATGATTATTGCACAAGAAAACCAAATTTGAGAGGAGAAAATATAGTGAACAGATTCTATTGCCATTTTTTTGAAAATTTTTCGGGGTATGCCGGTTTTCTTTGGGATTATAAACATTGACACGAAAAATCCCTTCCGATTTTTTCCATAGATAATAGAAAAATCTATGGAGGTAGAGCATGAAGAGAAAGACTTTAATCGGTTGTGGGGCGACGTTAGCCATTGTCCTGGTCATTGCCATAGGTATCTTTTCCTGGGGAACCCGTACCTATAACGGAATGGTTCAGCAGGAAGAGCTGGTAAAGAAGCAGTGGAGTCAGGTAGAGAACCAATATCAGCGGCGATATGATCTTATCCCCAATCTGGTAGAGACGGTAAAGGGATATGCATCCCATGAAAAAGAGACCTTCGAAGCAGTTACTCAGGCTCGTTCCAAGGCGGGTGGAACTTTCAATATCAGCGAAGAAGTGCTCAACGATCCTGCAATGTTTGAGAAATTCCAGCAGGCTCAGGCCGGACTTTCCGGTGCATTACAACGCTTGATGGTAATACAGGAGCGGTATCCGGAGCTCAAGGCAAACGAAAACTTCCTGGCTTTGCAAGATCAATTGGAAGGCACGGAAAACCGCATTTCCACCGAACGTAAACGCTTTAACGATTCGGCCCAGAGTTACAATACTTTGATAAAGCAGTTTCCCCGGGTGATCATTGCCAACATGTATGGTTTCCATGCTAAGCCCTACTTTAAGGCTGCCGAAGGGACCGATACTGCTCCCAAGGTAGATTTCGGCGGTAAATAAGATGGCACGATTTAAGCTTACTATTCAAGATCACGAAGCGATAAAGCAGGCAGTTGCCGACGCCGAAGCAAAAACCAGCGGCGAAATTGCAACCGCCATCATTCCCGAGAGCAATGATTATGCTATCTACGAGCTGCTCTTTGGCGTACTGGTGGGGTTCCTTTACTTTGTGGTTATGGCCTTTTTCTATCCAGCAGTGGACGGTTGGATTCAATCTCTCTTCTGGCAATATCAGCCGGGATACACCGTGATGTTCTACGGTTTCTCCACATTCCTCGTTATCACCCTCTGCTATTTCCTGGCCAATGTGGCATCCATAGATCGCCTGATTGTACCTCGCAGCATCATGAAAGAAAAAGTGTATCAGCGCGCAATGCGCCACTTTATGGAGTCCGGGGTGTATAATACCAGGGATCGCACTGGCATTCTGATATTTATCTCTCGCCTGGAGCGGCAGGTTGTGCTACTGGCCGATAGCGGCATCAACGAAAAGATAGGGAAGGAGCAGTGGAATGATATTGTGCAGGGCGTGATTTCCGGCATAAAAAATCGCACCCTTGCATCCAGCCTGTGTGCTGCCATAGCCACCTGTGGCACGCTGCTCAGTACACATTTCCCCATCCAGGATGATGATGTGAATGAACTGCACGACGGTCTTGTGGAATTGGAGCGTTAACATGAAAAAACATATATATATCTTTCTGCTTTTGTGTGGGATGGTTGCCCTGTTTGGTCTGGATGTGCCGACCATGAATGGCCCGGTGAATGACCACGTTGGCTTGCTTTCTCGTGGTGAAACCCAAACCCTTACCCGACTTTTGCTGGATGTGCAGGAGCAAACCTCTTCCCAGGTGGCTCTGCTGATTATCCCTTCGTTACAGGGCGAAGTGTTGGAAGACTACTCCATGAAAGTTGCGGAGCAGTGGAAACTGGGACAAAAGGAATTTGATAATGGGCTTTTGATGCTGGTGGCTTATAAAGATCACAAGATTCGCCTGGAAGTGGGCTATGGGCTGGAAGGGATGATTACCGACGCCAAGAGTGGCTACATTATCCGCAACTATCTTACGCCGGCTTTCCGTCAGGGAAATTATTATCGGGGAATCAAAGATGGTCTCACCGTGATTTCCGGCATCATTACAAAACAATTTGATATCAGCGAAGAGCAGCTGGCCAAATATCGGCAACAGGAACAGGATGAAAACCGGGTGAAATTTCCTCTTGGCACCATCATTTTTCTGGTTATGATTTTGCTGAGTTCTTTTGGACGTCGGCGCAGAGGCGTGGGAGGTATTCTTCCCTGGCTGATACTTGGTTCTATGGGCGGCAGCAGTCGTGGCGGATCCGGCAGTAGCTTCGGAGGCGGCGGATTCGGCGGTTTTTCTGGCGGCGGCGGCGGATTCGGCGGAGGCGGTGCTTCTGGCGGCTGGTAGCCTTCAGGCTTGTTTTCTGTTATGGTAGTAATTGTTAGAAAAATCCGATAAAAGGAAGGGAATCCTTCGTGGTTCCCGGGATGTGCGATAGTGAAACAAAATAACGCGGTTCGTGGTGCGGTAATCATCAGTATTGCTGCAATATTATGGGGGCTGGACGGAGTGGTGCTCACTCCCCGCCTCTTTTCTCTCAATGTTGGCTTTGTGGTGTTTATGCTGCATATGGTTCCCTTTGTGTTGATGCAGTTTTTTCTCTTTCGGGAGTATCGGCATATCAAATCTATGGATGCAGATGACTGGCTGAATTTTGCGCTCATCGCCATCTTTGGCGGCGCTTTGGGAACCCTGTCAATTGTTCGAGCTTTGTTCCTGGTGCACTTCGAGCACCTCTCCATCGTTGTGCTTTTACAAAAGCTTCAACCGATATTTGCCATCGTGATGGCGCGAATAATCCTCAAAGAGCAGATAAAACGGCGGTTTTTCCTCTGGGCATCCGTCGCCGTTGGCGCCAGTTATGTGCTTACTTTCGGATTTCATGCTCCCCATATCGATCATAGTACCAATTATCTTCAAGCTGCATTGTGGGCCGTTATCGCCGCATTCAGCTTTGGTAGTTCCACCGTGTTCAGCAAACGGGCCCTGCGGAAGTTCAGTTTTTATACTACCAACTTCTTCCGTTTCGGCCTTACTTCCATCATCATGCTGGTATATGTACTCATCACCGGCGCCTTCGATCAATTTGCTCAGATGACTCTTCAGCACTGGGGTCTCTTTGTACTTATCGGTGTAACCACGGGCAGCGGCGCCATCTTTCTCTATTATTATGGACTCAAGCACGTGAGTGCTATGGTCTCTACCATATGCGAGCTGTTCTTTCCGATCTCTGCCATTATCTTTGATTACCTTATCAATCACCAGCATCTTACGCTGATTCAGTGGCTGAGTGCCGGCATTATGTTGGTGGCCATCATCCACATCAGTTACAAAACCCCCGAGAGGTAAGATGAAACCAGCTATCGTTGTTGTCCTTCTTTGCGCTCTCTTTGTTCCATCCCTGTATAGTCTGGATGCAGCAGAGCCGTTAAACCGATATGTTTTTGATACGGTGGAAGACGAATACGTCCTGGCCAGTTACTTTTTTACCACCCGGGAAAAGCAGATTGCCCGCTCATTAAAGGGTGAAGATCGACGGGAGTTTATCGGTAAATTCTGGCAGATGTTAGACCCCAATCCCGTATCTGATGACAACGAATTCCTCACCGTTCTCCGGGCCCGTATAGCTTATGCCAATATCAACTTCGGTGGCTTCAAGCCAGGATGGAAGACCGATCGGGGACGCATCTATATAAAGTATGGTCCTCCCTATGATGTTCTCTCCGGCACGTCTTCAAGTTCGACCAATTATATCGAAAAGGATTACAAAATCTGGAAATACCGTATCCAGAATAACTTTACCTACATCTTTCTGGATATCGGTACCTCCGGGGATTTACGCCTGATCTTCAGCAATGGTGATGATTCAGAATCGTCCCTGGTGGATTGGCTGAAATACATTGGCTATGACTTTGATCTGTCGTTGTTGTATTGATGTTTCAACCCATTTGCCATTCAAAATGCCAAACCCTTTCAATTGGTCGAAGACCCCTTCCATAAACGGGTGGGTAAACATTCAAATGGCTGGAAAACTCATTCATGTATCCAGGGATGATGCCGGCAGGCATCCCGCCTGATGCGGAACCTGCTCACCTGCGGCAGTGAGATCGGCCAGTACCTCGCTGTAAGGGCGTAACTGAGCGGCAAAGCGCCGGATCTATCTGACTGCGCAGCCAGCTGACGCCCACATCGTCGGCAAACACAAATCCCAGCCCAACTTGCTATGGTTGGATCATCTCTCACAAACACATTGTCCAATGGTTTGTTAATATAACCACCAGACCCATCATAGTAGTTTACTGTTCCGCTATATAAAAGCGAAAACATCAATATTATGACGGTGTAATAAAAAGATGTTTTTTTCATTTTTCACCTCTAATCTTTAACTCTTCCCTTAGACTCATGATTTTCCTTAACAAGCTGTCCGCGTTCGAAATCCCGGTTCCCTGCAGGGGATTATAATTTGAGTTAAACATTTAGATATAGATGCTTTAAAAAAACAATGTCAAAAGCCATTGACAACACAGCCCCCCTTCCGTTTCATTGCGGCAGGTTGAAAATGAAGGGTTGAGGGGTAACGAGAATGAGAACGAAACTATGGGTTTTATTGGGTCTTTATATATTTTGGGGGCTGGCATTGCCGGCCGATCCGCCACAAATCATTATTGCCGAAGGTTTGCATGAAGCCGAACTTTCATCATATCTGGTTACAAATTACAAAACCACATCTACTATGGGTTACAATACCGCCCGGGATACCATGTATGCGGTTATCGACATCCATGATGGCGACCAGCTTACCGGCGTTTACAGTGGCTATACCATCACGCTGGATCTCAGTCAGGATCCCAGTACCAATGCCTATCAGCAGGGCATCAACTGCGAGCACACCTGGCCCCAGAGTATGGGCGCAGGCAGCGAACCGCAAAAGAGCGATATGCACCACCTCTATCCATCCAGAGCTCCGGTAAATTCCTCCCGGGGAAATGCACCTTTTGGGGAAATTCCCGACGATGAGACCGACAAGTGGTGGATCGATGATACGTACACTACATCCATCCCCACGAGCAATATCGATGGCTACTCCGAAAGACGCAATTCCGACGAGCTCTTTGAGCCCCGGGAAGAGCACAAGGGCAATGTGGCCCGCTCCATGTTCTATTTTTATACCATGTATCAGGATGCAGCCAATGAGAATTTCTTTGAATGCCAGAAGGAGGTGCTCTACCAGTGGCACCAGATGGACCCGGTGGACGATGCCGAATATGCCCGCAGCTTGAAGATTGCCTCCTATCAGGATGACTGTGCCAATCCCTTTGTGCTGGATTCTACGCTGGTGCGACGAGTGTGGTTTTACGAAGGCCCCGTTGTGGCAGTGGATCAAGAGCCGGAATATTACGCTTCTATCAGATTGAGCAGCTATCCCAATCCCGGGATCGCCGGTAGCAGCGTGAGTTTTGCCATACCTCAAAATATCACTGGTACAAAGCTTACTATTTACAATGTCCGGGGTCAAAAGATTGCCGCCCTCTCTGGTACCTCTTCCCCTGGAATGATGCAGTGGAATGGTAAAACCTCTGAGGGAGATGTTCCTGCCGCTGGTGTCTATTTCTACACACTTTCTCAACAGGGCACCCCGGTGGCATCTCAGAAATTTTTAATAATGAAATAGATGTGCAGGTTAAGCGATTGATAACTGATGGCCCCTTTGAAGTACCACTTTGCTCACAGACTTCCTGCATCCAGAAAGGAAAATAGGTGAATCCTACTACACATCCTGCAGAAAAGAAAACTCCCCGGCAACGGGAATTTGAGGCGTTGGCAGCACAACTCTGTGCGCAACTGACAAAAGAAGAGATTGCAGCATTACCGCCCTACGAAGATCATGATCGTGAGGTGGTGCTGGTGAAGGAAAAGAATTTTTCCGCAGCGCTGAAGAAATTGAAAAAAGCTACGTTCCTGGGCTTTGATATGGAAGCAAAGCCCACCTTTATCAAAGGGCAAAAAGAACATAAAGCCTCTCTCATCCAGATAGCCACATCTCGTCAATGTTTCATCTTCTTTGTCAGCGCTATTCCGCAAATCGGTGAATTGCGCAGCATTATGGAGGATGAGAACATCGTGAAAATGGGCATCGGTTTATCCAAAGATCGGCAGCGACTGCGGGAAGAGTTTGGCATGGACACCCGGAATCTGGTGGATGTCAGTGATGTCTTTGCCTTACTGGGCCGCAAAAACAATATCGGTTCCAAGCAGCTGGTTGCCCATTGTCTGGGCAGGAATCTGCGTAAAAGCAAAAACATGTCCCGCTCCAACTGGGCGATGTATCCACTAAAAAGTTCACAGATATCCTATGCGGCAGACGATGCCTTTTCCAGCCTGGATGCTTATATGGAATTGCGGAAAATGCTCCGGCCTTACAAAGGATTGCTTGCTCCGGCATTGTTGAAATTGTTGCGCTATTAGTGGGTGTCCCACCACCAGAGGTTTCCTGAAAAAGTCAAAACTTGAGCTCAAAATACTGGATTTATTGCAATATCTTTAGATTAATATCCGCATTTCTCCAGCTCTGTCGTCTGTTCCCGTAGTTTTTTATCCACTAATCTGCTGTACATGCAAAAATAGATCCTCCACTTTTTTCCGAGCCCACGGTGTGCGGCGCAAAAATTTCAGACTGGATTTTATGGAAGGCTCATGGCTGAAACAGCGAATCTTTATTCGCTGACTCAACTGTTCCCACCCATAATAATCTACCAGTTCGAGGAGCATTTTCTCCAGAGTGATCCCATGGAGGGGGTTGGTCTGTGTCATTTTATTTCTCCTTCTGGATGCAATAAGCTGTAGCCGGTAAGGGATTCTTTGTTTTCAGCAATTTCCGCCGGTGCGCCCATGGCAACCACAAAACCGCCGGCATTTCCTCCTCCCGGCCCCAAATCTATCCCCCAATCGCTACGGCGTATCACATCGGTGTTGTGCTCCACCACTATCACGGTGTGCTGTTGCACCACCAGCTTTTCCAGGATGGTCATCAGCTTTTCCACATCGGCAGGATGCAGCCCGGTGGTGGGCTCGTCCAGCAAAAAAAGGGTTGGTGTGCTGGATGCATCCAGTAAATGAACCGCCAGTTTCAATCGCTGGGCTTCTCCACCAGACAGGGTGCTCACCGATTGTCCCAAAGTGAGGTAGCCCAGTCCCAAACTGTCCAGCAATTGCAGGGGTTTCGCTATCTTGGGTTGATCTCCAAAGAAGGGGATTCCCTGCCGGATGGTCATCTGCAATGTCTGGTAGATGGAGATGTCTTTGTAGCGGCAGGCCAACGAAGCGTCCCGGTAGCGTTTGCCGTGGCAGGAGTCGCACTCCATCCATACATCGGGCAGGAAGTCCATGCTCACCCGGATGGCACCGGCGCCTTTGCAGGCGGGGCATTGGCCGCTTTTGCTGTTGAAGAGAAAATGGCTTTTTTTCAGATTTGCCGCCGCAGCCTGCGGGGTTTTGGCAAAGAGAGTGGCCAAAACATGCTGGATGCCGGTGAAGGTGCTTACCGTACTTATGGGACTGGATGCCAGCGGTTCCTGGGTGACTTCTATCATGGAGGTGATGTTTTCCCAATAGCATTGGCGGCAGTTGATCGGTCTGTTTTGCCGGATGGATGCGGCAATGACATGATGAAGCAGGGAGCTTTTTCCGCTGCCGGAAACACCGGTAATGGTGGTGAGTGCGGCAGATGGAATGTCGATATCCGGGTTTTTGAGATTATGGGCCGCCGCTGCGCGTATGCGCAGCCCGGGCGCCGGATGTGGTTGAGCAGATTTCAGCGGAGTGGGGGCGGCTCGCAAACTGGTTCCGGTGAGGGATTGTGGGTTTCTGGAAATTTCTTCCACGGTTCCGCAGGCCACCACATTGCCGCCCTCATTCCCGGCGCCGGGTCCCAGATCGATGATCTGGTCGGCGGCCCGCATCACGCCGCGATCATGCTCTACCACAACTACTGTGTTGCCTCTATCCCGCAGGGCTTTCAGGAGTCCGATCAATCGATGGGTGTCTGCCGGATGCAGCCCAACCGTGGGCTCATCCAGCACGTAACAGATGCCGCACAGATCGCCGCCCAATTGACTGGCAATGCGCAGCCGTTGCATCTCGCCACCGGAAAGGGTGGCGGTGCGGCGCATAAGAGTGAGGTAACCCAATCCACTGTCGATGAGGTTTTGCAACATCGGTAGAGCATCCAGCAAAATGGTTTTTGCTGCGGGGTGCGGCGGATTTTCCATCCAGTTTTGTAGCAGATTTTTTACATCGCCGATCTCCATCTCTGCCACATCCATAATGTTTTTATGGTCAATAGCCATTGCCAGAAGTGCCGGCTTCAGCCGTTTGCCGTGGCAGGCGGGGCAGGGATATTCCGAGAGCAGCGGCTCGATTTCACTTCCCCGGCCATTGGCCAGTTTTCGCTGATATTCTTCGGCGATGTAGTGTATCAGCCCATCCCAGGTGGTTTGCCAGCGATGTTTACCGGTGCGGTTTTTTCGCTGATAATGCCACACCACATCCCAGACTTTTGCGCCGGTTCCATCCAGAGCGATGTGGCGGGCATCGGCATCCAGAGCATCCCAGGGAACAGAAAAGTCGATGTTCATTTCGGCACCAACCTGCTGCAAAATAGCCATGTGTTGCCCTTTGGCATCGCCGTAAAAAGCGCCGGTTTTGTGGCCTTTCATAGCGCCGCCCGTCAATGGTAAATTCGGGTGGGAGATGAATTTTTGCGGATCTGGCATCAGGTGAAATCCCAAGCCTTTGCAAGATTCACAAGCGCCGGAGAGGTGATTGAAAGAAAAATTCTGCGCCGAAAATCCCCCGGGAGTGCACCGGGAAAAGAGCAGTCGCAGATGATCATACATTCCGCAAAAGGTGCCAACGGTAGAGCGGGGATTGCGCACACCCCGGGCCTGGGTGATGGCGATGGTTGGGGAAAGGCCGTCCAGCCGGGTGAAGTCGGGTCGGGGGAGCTGTTTCATAAAGCGTCGGGCATAGGTGGAAATGCTTTCGGTAAAGCGTCGGTTTCCTTCGGCAAAAATGGTGTCGAAGGCCAGCGAAGATTTGCCACTGCCAGAGACGCCGGTGATCACGGTGAGGGAATTGTGGGGGATGCGAAGGTCGATGTGACGCAGATTGTGGGTGCTTGCACCTGTTATCCGGATGGCATCGGCGGGCGGGAGATGAGAGATATCTACCGCCTCAGGCTCGGCCAATATTGCCTGCAGATAGGGAGATGCATCCTGACGGAAAAAGGCGGCAGAAGCTCCGGCAAAAACCAGCTTTCCCCCTTCGTCACCACTGCCGGGCCCCAGCTCTACGAGGTAGTCGGCTGTGGCTACAAAACCCTCGTGGTGCTCGATGATGATAACGGTATTTCCTGCATCCACCAGCTTCTGCAAAGCTTTGAGTAACTGCTCCACATCGTAGGAATGCAGGCCAGTGGTGGGTTCATCTAGAATGTACAGCGTGTTGCCCGTGTTGGTTTTGCCCAGCTCTGCCGCCAGCTTGATGCGCTGCGCCTCGCCGCCGGAAAGGGTGGTGGATGGTTGCCCCAATGTGATGTAACCCAGGCCGGTGGATTGCAATGCCGTCAGGATGCGGCGGAGCTTTGACTGGTCGGAGAAAAATTCTGCTGCCTGATTCACCGTGAGTTCCAGCACATCAGAGATGGTTTTCCCCCGGTAGCGTACTTCCAGGGTTTCTGAATTGAACCGCTTGCCGCCACAGGTTTCGCAGGGAATGGCGACGTTGTCGAGAAAGTGCATGCCGATTTCCTGCACACCTGCACCCTGGCAGGCTTCACAGCGGCCGCCTTTGGTATTGAAGGAAAATCGTGACTTTTTGTAACCTCGTTTTATAGCCAGTGGTTGGGTGGCAAAAAGGCTGCGAATGTGGTCAAACAGTTTGGTGTAGGTTGCGGGATTGCTGCGGGGTGTACGGCCGATAGGGCTCTGGTTGATGTCGATGATTTTGTCGATGTGCTCTGCGCCATCGATAGCTTCACAGGCACCGGGTATCTCTTTGGCGTGATGCAATTTTTGCCGCAGATGAGTGGCCAGGATGTGCTCGATAAGGGTGGATTTCCCTGCGCCGGAAACCCCGCATACCACGGTGAGGCATCCCAGGGGAAAGGTGACGGTGATGTTTTGCAGATTGTGTTCAGTAGCGCCATGGATAGTGATAAAATGGCCATTCCCCGGGCGTTGATGCGAGGTAGGCAGATTAGCGTTCAGCAAATAGCGTTGGGTGATACTACCGGGCAACGGCTGAGAAAAGAAGTCATCTTTTGTGCCGCTATACACCAGCTTTCCGCCGTGAACTCCCGCCAGAGGACCAATATCCACCAGATAATCCGCCTGCCGAATGGTCTGTTCATCATGCTCCACCACTACCAGAGTGTTTCCCTTTTGTTGCAGTTTTCTCAGGGCCCGCAGCATGGCGGTGTTGTGGGCAGGATGCAGCCCGATGGAGGGTTCATCCAGCACATAGAGCACGTTTTGCAGATTGCTGAGGGTTTGCATCGCCATCCTGATGCGTTGGGCTTCTCCACCGGAAAGCGTGGTGGCGGTGCGGTTGAGAGTGAGGTATCCCAAACCCAGCTCCAGCAGAATATCCAGACGGCGGGATATATCATCAAAGATGGGTCTGGCCACCGGCTTCTGAGATGCAGAGAGCTTTTGGCTGGCGAGCCAGCTCTGTAATTGTCGCAGGTTCAGTGCGCTGAGCTGGGCGATGGATTTTCCCTGAAATTTTACCGCCAGCGCTTCGGGACGCAAACGGGTTCCGCTGCATGCAGGGCAGGGTATCGAACGGGCAAAGCGTAAAATGTTGTCGTTGCGGTCGCGGCCCAAAATATCTTCCATTATGGTAAGGATGCCGGTGTAATAGCCTTCTTCACGGGGTTTTGCAGTGATGCCGCTCCACTTCAATCGACTCTCCAGAGTATGCTTGCCAAAGGGAACTTTGAGCTTGGTTGAACCTCGCAAAACCACGTCTTTCTGCGCATCGGTGAGGTCGCACCACGGGATGTCCACAGAAAATCCATGGGCTGTGCAAACGTCATTGAGCACCTCCATTGTTACCTGAGAATAGACGATATAGCCCGAGGGTGTAGTCATCACAAAGGCGCCGTTGCGAATGGTTTTGGTATCATCGCCGATGAGCAGGGTGGGATCGATGCGGTCTTGTACACCCAGCCCTTTACAGGCAGGGCAGGCACCTTTTGGGGAATTGAAGGAAAAGAGGCTCTGCTGCTGTGGGCAGGATGCGGTATCGCCCTGGCCCAGGCGGGCAAAGAGCAGCCGCAGGTAATCGTAGATTTCGCTGAGGGTTCCTACAGTGGAGCGGGGAGACGCAGAAGTGGTTTTTTGGTCGATGGCGATGGCGGGGAGTAATCCGGAAATGGTGGCGTTGCTGTGGCCGGTTTTGCCCATGAATTGTCGGGCGTAGCCGGAAAGGGATTGCAGGTAGCGGCGCTGACCTTCCCGAAAAAGGGTGTCGAAGGCCAGAGACGATTTGCCACTACCAGAGACTCCGGTGATCACGGTGAGGGCATTGTGGGGGATCTTCACCCTCAGGTCTTGGAGATTATGCAGGGAAGCATGGCGAATTTCTATGTTTTTCATATTTTTCCCAAGTTCATTTTTTATCGCTGCCACAGGTGATCAAATGTTATTATTAATACTCAAATTGCTACCATGGGGTCGCTTCAGGCTGATAATCAGCCATTTCAGACCATAAGCCAGGGGGTTTCCTATCAGCCGGGCGATATCTTTCCGCTGCTCCCGCTCCTCTGGAGTGAGATCCTCTTTTTTCGCAATGGATTTGCTCCAGAAATAGCCGATGGGATTGATGGCGATGGCGGTGAATTCCCGGGTTTTATCCAGTGCCGAGCGCTTCAGCCCGTTGTGCAGCCGGGTGATAAAATCCGAAGTGATGTGCCGTACCGACTGAAAAACGATGGAGGGAGAGGGCATGAAATCCTGCTCTGATGCGGCATAGGTAAGGGTGCAATACCGCTGGGTGAGGTACGAGATACGGGTGAGCAGCGCCGCATTTACCAGTCCATCGGCTAATGAGGTGATGACCTTATCCAAAAAGGGAATGGTCTTCATGCTGTCGGTGCTGAATTTATTTAAGAGCTCATTGGTCGAATATTCTATCCCTTCCGAGCCACCAATGACGGTGGAATAATAGAGCAGTTTGGCAATCTTCCACAAGTCACGGTTTGATACCCGACCATTGTACAAAACAAAAATCTCCTTCACGTGTTGCACACTGATAGCAATGATAAGCAATGCATCCAAAAAACCATTTTGTGCGATGGAGGTGGTATAAAAAATCTGGGCGATATGACGGTCTCGCAGCTTCTGGCACTGCTTGTTCAATGGGGCTATCAGTTGGCTATAACCGTTTGCATCCAGACTGAAGGAAGAGAAAGCGGTGTGTTGCAGAAGCAGATGGGGATTGGATTGCAGCCGGAGCATGCGTTGCTTGATGAATTCTCCTTCTGCATCCCGGGAAGATGGAGGCCCTTCAAAACGGGGAATGCGGAGCAGGTGCACCACAGGAATAAAAACGAAGTAGATGGAGATACCGGCGAGGATGGCCAGAAAGCCGTATCCTGCATAAGGATGCAACTGAGCAAGATAGCTGTAGAGTTGCAAAAACTCCTTGGCCACTATGTAGAGCAAAAACAGCGAGAAAAAGAAGAAAATCCGCTTGATGAATTTCATCGAACCTCCCGGCACAAATTTCCACGCCATGTTGATGAGGAGATGATGGATGTCAACGTTGAGATGACGAGATGGGATTATTTTCTTGCCGGTTTTTCACTCTTTACCACAGTGCACCCCATGAAGCATAAAGGAGTTATAAATGATGGAATCATTGTTTTCGTCGGAAACAGTACCCTACATTCTTCCTTTCATTATTTTCTTTTCCAGAATTATCGACGTTAGCCTGGGAACGATTCGCATAATCTTTGTAAATCGCGGGATGCGGAACCTGGCGC
The DNA here is from genome assembly GCA_021157525.1 of Candidatus Cloacimonadota bacterium. Lineage (GTDB taxonomy): Bacteria > Cloacimonadota > Cloacimonadia > Cloacimonadales > TCS61 > JAGGWK01. Next base: position 9,502 of record JAGGWK010000038.1, on the reverse strand, counting down.
CCATTATCGGCTTTTTTGAAGTTCTGGTGTGGCTTATCGTTATCAATCAGGTGATGAAAAACGTCTCATCTCCCATAAACTACATCGCCTATGCCGCCGGCTTTGCTGCGGGTAATTATGTGGGCATCTTTCTGGAACAGAAGTTGGCCATGGGTATCACTCTTATCAGGATAATCACACGCAAGGACGCCACTCAGCTTATTGCCGATTTCCGTGCTCGGGGCTTCCGGGTGACCAATGTGCCGGCTACGGCAAACAGCGGGAAAGTTGAAATCCTGTTCTTGCCGGTTCTCCGGAAAGACATTCCCAGCGTGATAGCCAAAGTGGAAGCACACAATCCCAATGCCGTTTATACCATCGAAGATGTTCGGGCCGTGAGCCAAAGTGCCTTGCCCAAACGAGGGTATCATGCTAAAGACGGAAGGCCCAGACAGCGGAAGATTTTCTTTTACCGGAGAAAGGGGAAATAGCAGGTTTGCAAATTCGTGGTTTCTCTCCCCAACGCTCCGTTTTTTGCTTTCTTGACATAAATCCCCGCTTTTTACTATTGGCCGAATGAATAAGAAAATACTCGAAGGATTTCTCAATCTTTCCCGCTCACACCTTCCGATCATATGGGAAGTGCCCTTTGATTTTTACGGTTGGCATTATGAAGTGCCAAAGACTTTTATCGATCGCTATCATCTGGTAAGTGGCGCACGCGTTACCTGCGAAGTAATAGACGAAAAAATCACGAACATCCTGGAAATTTCTGGTAACGACCCGACTGCATTTGCCACCAGAAAGAACATGAATCAGTTGCAGCCTGTCAGCCCATACAAGCGGTTTGAGCTGGGAAAATCCCGGTATCCTGCCATGCGCATGATAGATCTCTTTATGCCTGTAGGCCAGGGAACCCGAGGGCTCATTGTCTCGCCGCCCCGGGCAGGGAAAACCACCATCCTTGAGCAGCTCACCAACAGCCTGATTGCCCTTGATCCCAAGCTCCATATCATCGTATTATTGATAGATGAGCGACCTGAAGAAGTTACACAATTTAAAATGAATACAAAAGCCCGCGTCTTTCACAGTTCATTGGACAAAGGTGCCCAATCTCACGTTCTGCTTTCCAATTTTCTTCTCAATCACATCCGGTTGGAAATGGAATGTGGCAACCATGTGGTACTGCTGATTGACAGCCTCACCCGCATGGGCCGTGCCTACAATACCAGTGACCATAACTCCCGGAGCCGCACTATGAGTGGTGGGCTGGGTTCCGGTGCATTGGAACTTCCACGGAAATTGTTCGGGTTAGCCCGGGCAATAGAAGATGGCGGCTCCTGCTCGATTTTGGCGACTATCCTCAAAGATACCGGTTCACGGATGGACGAAGTGATTTTCCAGGAATTTAAAGGTACCGGCAACTGCGAAATCATCCTTGACCGCAAATTGGCAGATGAACGGGTTTTCCCGGCTATCAATCTGCGGGAAAGCGGTACTCGGCGAGATGAGCTTCTCATTCCCATGGAAAAACTGGATAAAATTAACCAATTGCGCCGTTCTCTCCTGCGCCTCAATGAAGTAAACCAGATAGAACAGATGAAGAAGAAATTCGCTCTTTATCCGAACAATGAGGAATTGCTGACGAGCCTCAACTAATTCTGAGAAGGGGGCAACAGAGTCCTTCGGGAGGTATAATGCTTTCTATACAAACACCAACCCTTCTGTTAAATGAAGATATTTGTCGGGCCAATATCCGGCGAATGGCAGACAAAGCTGCAGCACAAAAAGTGCAGTTCCGTCCCCACTTCAAAACCCATCAATCCCTCAAAGTGGGAGTGTGGTTTCGGGATGTCGGGGTATCGGCGATCACGGTTTCATCCTTGGAGATGGCCGCCTATTTTGCCGCAGATGGCTGGGATGATATCACCGTCGCGTTCCCGGTAAATATTCGGGAAATGGCTACAATCAATAGGCTTGCAGAAAAAATCTCTCTCAATTTACTGGTGGTAGATCCCGCTTCCATCGGCATTCTCAACCAGCAACTCACTGCAGAAGTGGGGTATTTTATCAAGATCGACAGCGGCTATCATCGCACCGGGCTGGAGCCCCATGAAACAACTCTCATCGACAGCATCCTGACCCGGGCTGGCCCATACCTGCGCTTCCGTGGGTTTCTTACTCATGCGGGACATACCTACGGCGCATCTTCGGCAGCGGAAGCTCTGGCGTTGCACCGGGAATCTCGCCACAGGATGCAGCCTCTGCGCAGACGCTATGTGAAAGAATATCCACAGCTCATCATTTCGGTGGGGGATACGCCGGGTTGTTCGTTGGCTGCCGATTTTGCCGATATCGATGAAATCCGACCGGGTAATTTTGTATTTTATGATGTGATGCAATATCAGCTGGGATCGTGCAAATTGTCAGACATCGCGGTGGCATTGGCTGTGCCGGTGGTTGCCCTGCATCCTCAGCGCCATCAGATCGTGGTGTATGGCGGTGGCGTGCATCTTTCTAAAGAGTGGATACCGGCAACCGATGGATTACGCAATTATGGTCTGGTTTGCAGGTTGGATGCAAGGGGCTGGAGCTCAGCTCTGGATGGAACTCTGGTATGTTCTCTATCTCAGGAGCACGGTTGCATCACCGCATCACTGCAGGTCATTTCTTCGTTGCACGTGGGGGATCTGGTGGCTGTTTTGCCCATTCACTCCTGTATGACGGCCCAATGCATGGGAGGTTATACCACACTTCGGGGAAAAGTAATTGATCATGGATAAGGAGCTGGCTTTTTTCCGGATACCCTGCGAGATAAACAACAACACACCGTTTACCACAAAACCTTTGAGATCACGGGTAAGGAGATGCATCCTGCCTGTGATATTTTCTGAATGAGATGAGGGGAAAATAGTCATATCCGGATGCATAATCGCATGGAAGCATGAAAATAGCAGTCCTGAAGATTTCGCTAATCTACATCGTGAAAAACCGGTACTTGCACGATAATGGTTGTGCCCTTTCCCACTTCGCTTTGTATCTCGATGGATCCACTGTTTTGCACCAAAAACTCACGGACTAAAATCAACCCAAGCCCGGTGCCACGCTCGTTGGCGGTGCCTCGGCTCGTGTGGCTCACATCCAGACGGAACAGCGTATCTTTAGTTTCTGCATCCATGCCTACCCCCTCATCCTGGAAGTAAATATTTACCATCTCATCTTCTTCAGCAGCCGATACGGTGATACTCGTGCCGGTGGGAGAAAACTTTATAGCGTTTGTAATGAGGTTGTTTATCACCGAGATCATCATGTCGCGATCTACCAACACCAGCAGTTCCATAGGCACCTTGTTTGTGAGGGAAATATCTTTGTTTGCAGCTTTGAGTTTGTACAGATCAAAGGTGCGATTTACCAGTGCGGCCAGCACCAGAGGAGTGGGGTGGCACTGGATGCGTTTCATTTGCAGGCGAGACCACTGCAGCAGGTTATCCAGTAAACCCAGAAGCTGGAAAGTGTTTTTCCGGATCTCTTTAGCCATGGCTTTGGTAGCCTCTGAGTCCATTGACTGGATGTGATGCAGGAGGATTTTGCTGCCGGAGAGTTGTGCCACCAGAGGATTTTTAATATCGTGGGCTATAATGGAAAAGAAGCGGTCTTTGGTGGCATTGGTATCCTTGAGCTTTTGGTTGGTTTTCGCCAGTTCATCCTTTTGCTTCCGAATAAGAAGATTGCTTTCTGCGAGTAATTTATTGGCTTTCCGTTTGTTTTGATAATTGAGAAAGATAACAAAGATGAGGATGAGTACGATAACCACCAACACAAAATAGGCGGTGATGACGGTATTTTTTCGTTTAATCTCCAACAGATGCAATTGGTTGGTAGTGCGCAAAAGTTTGTTTTCCCCTTCTATGGTGTCCAGCTCGTATTTGGTGCGCAGTTCATTGATCTGGGTTGTCCGCTCCTTGGTAAAGATGGAATCTTGAACCACCAGATACTGCTCCAGAAGAGTAAGGGCTTGGGGATAATTTTCCTGTGCTTTTTCCAGGTTTACCAGCTGTTCCAGGGTGAAAAGCTTATCGTAGATCAGATCAAAAGAATCGGTGAGAGCAAAGGATTCCTGCAGAATTTGGCTGGCTTCAGCATATCGGTTTTGATCTATGAGAAATTTGCCATAGCGCACCAGAGATTCGGTGAGGGTTTGGGGATTACTCAATTTTCGACGTAATTTCAAAGATTCTTGAATCGAGTTGATGGCTTGAGAAATGTCGTTCCGGTCAAATTGGATGCCGGAAAGATTATATTGGCAGGCGGCGATGCCCCAATCGTTTTTTCGTTCCCGTTCCATTGCCAAGGCTTCAAGGAAGTTATCTTCAGCCTTCTGACTATTGCCCATGCGTAGATAGATCACGCCCATGTTGTTCAAGGTATAGGGCAGAAGCCGCAATTCATGGTGTCTTACCTGGGTATCATAAGACAGCTGAAAATAGTTCAGGGATTCTTCAAAATCGTTATCCCGGGAAAACAACAGCCCAAGGTTATTTGATACATTTATAATGCTGCCATAGTCTTCATATTTTTTACTCAATTCCAAACTGCGGAGAAGGTAGGGCAGGGCTTTGTCACTGCGTCCCTGATAATCGTAGATCAAACCAAGATTTCCCAGCACTTGGGACAAACCGGTTTCTATCCCGTTCTGTTCAAGTATTTCCAGGGCTTTCAAACTGTGCTCTTCAGCTTGCTGATATTGGCCCATCGCCCAGAAGTTTGTGCCCAATGCCTGTTGAGCCATGGCGGTAACAGTGCTGTCGTGGAATTTTCCGGCCAAGGTGAGAGCTTCATTGGCATAATCCATGCCTTTTTGGGCATCAGTATCCCAGTAGGTTCCAGCAATTTTTACCAGAACCCTGGCTCGCTCTATGCCGGATAAATTTCCCGCAAGGATTTCTAAACTATCTCGTACTGTCGATGTCCACAGCAGTGTGGTGAGCAATGTCATTAGTAACATAAAGCTCATTCGCTTTTTCATTCGATCCCCTTTTCCCGGATGTCCCCTTCTCCGTATCAAAGAATTAACTTTGCGTCGTTCCCTGTCAAGAACTTGTTTGATTTGGGGTGAAACGGTGTCATGGCATCGGGTAACATATTCCAAAATTTTCCGGGCTTTATTGCTGAATAGGAGTATCTGCTCATAATCCAATTTGATATTATTCAGGTACATCATCATACAGCGGTCATTTCCCTGTTGGATGCGGGGGAACATACCGCTGAAGAAATACCCCATTTTCTCTGCGGCAGTTATCAGCCAAGATGCAGCTTCGTCGGTGATGGTGATGTCCAATTGAATCGCATCCACATGATCAAAGATGCATTGTTGCAAAAGGATTTTTATTTGAGCAGGTGAATCTTCACCTGCTTTTGTTACGGTAATCTCCACTCCGTTATGTTCTGTCTCCAGAGTGATGCAATTGATAGCACCTCCTTTCGTGGTGGGTACAAGCTCCGGCATCCGGGATGCAGGTGAAAAGAAGGAGACAATGACCTTGACATCCGCAAATAGATATAGAAAGTCACCGCAGGATTAATATCAAAACCTAAGGAGGTTTTCGTGGATTATCTCTCATTTGCCATGGATGCAGCACGGCGGCTTGGTGCCGATTATGCCGATATCCGCATCCAGCGAACACAAACTGAAATGTTGTATTTGCGCAACCTGAGCTTAAAACACTGTAATCTGGACGAGCTGTACGGCTACGGAATCCGGGTATTTAAAAACGGTGCCTGGGGCTTTGCGCATAACACGGTCTTTAGTGAAGAAGCTATCGAAAAAACGGTTAAAACCGCCTTTAACATCGCTACTCAATCGGCGCGGGTAGCCCACGGAACCGGGCTTACTCTGGCGCATGAACGCGGCTATATCGACACCTTCCGTTCTCCCTTCTCCATCGATCCCTTTGACATCCCCTTTGCCGAAAAGATCGAGCTGATGCGGGAAGTTAACCAGACCATGCTGCGTTACAACGACATCAAGGTAGCCACCTTTATGTTGGAGTGCCGCAAAGATGAAAAGCTCTTTGCCTCTACCCTGGACTCTCGGCTGGATATCACCACCGTGTACATCGAGCCCAACTTCACCGCTACGGCGGTAACAGCCGAAGACAGCCAGTCCCGCAGCTTCCGCGAAGGCGGCCATGCCAAAGGCTGGGAATGGATTCGTAGCCTGAACCTGGTTGACAAGGCACGTCATGTAGCACAGGAAGCGATAATGAAGGTTCACGCCGACAGTCTGGGAGCCGAAGAGCGTCGCACCCTGCTGCTTGATCCTATCCATATGTCGCTTACCATGCATGAATCGGTAGGGCACCCCACCGAGCTGGACCGCGTTTTGGGTTGGGAAGCCGATTTTGCCGGCATCAGCTTTGCCACGCCCGAGAAGCTGCGTAGCTTTCAATACGGCAGCCCCATCGTGAACTTTGTAGCCGACAACACTCTGGCAGACGGTCTGGCCAGCGCCGGATATGACGACGACGGTGTGCCAAACCAGAAATGGTATATTGTAAAAGACGGCATCCTCAACGAATATGGCACCACACGCGCCACTGCGCCATTCATTGGCCAGCAGATGAGCCGTGGATGCAACCGGGCTACCCATTACTACGATTTTCCCATCAACCGCATCCCGAACCTCTACCTGGAACCGGGGAAAGAACCGCTGAGTCCCAACGAGCTCATCGCTGATACCAAAGATGGCGTGCTCATCGAAGGTCAGGGCTCCTTTTCCATCGATCAACATCGGGTGAATTTCCAGTTTGGTGGCGATATGTTCTGGGAGATTAAGGATGGTAAGAAAGTACGACCACTCAAGAAAATCATCTATCGCTCCAACAATCCTGAGTTCTGGAACAGCGTAGACGCCATCTGCGACGAACGCTATTTCCGCACCTTTGGGGTGAGCAACTGCGGCAAAGGCCAGCCTGGTCAACGGGGCAGGATGACTCATGGTGGCGCCTTGGCGCGCTTCCGTAACATTCGCGTGGGAGGTTCACAATGATGCAGTACAAAGATGCAATACTCAAAGCAGCCGACTACATTCGCGCCCACACCTCTGCCGATGATTTTACCATCAATGGCGGCTATAATAACGAGCTGCACGCCCGTTTTGCCCAAAACGGCATTACCCAGCACATCAGCGGCACCAAGACGTGGCTTTCCCTTTCGGTAGCCTTTGGCGCACAAACCGGTGCGGCTGAGGTAAATGAACTCTCGGAAGAGGCACTGAAAAACCTCATTAAACGAGCCGAAACCATGGCGCACATGAATCAGCCAGATCCGGAATTTGTAGCATCTGAGCAGGCGCGGGACATTCCCAAAACCAATAACTATTCCGATGCAACCGCATCCCTCAGTCTGGAAGATGTGGTAAGCGGCATCCAGCGCTGTGTGGCCAATGCCCGAGGCAAAGACGCCAGAGTCTCCGGCATCTCACAACGATTCTATGGCGGACACTGCATCCAGACTAAAAACGGCTTTTCTGGATGGGATGACCATTCCACCTTCAGCCATTCCATGACCATGAAGCGTGATGACGTAGAAACCAAAGTCTCTGGCTCGGTAAAAGACTTCACCACCTTTGACATGACAGCCATGATCAATCGCCTGAACGAGCAGTTTGACGCCCTTTCATCACCGGTGCAGCACCATACTGGACGCATGCCCGTGATCCTGCGTCCTGCTGCCGTGCTGGACTGGCTATGGTACCTTATGTGGATGTATCAACGCCGCATGGCAGATGATGGTCTGAGCCCCTATTCCGGCCAGATCGGTAACGAGTTCTTTGGTAAACGCTTTACCCTGCGTTCCAGTATTGATGATGCTGAGCTGAGCACCCCACCCTTCAGCGACAATGCAATCGTTGCCCGCAACATCAACTGGGTGAACAAGGGTGTGATCGAAGAGATGCGGGTAGATCGCGACTATGCAAAACTGGCTGGCATCCCGGCTAACTACCAGGCCAACCTCATAGTGGATGGCGGCGAAACCAGCGAAGCTGAAATGATGAAGATGGTGGATAACGGCATTATCGTTAACCGTTTGTGGTATATCCGCTCGGTAGACCAGAAACGCGGCGAGATGACCGGCCTTACCCGTGACGGCGTGCTCTATTTTGAAGATGGCGCAGTTAAACGGGCGGTTACCAACTTCCGCTGGAATGAGATTTTCTACGACATGACCCGCCGCATTCTGGCGCTGGGACCCTCCATGCTGATAGAAAATAACGCCAGAGTTCCCGCAATGCTGATTGATGGCTTTAACTTTGTTGATGTAACAACATTCTAATAGGAAGATGGATAAGACAAACCTCCGGCGTCGGGTAAGACGTCGGAGGTTGAAGCTGTGATCTGGGTTACTTTATTTCAACAGCAGGCACTTCTTCTGACCCAGAGTTTTGCTGCCGGCTTTCAGCTGGTACAGATACACGCCTGAGGTCACCGGTTGATTGGCTGAGTCGGTGCCATCCCAATGTACAGAACCTGCTCGTAAATCGTCATCTGTCATGTGTAATTGTTTCACCTTCTGCCCTTTGGCATTATAAATCTCGATGGCAACATTTTCTATAACTTCATTACCAAGTGAAAAACTTATGGTGGTTGTGGGATTAAAAGGATTTGGAAAATTGGACAAAGTAATACTTGGCACTTCAGGAATCTGAGGTGAGGCATCTCCCGTTGTATATTCATACACCGCAACCGACGTTTGCTCAACATACAGGAAGTAGTTATGTCCATTCTGTTTTAAGGGAATCACCTCTTTTCCCTTCGTCCAATTTTGAAACGTAGCTATCTCATTGAGTACACCGGTATCGATGGTTGTAAGGTCAAAGACCGAGGCGTTTTTATCGCCGATGAATAGCAGGTCATTTTCAGCATCTACAGCTAACGCACCAACTTTGTCTATAAATGAAAAAAGAGTGGGATCAGTAGGATTGCTGATATCGTAGATTGAGGTATAACACCAAGAGCCCGGAGAATAGATGAGGTAGTTATCATAAAAATCATACGTTATAGTAATGGGTGTATAAGCCAGTTGATTCTGATGCACAATTTCCATGTTCTGTGTGTCAACCACATACATCATGTATTCAGTAAGCACATACACGGCAGAATCTACAAAGATAAAGGATGCAGCTACAACTCCTGGTAATGGCATTGAGGCTACTATTTCCAGCTCATTTTGCTGATTCAGATGGTATTGATACAATACCTCATCGAATACAGCATAATAATAATCACTTCCATCATAGGTAAGTATACCAAAGAATTCTTCAAGATTTGGGCTTTGAAATGAATGAAGTTGCACAGCACTTCCATCAGGTTCAATCTGAAAAATTCTGTGGATAATTGACTCATTCTGTGTGTTAAAACCCATATAACAAAAGATATTGTCTGCTGCCGGATTGTGATAATAGCTTATCTCATTTTCACAGTAGGAATTCAATTTTGTAACATTAAGTACATCAGAGACATCC
>JAGGWK010000047.1 GCA_021157525.1 Candidatus Cloacimonadota bacterium | reverse complement strand
TTGAATTTTAGATACGTGGCACAATTCCCTCTCCTTGTAGGAGAGGGTGGCAGCTACGAAGTAGTTGCCGGGTGAGGTTCTCATTCCCTCTGGTCGGAACGCTACTCCCATTGAGTACACTCAATGGGCGCATAAGTCTGCTAAAGAATGGAGAGTAGCGCTGGGGCCAGATGAAGGCGGAGAATATTAATCGTGTTTACTTTTTTTCCAGCCAATCAGCAAAGCTGCCGGAAAGAGAACCACGTAGGCGATGATCAATAAAATAGGTGAAATGGTTTTATCACCGGTTCCCATAACCACGTATCCGGCAATGGTTACAATGATTGCCAGAATCAACAAAATCTGATTTCTCTTCTCAAATATAAAACGCATATTAGCATCCTTTTTCTTTTCTATGTTCCACACTTTCAAGAGCTGTTGTTCCGTCAACGGCAATTTCAGCCACTACCTTATTTCGGGTTACAATTAGCTGTGGGGTAATCGCTTTTTGCATCCAGACGGATAAACAGAGCTAAAATGACGTGAAATACTGGATGGAAAGGGTGCGGTCGCAGCCAGTGGTGTCGGAGCGTTTTTGCAGCATATCAAAAAATGAAACCTGCACCGAAAGGGTCTCGCTGAGGTGGATGCCCAGGGTGGAGTTGAGGTAGCCGCGATTGAGGATATCGATGTTTTGCTGTAGTGTTTGCTCAGTCCAGTTGTCATTATCATTCCAGCCAAAATCATATTCGCCATGCACAAAGACCACGTCGCCGATGGTTTTGTCTATGCCCAGGAAAAGGTTGGGATCGGTATCGTCGTCATCGGTTTCCAGGCTATAGTTTACGCCTCCGTGAAGACCGAGATTTCCCAGGAAGAGGAAGTTTTTGCTGGCCACCAGATAAAAGCCTTTTGACTTGATGTCGTAGCGTTTTATCAACTCGGTGGTGCTACCGGTTTTTTGTACTTCATTGAGGTTGCCATGACCCTGAGAATCGTATCCGATAGCCAGAGCGGGATATTTTTCCGTTTCATCGATAAGGCGAAATTTTGCATTGAATTCCACGCGGTCGTGCCACTTAGGGTCCTTGTTGCCTACCACTTCTTCTGCAGCGTAATTCACCCCAAACATAAAGCGGGGAAAAAGGCCGACTTTGGTGCCAATGAGAAGACCGTTGTTTTTGTACATTTTGGTAAGAATTTCCACTTCTCCCCGTTGCAGGATGCCAGCGGTAGGGGCATCAACCAGGCGCAGGGTTTCGTAACCTGCCAGAGAAGCGACGAAAAGCAACAGTATCAAAAATCCGATTAAATGTTTCATTCCATTCTCCTTGGACTAATTAATTTCTATGGTTTTACTGATTTCTTCCAGCTCGATGAGGCCGGGTAATTTATAGCCTTCGGGCCAATAAACAGAGTTATCTATGACGTATGCGGTTTGAGAAGCTTCGTGATAAAAGCCAAAAGTCTGGAAGGCGCCGCCCACCGCATATTTCTTATTTTGCCACATCCCTTTCAGGCGCAAGCCTTCGTAGGAACCCAGGGTATAATTTTGCACTGAAGCGCGGGATGCATCAAATTCATCTTCATCATAATAATCCCAAGCCAGGCGGGCCCGGGTTTTTTTCAACCAGTCTCTGGTGAACTTTTCTCTGGGCATCTTTTCATAATACACTGCCAGATAGCGGTCTGGTTTGTTACGCAGACGAGCTATGAAGGAGATGAAATTATTGGCTGTGTCGGTAGCGTAGGGTTGATAATTCTTGGTGATGTCCATGCGCCACGGGTATTTGCTGAAAGCCGAATCATTATAGCGCTTCTGGCGAAAGGTTTGCTGAGCAATGCGCTTGTGCAACATCTTGTCAAAAGGCTGATAGATAGCATCTGCCCGCAACTGGATGAGCTTGGTGACAGTGGTTTTCGAGGTTCCCAGTAAAAACATGGCCAATTGATTTCTGGCCCACAAATCGTGTTTTACAAACATTCCTACCGAAGTTTCTTGCACATTCTGCATTACTTCTTTGCTGAGATAATCTTTGAGGTACACAGACACGGCATCTTCCGATCCCAGATCACCGATGAAAATCACATTATTAAACTTATAAAACTGCTCGATTTTCTCGATGTCTGCATGCTCAATCTCAAATTCCTTCTCGTTGAATGTGGTAAAGATCGGGCGCTCCAGCGTGTAGCGCAGGGGTTCTTCAGCCATTTTCCATACATGAGGATCTGCAAAAACATAGATCTTCTGTTTTTGCCCCCACGACATCGGTAATCGAGAATGGGATACCGGTCGCTCTTCCTGAGAGCAGGCAAGCAAAGCCAGCAGTATCAGGATACATCCTGCAAAATGTTTCATTATTCCCTCGTTATTTTTTTTTTAAATGCTGCCAGATACCCCCATCCGGAATAGAGGGTAATAACAACAACAAACCAATAATAAATTTCAAACCAACGTTGCAAGGAATTTGTAAAGGGACCCCACACAACGGTATAAAGCAAAGCTGCGATGATTCCCACCATTTGCAAAACAGTTTTGAGTTTTCCCCGGATGCCGGCGGCGATGAATTTCTTCTGCCGGGCAAAATATTCGCGCAACACCGAAATGGCGATTTCCCGAAAGAGGATAATCCCGAAGATCCACAGGCTGATGTAGTGCAGCCGGAAATGGAGCAATCCCAAGGCGGAAAGCACCAAAAGCTTGTCTGCCAGCGGATCCATGATTTTGCCGAAATTGGAGATCACGTTCATTTTACGGGCAAGCATGCCGTCAAAATAGTCGGTAATACTGGCAAACAGAAAGATAACGAAGGCCCATAGCAGGCCGTCATCCTGGCTGGAAAACCAGATGAAAACCGGCACGCAAAGGATGCGCAACAGGGTGAGAGCGTTTGGTATGTGCTTTTTCATAGTTTTTTTATAGCGCCGGTGGTTGCAACGATGAGGGTGGCCAGGATGCAGGCGGCCACGCCGTAGAGCAGATTTAGCGGCTCCAGAGTACATTCCAGCTGATACCGCATCTTCAACAGGCAATAGGCCAGAAATGTGAGGGCTGCGGGAGTGGTGCATAGCCACAAGGTATCGATAACAAAACTGCGGGTTTTCATGCCTTGATGACCACCGGCCGCCTGATAGACCTTCCAAAATCCTTGAGACCGGTGCAAAAAATAGAGACGTAAAAACAGAGCGACAATGCAGATAAATCCGCACCACAGCCAGGGAGCGTAGGTGTAGGCGTTGTTCACGGCAATCAGCCGCCTGAGATAATGGCGGTAAAGCGTTTCGTTGTATTCCACTTCAATGGCGGCACCCTGATATTTTATCAGCGCCATCAGTTCATCGTGGGCCACACGGTCAAAACTTCCCGGCATGGTTCTCAGGGTGAGCATGTGTGGCAAACCGCTGTCGTAGAGCAGTTCTTCGGTGGGCATCAGGTTATAGGTTTTTATCAGAGATTCGGCAATATCCGCATTGCTCACCAGAGAATAGGATGCGATGTAGGGCTTATTTTCCAATTGTTCCAGCAGTGCTTCAAAATGGGTGAGGTCTGTGGAAAACAGTACTACCGGTTGGGCTGAGACGGCGGTTTCGTAGCGATCTTTGAGGTATTGATACCCGCAATGCAGCCCGGCCAGAATCAGCATCATCAGCAGGAGAATCACCGATTGCAGCAAAAGTCCCCGTCTCATAACTGCACCACTATTCCCCGCTGGATGCGGTAATAGCGCCAAAAGCCGTCGATATGACTTTTTGCTGTGGCCAGGATGGAGGTGCCGCTGCGGAGGGAAAAATCTAAAATCTGGTGAACGATGAGCATGGTTTTTTCATCAAAAAAAGTATCGATATCATCGATGAGCAAAACTGCCGGAAGCTGTATTACCGCACGGATGAGCTCCACCAACTTCACCTGAGACAGAGACAACCCGGCGATGCGGGTGGCGCGGGGCTGAGGAATTTTTGCCATCTCACAAAATTCTTTAACTTTCTGCTCCTGCCTGGACGACAGCTTTTCCATAGGCAGCAGGATATTTCTCCACACCGTATCCAGCTCGATACAGTTGGCTGTGTGCTCCAGAAATATGGTTTTCGACCGGCGCCGATATAGCTTGTTCAAAAGCGGTGTTGATGTGTGAATCTGTATCACTCCCTGGTAAGGATACCGATTATTAATCGCCTGCAAAAGCAGGGATTTACCGCTGTTGTTGTCCCCTATCAAAAGGGCGGCACTACCGCTTTCCACCCGCAGTTCTCTGACAGCGAGTAACGCTGTTTTGCGGGATTCCAAAGTAATATTTTCTGCTATCAACATCTCGTTTTTCTCATCAATTTCACCAGCACTTTCTCTTTTTGCTTTGGCCCAAGAATAAATTCAGCAACGGTGTGCAGGTCAATCTTTTTTCCTGCTTTTTGCAGCTCTGTCAGTCGAGATGCAGGGTACAACAGATAGGCGGTGCCGGTTTCCGGATGCAGGTTGCGTTGTGCCGCATCCAGTACATCGACCATGGTGCAGCATATTTCGTGACGGCTGATAGCCCGTTCTTCCACGGGGCTGATGCGGCCTTCCTGGCGGGGATAATAAGGCGGGTTTGCAAATATCACGTCCCAAGCGGGTGACTGATTCCAGTGGCGCAAATCTCCCTGAACAAAGGATGCCGAGACACCGGCAGCGACTGCATTTTCCTGGGCCAGGGTTGCCAGATGAGGCTGGATTTCGATGCCAAGGATGTGCCAGCTGGGAAAATAGTGAGCCAGCATGATGCTGATGATACCGTTTCCACTACCCAGCTCCAGCACCCGCAGCGGCGTGTTTTGCAGTTCTGAGCGCAAGATTTCTACCACAAAGGCGGCATCATGAGAGATGCCCTGGCCGCGGCGGGTTTGGAAGATTGTGGCGCCAAAGGGTAATGTTACCGGATGGAGCTCAGTGTTTGGTGTGTCCAAATCCGCCATCTCCACGATTGGTTTCCTCCAGAGTTTCGCAGAGCTCAAAGGTAGCCACTTCGTGAGCGGCGATCACCATCTGGGCAATGCGGCTCTGCGGTTCTACGGTAAAGGGGGCTGTGCCAAAGTTGAAAAGGATGACCTTTATTTCCCCCCGGTAGTCGGCATCGATGGTGCCGGGGGAATTGAGCACACCTATCTGGTATTTCACGGTCAGGCCGCTGCGGGGGCGAATCTGTGCTTCGTAGCCAGCAGGCAGGCTGATGGCTATGCCGGTGGGGATGAGTTGCAAGCATCCAGGCTGAATGATGATGGGGACTGGATTTGCGGAGTAGAGGTCATAGCCGGCAGCATGTTCGGTCATCCGCTGAGGCATCCGTGCCTGAGATGAGAGTTTTTTGAGTTGTACTTTGATCATCTATTGTTCCTTGATTCTTTTTTGAAAGGCAAAAATCACCCCAAGCTCTGTCAAGCTCTTGTTGCAAACAACTAAAAAAAGGGGCCTGTTTCCAAACCCCTCATTTCGGATCAATCCAAGACTATTTCATCAGGACGCATTTCTTCACATCTTGAGAAACGCCGTTAACCTTGAGCTGATAATAGTAGATGCCACTGCTCACCGGCTGTCCGTTGTCATCGGTACCATTCCAGGTAACGGTGGATGTCTGGGCGGGATAGATGCCATCGGCTACGGTGCAGATTTTCTGCCCTTTGTTGTTGTACACCACCACAGATGCCTGAGCTGGTTCTGGCAAATTGAAGCTCATGGCTGTGGACGGGTTAAAGGGGTTGGGATAGTTCTGGTTCAAAGCGCCGGTAACGGCAGGAACGGTGTGGTTTGATGTGCCTACTTCTTCAAATTCGATATCCAGAGCGGCATAGGTAATGGTGCCGCCGGTAGGATTGCCAAAGCTGTAAAGTGATGTGCCATAACTGTTGTCATCATAGTAGAGGAGATGCAAAAGTCCATGACCGGGCGTGGTCTCTTCAATCTCATCAGCACAATAGATGTAGCAGGGAATAGATCCGCTGAGCTCGGGAGTGTCGATAGAATTGAGGAAGAAGGGTTCACTCCATGTTACGCCATAATCTTTGGAAACTGCGATTGCGACTTCGGGGACATCTGCCCAATCTACCCACTGAGGATCGCCGGCATTGGCCAGTTTGGCTTTCAGGCCATCCTGCCACATGGCTACCATCCAGCCCTTTTCTTCGTTGATGGCTGTTTTGTAGTCATTATCATGGAAAGCCTGGTCGTTGTCATAGAAATAAATAGGCCATCCACTATAGGTCACCACGTTACCTTGGTCGTCATATTCGTCCACTTCACCATTGGCATCCAGATCCCAGGGGATCATGGGGTATTCGTCATTGGGGAAGTCGCCTGTCAGGTCGAGGTCGGCAAAGGAAAATTCATGGGTAATCATATCAAAGCTGAAGGCTTTGGGAAATATGTAGTAGGGATAATAAGAGCCGTCTTCATTGTCGATTTGCAGACCCATGGTGGCATTCCATACGATTTTGCTGTCCCCTTCGGCAAATACAGCGGAGTGATGATGGCAGTTGATCGGTCCCCAGAAGAGCTGTTCTCCAGCCTGGAGGTCAAACACATAGGAACCATCCAGATTTTGTGGATTATCCACCTGGAAGTTTGTGAGGGTATTTAAAGACTCTGTGCTGTAATAAGTCCACTCTCCTTCGCCATAATTGTCGTTAACAAAGGCGATGAGCTTATTTTGGGTATTGTAGCCTACATAAGCCACAGTGCCACTGTTTTTCGATACCACCATCGAGAGGAAGGGACGAATCCATTCCGGGATACCCTGATTCCAATTGTTCAGCAAGTCTATTTGGTTGTAAGACCAATCCAGAGAAGATTGTGCAGCCAGATCATTTTCGTCAAAATCAGCATAGGCGATGAGAACGTTTTCCGATGGAGTACCATTGGGATCATGTCCCACGCTGTTGTTGGCAGAGACATAGACACGGCGTTTTCCCGCTACTGGTGATGGGCCAATATACACATAGGGCCACTCATATTCGTCATCAGCAAAGGGTGTGAGGATGTTTACGGAAATAACGTCAAAGGGTGTTCTCCACAGTCCCGGTCCACCCATCAGGTGATAGAGGTCATAGGTAAATACACATTCATTTTCCGGTGTTGTGGTATCACTATTCACATGCCAAGATACCAATGCGTCTCCGCATACCGGGTCTATTGACACGCCACCATAGCCTTCATGCAAGTCTTCGTTGCCGATGGTAGAAACGTTTATCACGGATCCGGAATTGTCGATGTAGGCGTAAAATTCTCTACGGGTGCCGCCGGCAACTTCCTGGCCGTGAAATATAGCATAGATGCCGTCTCCTGCATCCGTGGGTTGAAGCCGAATCGGAAAACTGTTGTAACTGCCGGGCATGTAATCATAATACGAGGTGAGCAGCTCGGTAGGAGCCACTGCAAAACTGTAGTCTGGCACATCCCGAGACGGAGATGCAACAGCACCTGGCTGAGTGATGATGGCATTGCGGGCCGGGCCTGGAGATACCAAGTCTGTAGCCATCAAGCTGCCAATTAGCAGGGTTACACAGAAAATGACGATTAGATTTTTTCTCATTATTCCTCCTTTTTTGTTACGAATTATTATCTCCCTTCGTACTGAGTTCAGAAATTAGGAATGGGGCTCTTTGATGTCAAGATTATTAATTGATAGAGATTATGATTCTGGCCTTTTCCTTTTAGTCTGGGATGCCAGAAGCTCCGGATGCGGTGCTGTTTCTCTTTTGCACCGGTTTCGGTGGCTTCGTTTTTATTGGATGCCAACAGCCAAAGCCCATCTCCCGTCTTTACTGCTGAAGGTGGTCAACCATAAATCAAACATCTCCTGATAAAACGCTGTGACAATTTGCTCCATGAGAATATTGCCGTTTTGCTCTTGCTATGACCAGTAACCAGGTGATATTCTGGGTTTTATGACCACTTTTCGTTTTAAGGCATTATCGCCAGGTTCCTGTCACCTCGACCTCTTCGACTACGCTCAGGACAGGCTCCGTGGACTTGTGTGGCGACCTGCCGCAGGCGCGGAGAATTAGAGGTCTCAGTTTGCGGTTGTAGGAAGGCTCTCCGACATGACAGAGTTTTGTTGCGTATCTTGGCTCTCCTGTCCTGTTCCCCATTTCAATCAAAAGATTCCTCATGGCTTGGCGCGAGGATAGTCAACATTGAGAATTTTCTTTATTTTCAAATTTTAAATGCCGCCACAAACCAACAAACAAAACGTGGCACTCGGTAAAATACCGGATGCCACCTTTTTATATATCGATTTACGACTGATTAATCTTCTATCACTTCCACGTTTGCCCGAGGAAGAATAACTTTGGTGCCATCTTCCAGTTCGGCTTCCAATATACGCACCATAGTTTCCGATTCTACTCTGGTGAGTTTTTCCGGGAGCGCGGTAATGGTAGCGATTTTACCGAAGTTTGGCTGCCGGATGATGCGGACGGTAGTCCCGATTTCCAGAGTTGCCATCTTGGGTTCTTCCGCCTTAAGCTCTTCTTCGCCAATAGGCAATGGGATGATAATTTCAGGACGCATCACGCCGGCACGGATCTGGGTTTTACCATGCATAGATGTCTTGTGTCCTTCAAATTGCTTCAGAAGCTCATAGGTCTTCTGAGCCATATCGATTACTCCAAAACCTTCCGTAACCACTATCGTCAGACCAATTTCTTCATGGCCAGTAATAGCCACACCGATATTGTATCCCAGCAGATTCTTCAGGTCACGGTCATCTATACCACCGGTGATAATCCCGGCGCAGCCGATCTGCTGTGCTTTTTTGATAACATCCAGAGTAACCATAGCGCCGGTAACAATCAGTTTATCCTTGCAGGATGCATCAATGTAATCGGGAGTAATAATGTCTTGTGGGGATTTTGCCAGGATTTTTATCTCGCCGGTAGTCTCTCCGCCAATACCAAAGATACCCTGAATATAGGCAGATTTGTTTTCGATAATCACCCCTTCGTCAGGAATCACTTCTACTACGATGCCATCGATAAAGGCTTTTACCTGTACCGGGATACGGGGTTCACGCATCAACATCTGGCCGGTGATGGTGGAGATGCTTTCTATCTCACCTTCAATAGGTGATTTTACCGATGATTTGAACATACCCAAAAAGCCTTTACTCTCAGCTAATATCTGGCCTTTGGTAACATTATCCCCGGCCTTTACCTTGATGAACTGATTCACCATATTGGCTGTCACCCCCAGCTTGTTAGCCAAATTGATGGGAAGAACTTTACCGGGAAGCAAGGTTTGTGCTACCAGATCTTCGGCTTTCAGAATGTCGCCTTTTTTTACCAGCACCTCTCCCTTTAGAGGCAGGATGCGATCTTTTTTCAAAACAATGTTATCGGTTACGGTTAAACCGGGTGAATATGCTTGTGCCATGGTGCCTCCTACTTCATCATTGCTTCCGGATACGCTTTCAATTCCCGCATCCATTTTTTCAGCATCGGTACACGATCAGATGCCTCGATGGGCAACACGAAAGGTCTGCGACCACGAGTATCTAAAACGATGCCAACAAGGCCACCGTGCAGATCCGTTTCCAATTCCTGGCCTTTGCCAGCACCTACATCCAGGCCCTTACCAGGTTTGAGAGTGGCTTTTGCTACTTCTCCTACGCCGCAGGGCAACACACGCATCTCGCCAAACTTGATGTTTTCTTCAAACACCTCACCATTAGGCAATTCGATGTGCGCTGTAAGTGCAACTTTATCGGCTTTGATCTTTCCTACCGGTGCTACACAGGAGCCCAGATAGATCAAACAATCTTTTTCAAACACTTCGGTGGCAGCTTTTTCACTGATCTCGGCCAATACACCCAACTGAGGCATCATGAAGATGCTATCCACAGCCAGACGTGTAACCCCTTCCGGCAAGAATGCATCAATCAGCATCATCACCGTCTGATGGCGACGTGGCGCGTGAGACAACACACCACCAGAGCCCACCAACAGATCAAGAGTCATCATATTTACGATGGATCCACCGGAAGTTGACTGTGCAAAAGCATCAGATATTTCCCGCTGTTTCTGCCCACCCTTCAGGCTCACAGCAAATTCCTTATGCTGGATAAAGGCATATTTCAGCGCTTCCTTGGCAATTGCCTGCTCCAAAACAAGCTCTTCCAGCTGCTGAGGAATGGTGGTAGGACGGATCATCTTGTTTTTTATCATGTTCCGCAGGCCAGATTCATCAATATCAAAGGGAACCCAACGCAGAATGTTGTTCAGCCCGGCAGTTGCCAGCACATTGGAGATACTGTAACTCATTCCCAGGTTTGCACTCACGGTACGGTTAAACACATGCTCTTCGGTAAACACAGAGAAAACGTCGGTAGTAGCACCACCGATATCCACACCCAACACTTCAATTTCATTTTGCCGGGCAATGGTCTGCATGATGTTACCCACAGCTGCAGGAGTGGGCATGATGGGAATATTAACGATTTTACCGTTTTTGGGACCTTTGGTCCAGTTCATCAATTTGTTGTAGCCGGGAGCCTGAGCCATCACATGCTCCATAAAGAGGTCATGAATCTTATCACGCGCCGGTCCCAGATTTTCCCGTTCCAAGGTAGGACGCAGATTATCGGTGATGAGCAGGTCGGTTTTTTCACCCAGGGTTTCTCTGATGATTTCATGGGCTTTATTGTTTCCAGCGTAGATTATCGGTAATTTGTAGCTGGAACCCAGACGGGGTTTTGGATCTGCTGCGGCCACAAGCTCAGCCATCTCTGCCACGTGCTTGGTGGTTCCACCATCCACACCACCGGCCATCAATATCATGTCTGGACGTAGCTGGCGGATGCGTTCAATTTTTTCATAATTTGCCCGTTTATCGTTACTGGCAATGAGATCCATCACGATAGCACCGGCGCCCAGGGCAGCCCGTTCGGCAGACTCTCCGGTCATCTTGGCAACCACACCGGTAACCATCATCTGGAGCCCGCCACCAGCAGAGCTGGTAGAAACATAGGCATCCACACCTCTGTCACCGTCACGACCAATAATCAGTTCGTTTCCATCGGTGAAAATAATGTTGGAATTGTTGTAGCGCAATTGAGCCAATTCCTGCAACTCAGTTACCGCATTTACCACGCCGCGGGTCACATCGTTCAGCGGCTTTTCTACTGTGGTCGGCGCTTCACCACGTACTGTCTGGCGGTATTCTCCATCTACATACTCGATGAGAATTGCCTTGGTGGTGGTACTACCACAGTCCGTCGCAATAATTCTCGTCAGCTGTTGAGCATCAGCCATGCGTTCCTCCGTTTATTTTTTAAATAGATTTTTAAAAAATGCTTTTCGCTTGTTACGACTCCGTTGCCGTAACAGGCGCTTTTGTTTTCGTTCTTCATAGTGAATTTCATAATCCAAATCGTCAATGCGTTTCAGTAGCAGACGCACATATTCGTCGTCTTCCAATAACGATGCAAATTCCTGATAACTCCGCGCATTGAAGATGACTTCGGCAAAGGGAGCCAGGAAGTACATCAATTGGCTGCCAATCGAGTGCAATGGGCGCAGAGATTCGATCCACAAAATGGCAGCCGAGGCCATTTTTCGTTCGGCAATCGCCCGTGAAATACTATCGATAAGCTCCAATGCTCTTTCCCGTTCAATCTCTATTATCATAATCCCTTTGTAAATCTCCTACTTACACATTTTTATAATTGTTGCTAAAATCCAAGAGCCCCTGAGGATTGTCAAGGGATTGATTTTATCCATGCTTTTTGTTTTGCAGTAGTTATCCATATAGGACGCATCCGCCCCTATGCCCGGGCAATAGTGAGCACATACACCCGCTCCGCTCCCTGGTTCAGTAATGCCTTCGCCACACTGTTTGCCGTAGCTCCGGTGGTAAATACGTCGTCCATTATCAGGATGGTTCTACCTTGCACCAAATGCGGCTTTTTCACACGGAAAGCCTGAGAAACATTTTTCTGCCGCTGAACCCGATTCAGCTTGGTCTGGGTTTGGGTATACCGTGCCCGCACCACCAGATGCGGCATGTAAGACAACTTCATCTGCCGGGCAAAAGCTCGAGCAATTACACCCGCCTGATTAAACCCCCGATGCCTCAGCCGCACCGGGTGTAGAGGAATCGGCGCCACCAGATCAATGGCAGAAAAAGGGTTACGCTCTTTGCAATATTCTGCAGCTTTTGCGCCCAGATACCTCCCCACTCCCACCATGTCTTTGTACTTCAGGTGATGAATGAGGGATTGACAGACCGGATTGAAGGAAAAAATCGATACTGCCTTATCAAAGACAAATTGCGATCCGGCGCAAGTATCACATATTCCCAAATGCAGCGGCGTACCACAAACCGGGCAGAGCTCACCCTCTAAAAAAGCAAGCTCTGACTGACAAGATTTGCATAAAAACTGTCCCGGCTCTGTGCGCATGCCACAGTGAAAACACACAGGCGGATAAAGAAGATCGAGAAAATCACTGATCAGGTGTGTTATCCAATTCATGATGCTGCTGGGCCAAAACAGATTCCCCGGCCAAAACCCGCTGACCCGGTTGGGCAATAATGGTAAATTCCCGGGGAATGGTGCACTGAACATCCACCGCACCGGGGATCACACCAATCAGTGTTCCCTGATCTACGCTGTCGTGCTTAATCACATGCATCCTGTCTGAAGAAAATACAGCCAAAGACGAACAGACATCGGCAGCATCCAAAAGCCGTTTATGGATCGTGATCACGGCATCATCCACTGAGCGAACAATGCCGCAAACGGGACTGAGAACCACGGGAAACTCCGGGGTCGGCACCACGGGGCGGCGCAGATGAAAAAGCGCAGCCACCACGATATATCCCAGCAAACCGCTGAAGGAAATCCAGCGGGACCAGGAGATGATATGGGCGGCATCCAGTGCAAAACCGCCAACCACCAGCAACAGCGGAATAGCGGCGTAGCGGTACTTGGTTTTTTGTATGAACACCAGGACGTCGATGCGATGCAGCTGTGTCATGAGATACCGATCCTGCGGAAGATGAAATCGACGTGCTCCGTGTAGCGGTCAAAGGAGAAAATCTCTTCGATCTCTTTCTCACTCAGTCGGGAACGAATATCCTCATCGGCCATAAGCAGTTCTTTGAAGGGGCGTTTGGTTTTCCAGCATTCCATGGCATTGCGTTGCACCAAGGCATAGGAATCTTCGCGGCTCACCCCTTTTTTGGCTAAGGTTAACAGAAACACCTGGCTGAACACCAGCCCGTTTGTGAGGTTGATATTTTTCATCATGTTTTCCGGGTACACCAACAGGTTATCCACCAGAGTGATCATTTTGTTGAGCATATAATTCATGAGGATGGTGCTGTCGGGCAAAATGATGCGTTCCACCGATGAGTGGCTGATGTCCCGTTCGTGCCAGAGAGCGTTATTTTCTATGGATGCCAGGGCGTTTGTGCGCAACAGGCGCGCCAATCCGCTCATCTGTTCGCTCACGATGGGGTTGCGTTTGTGCGGCATGGCGGAGGAGCCTTTTTGGCCTTTGGAAAAATTCTCTTCGACTTCCAGCACTTCGGTGCGTTGCAGGTGACGAATTTCGATGGAGATTTTTTCGATGGTTGAGCCGATGAGGGCAATGGCGTTCAGGTATTCTGCGATGCGATCACGCTGAATTACCTGTGTGGCAATATGTACAGGACGCAGGCCCAGATGAACGCAGGCCCGCTCTTCTATCACCGGCGAAAGATGGGCATAGTTTCCTACCGCGCCGGAGATTTGTCCAACCGAAATGGTATCGATGGCCGCTTTCATGCGGGTGATATTGCGCTGCATTTCATCAAACCACAGGGCGAATTTCAGGCCGAAGGTGGTGGGCTCGGCATGAATGCCGTGGGAGCGGCCGATGCAAAGGGTGTGCTTGTATTCACGAGCTTTCATACGCAGTATTTCGCTGAATTTTTCCAGATCCCGCAAAATCAATTCTCCCGCCTGTTTCAATTGCAGAGACGTGGCAGTGTCCAGCACATCGGAGGAGGTCATGCCGTAATGAATAAAGCGGGATGACGGGCCTACAAACTCGGCCACGCTGGTAAGGAACGCGATGACGTCGTGCTTGGTAACAGCTTCGATTTCGGCGATGCGCTCCACATCAAAATCGGCTTTTTCCACAATGTTGTGGAGGTCTTCGTTGGGGATCATGCCCTCTTCGTTCATGGCACGACATGCGGCGATTTCTACATCCAGCATACACTGAAAGCGATTTCGCAGCTTCCAGATTTCGGCCATTTCTTTACGGGAATAACGTTGAATCATATCTACCTCGATCGTTTTTTTATGGTATCAATATGCAGCGTCGCTACTGTCTTTTTTCCGTTGATAATTGCGATGGATTGCAACTCAGAGCCCCAGTCAAAAACTATCTGGATGCCAGATTTTCTCTGGATGCGGGTGAGCCGTAGCTGGTCATCAAAATAATAGCGTGTGGTGGGCGTGGCGAAAAACCCTTTGGTAAAAATCTCCTGCTGAAATTTGTTCATATCCTCTGGATGCAGGAAACTGTGGAGGTCAGGAAGTAACTGATTCAGCGAATCTGCAGACAATTCCCGATGCGTTCCGTTGGTGGTCAACGCCAAACCGGTGGAGTCGATGATGGCTTCTAAAAAGGGTTCAGGATTCAGGCCAAACAGCCCGGTATCGACAATGGTAAGCTTGATAGTGCCGGGATTTACCCGGAGCACAGCGGTTTTACGAAATTGAAATTGCTGGTAATTTACCTCCACAACACCGTCGATGCGGAGGTTTTGCCAAAAGGCCAGATGCTGTGAAAACAGCGTCGCTTTATCCTGAGCAGTGCGGTTCAGTAGAGTGCATCCTGCAAAAAGCAGACAGCACAGAAGAAGTGAAAGTTTAGTTTTCACTGCGGGGTTTGCGGCGATAAATCAGGATCAGCCCGATGATGGCACTGATGATCATCCCGCTGCTGAGAATTTGACCTTGAGTGAGAAAGCCCAGCACGTATCCCAATTGAGCGTCGGGTTCGCGGACAAACTCCACCAAAAACCGGAAAATCCCATAGAGACCGATCCAGCTCCAAAAAACCAGACCCTCTTTTTTAGTGAAGCGCAGTAACAAGTAGGTAATGGTAAAGAGTAGAACGCCCTCCAGAAAAGCTTCATACAGTTGCGACGGATGCCGGGGAAGCCCGCTGGGATCGGCGGGAAACACCATGCCCCAGGGCAGAGACGTCACGCGGCCATAGAGTTCACCGTTGATAAAATTGCCAATCCGGCCCAAACCCAGGCCAATAGCCACCAATGGCATAATGGGATCTGCTAATTGATAAAACCGATAGCCACGTTTTTTGCAGAAAAAAAAGCTCAGAATAATGACCCCCAGGGCGCCGCCATGGAAAGACATCCCTCCATGCCACACGGCAAAAATTTCCAGAGGATGATGGGCATAATAGCTGAGATTGTAAAAAAGGACGTACCCCAGCCGTCCACCAAAAATCACGCCGAGCATTATCTGAAAGATGAAGTCTTCATAATCCTGCTTTTTCATGGTGGCGTTACGGAAGGGCAGATACCGCCGATAAAAAAAGTAGCCGATGGCAAAACCGATGATGTACAGCAAACCGTACCATCGGGCTTCCAGTGGGCCGATGCGAAACAGTGTCGGGTTGAGATCGGGGTATTTCATAGCACACCTTTAAAAGGGGGAAAGAGCCGGATTATTTACCCAGCTCTTTGAATTTTGCATAGAGTTTTTCCACCGCTTCTTCCGGTGGTAATTCGATGATCTCGCCGGACTTTGACAGGTCCGGAGAAAAAATACGCACCACCTGAGTGGGGGAGCCGTTGAGGCCGATGGCCGTTTCGTCCAGATCCAGATCGGCTGAGGTAACTATTTTAAGCTCAGCCTTTTTTGCCTTTCGTTTGCCACGCAAAGATGGCAGGCGGGGAATATTGATTTCCTTTACCACGCTTATCACGGCAGGAAGCGGCATGGATACGCGGTCATAGCCGTCTTCCATCAAGCGCTGCACGGTGATGGTGTTGTTTTCCATAACTTCCACTTTTTTTACAAAGCAGGTTTGGGGAAGTCCGAGGTGAGCAGCAACGCCAGGTCCAACCTGAGCCGTATCGCCATCGATAGCCTGCTGGCCAAAAAGTATCAGGGATGCATCGTCTATCTGCTGGATGGCGGCAGCCAGAGTGAGGCTGGTAGCCCATGTATCGGCGCCGGCAAATTTGCGGTCAGACAGCAGAACGATGTTATCCACCCCCATGGATACAGCCTCTCGCAGGGCAGTTTCTACCTGAGGCGGGCCCATGCTGATGGCTGTTATAGTGCCACCGTGCTGTTCTTTGAGGCGGATGGCCTCCTCCAGAGCATAAAGGTCAAAGGGATTGATAATACTTTCTACTCCCTCACGGATGAGGGTGTTTGTTACGGGATCAATCCTGATTTCTGTGGTGTCTGGCACCTGTTTGATACAGACGATAATATGCATGTTTATCCTCATTAATTATAGAATTTTTTTATCCCTTCGATAACGAAATCCTGTTGCTCTCTGCTTAGCTCGGAATAGATCGGGATAGAGAGAACATCCTGGGATAGCGCAACCGAAATGGGGAAATCTTCCGGTGAATGGTTGAGATATTGGAAACACTCCTGCAGATGCAGCGAAAGGGGATAATAGACGGCGCAGCCGATATCCAGAGCCCGCAAATGAGCCATGAGCCCATCCCTGTTTTCCACACGAAGGGTAAATTGGTTGAAGATGGATTGGGCTTTGGGATGGATGTAAGGTAAGGTGATCTGAGGCACATCAGCAAGATGCTGGAAATAATAGTTGGCATTTTCTCTGCGCTGCTCAGTCCACCGAGGTAACGAGCGTAACTTGATGAGCAGAGCGGCTGCCTGCAACGTATCCAGGCGACTATTGAGGCCTACCCAACGATGATAATATTGAGGATTTTCACCATGTTGTCGCAGCTGAACCAGCTTGGCAGCCAGTTCGGCGCTGTTTGTAAGACACATCCCTGCATCTCCCATAGCTCCCAGATTTTTGCTGGGGAAAAAGCTCAGCGTGCCGATATCGCCGATGGTGCCGGCGGTTTGTCCATCGTATTTTGCGCCGATGCCCTGGGCATTATCTTCTATCACAGAGAGATTATGCTTGCGGGCAATGGCCATGATGGCATCCATTTCGGCGGGTTGACCAAAAAGATGTACCGGCATTATTCCCTTGGTTTTAGGAGTGATCTTTTCTTCTATTTTAGTAGGATCCAGGTTGTAGGTGTCCGGCTTTACATCCACAAATACCGGAATTGCACCCACCCGGTGAATGGTTCCTGCGGTGGCAAAAAAGGTAAAAGGCGTGGTGATGACTTCGTCACCTTCCCCTATACCCAAGGCCAGAAGCGCCAGCACCAATGCATCCGTGCCGGAAGCACAACCAACAGCATGCTGCACGTTGCAATAATCCTGAATGGCCGTTTCAAATTCCTTTACCTGAGGACCCAACTTGTAGGCATGAGTGACAAAAACCTTGTCCATCTCAGCCTTGATGTCATCCATAATAGGCGCATACTGCGCGTGAAGATCAAGCAGTGGAACTCTCATATCACCACCTACTGTTCAAAGTACTCTATGATGCGGGTGAGAACGCTGGCAAGATCATGTTTGGGCTTATACCCTATCATATTACCAATGCGGGAAAGGTCCGGCTTACGGTGACGCATGTCTTCGAACCCTTCTTCATAGGCATCTTCATATTTTATAAATTCAATCTTCGATTTGCTTTTGGTCATTTTTTTGATGGTTTTAGCCAAATCTTCGATGGTAATCTCTTTGTCATTACCGATGTTAAACACTTTGCCTTCAGCTTTGGGCTCGTTCATCAATTTTATAATACCGTCCACCACATCATTAACGTCGGTAAAACAGCGGGTTTGTTTGCCATCCCCATAGATGGTAATGGGATGGTTGAGCAGTGCAGCCCGTACAAATTTCGGGATAACCATGCCGTATTGGCCGGTTTGACGAGGGCCTACGGTATTGAAGCAGCGCACAACGACGACGGGGAGTTTCTTTTCCCGATGATAAGCCAGAGCCAGAAATTCATCCACGGCTTTTGCCGTACTGTAACTCCAGCGGGAGATATGGGTTGAGCCCAGAAGGCGGTCATCTTCTTCTTTGAAAGGGATTTTGTCGCTTTTGCCATAGATCTCGGAGGTAGATGAGATAAGCACTTTGCGTTTATACTTATTGGCAAATTCCAAAACATAGTCTGTTCCCAAAATGTTTGTCTGAAGAGATTGTAATGGATTGTCGATGATGTATTTCACGCCAACGGCGGCGGCCAGGTGATACACCTGATCACAGTTTTTTATCATCTCCTCCATCACGACGCGATTCAGAATAGAATCAATTTTATACGAAAATTTTGGGTTCTGAACCAAGTGTTTTATGTTGGCAAACTCACCGGTGGAAAGATTGTCTATAGCCGAGACGGTATGGCCGTCGTGTAACATTCTTTCTGCCAGATGGGAACCGATAAAACCGGCTCCACCGGTTATGAGTATCCTCATAGTGTCTCCTTACTTTGTGGTAATGTTATTTATACCGATAATGATCGTTGCCGCTTGCGCAAGAATCGTTAGCACATCCTTTGTGTATTGTAAATAATCATGGGGCGGGCGTTCCGGGACGAACACATAGTCCCCCGGCTCGAGTACGGTTTTCTTGTTGGGCTTTAGCCATTCACCGGTAGCATAGCGTATCACGCGGACGTTCCGTTTCTGAGCATTCCACGAATAGCCACCAGCTTCTTCGATATAGTCTGAAATTGTTTGATTGGGTTTATAGGTAACAAAGCCAGGATTTTTTACATGGCCCATCACTTTTATGGCATTAAAAATCGGAGGAATGTAGATATAGGTGCTATCTTGCAGCGGAATGTCATATTTTCCATCCTTAGATCTCCACAATCGTGCCAAGCTGACGGTGTATTTTCCATCTTTCTGGCGAAATTTGGTTTTCATATATTCGTATTCAATATTGGTAAATTCAGCAGGAGGGTAGTTCAAAAGCCGCTGGAATTCGGTATCTGCATGGGTTCCGGCATTTTTACGCTCTACCGTAGCCCGGGTAAGATCCGCCTGCTCGGTAGGGCCGCCACTCATCTCCAAAATCTCCAGCAACGTAGTTTCGTTATTTTTTATGGGGTACACCCCTGGATGAGCCACTTCCCCTTCGATCTTGATATAAAATTCAGGATGGTATTCAGCGATGGACTTGATAACCACAATATCGCCATTTTGCAGCAGGATGTTGTCTTTGCAGTCAGGATGCATACCGATCCCGCTGATATCAAGCATAATGTTCTCAGTGCCGGATGCGCCGACATAGCGTTGCACCATCACCTGTTGCAGATCTGCATCGGTGCGTAAACCCAGAGCCAGATCCAGCACATCACTCAGACGATCACCCGCCCGAAGCTCATATTTTCCCCTATACTCCACCGCCCCCAGAAGGGTAACCTGCTCCTTGATAGCAGGAACAAAAATCACATCCCCATCCATGAGATACGGATTTTGCGTAAGATCTCCCATACGGTAGAAACGCAATAAATCCAACGATAATTCTTTGCCCTTTTGGTGCAGAACAACATTGCGCAATGGAGCAATAGTGAGATTTATATAGGTAGAATCAGCAGGCATTTTTTCTACGAAATTAGCCATGGAAATCGCTTCCGATACCCGGGTGGACAGAGGAACATGATAGACCCCCGGCATGCGCACAGATCCCGTTACAGAAACGCTGTAAACGGGCATCTCTGCTTCCCTGGCAAAGAGCATGCATCCTGTGCTGCACAAGAAGATCAGCACCCATAAAATAGCCAAAGAAACCAGAGCCCTGCGATGCACATATCCCTGCGTATTCTGCCACTGATTTATCTTTTTTACATTCTCCATAATTTTATCCACACCTACTTCATCGTCAATATTTGGGAAAAAATCGTGTAAGCCCATATTTTGTCAATTCTTTTCACGATGCCCATTTATCACCATCCCCATGGGTGAGCAGAAAGTCTAACATTTGCTCACAGACATCCAATTGCCAGTCCTTTTTGTGCGCTTTACTACTGTGTAATGTAAAAATGATGCGGAAATTGCGGGTGGTATCGAAGGATACCGGATAGGGGAACGTTTTTACCAGCTGAGAAATAAGAGCCCGTGGTGGCAAGGCGGCGGTGTCAAACTCCAGACTCACCTTGTCATCCTTGAGGTTGATGGACTGAAGGTTTGCCTTCTGGGCAAAAAAGCGCAAACGGTGAAACCGCAGTGATGCCTGTGCTTCCGGGGGAATCTCGCCAAACCGGTCGGTCAGCTCTCGTGCCAGATCATCAAATTGTTGTTGCGCGGTAAATCTCAGCATCCTCTGGTAAATCTCCAGCCGCACTTTGTCGTCTTCCACGTAAGACGAAGGAAGATAGTGGTCACTGCCAATGTAGATGCGTTTTTCCACTTCCGGCTCTTCCGGTTGGATGGTGCCGTGTTCCTGAATATCCTCTATCGCCTTCTCCAACAATCGATTATAAAAATTGTACCCCACCGTGTTTATCAGCCCGGATTGCTTGGTTCCCAACAACGCTCCGGCACCTCGTAATTCCATATCCCGCATGGCAATTTGGTAGCCACTACCCAAAGATTCATATTCTACCAAAGTCTCCAGCCGCTTACGTGAATCTTCTGTAAGATGCGGAGGAATAATAAGATATGCATAAGCACGGCGATTGCTCCGCCCTACCCGTCCACGAATCTGATAGAGTTGCGCCAGACCAAAGGTGTCAGCGCGATTGATGATGATGGTGTTGGCATTGGGAATATCGATCCCCGACTCGATGATGGTGCTGGCAATGAGAACGTCAAACTTGTGCTGAGAAAAATCCTGCATCACACCTTCCAATTGTCGCTCCGGCAATTGACCATGCCCCACACCAAAACTCACATTGGGCAACAGGGAACGCAACTCATCCGCCAAACTGTTGATGGTTTGCACCCGATTGTGCAAAAAGAACACCTGACCACCCCGATCAATCTCGCGATTTATCGCATCTGCAATAACATCGGTATCATAGGGCACCACCACCGTACGGATGGGCAGGCGATCGCTGGGTGAAGTACGGATAAGAGACATCTCTTTGAGCTTGGAAAGAGCCATATACATGGTCCGCGGGATGGGCGTAGCACTCATATACAGCGTATCTATGTTGCTTTTCAGCTGACGCATCCGGTCTTTGTGCCGCACGCCAAAACGGTGTTCTTCGTCGATTATCAACAATCCCAGCCGCTTGAAATGAACATCCCTGGATAGCAAACGATGTGTACCGATGGCGATATCCACCTGTCCTTGAGCAATGCGGGCCAAATCGGTATTGATCTTTGCCTGAGAACGAAAGCGACTGAACATGGCGATCTGGATGGGATACTGGGCCAGTCGCTCTTTAAACACTGCATAATGCTGTTCCGCCAAAAGGGTGGTGGGCACCAGTACGGCCACCTGCCATCCTGCCGTAACAGCCTTGAAAGCTGCCCGAATGGCAACCTCGGTTTTGCCAAACCCCACATCTCCACATAAAAGACGCTCCATTGGTACATCGGCTTCCATATCGGCCTTTATCTCCTCGGTAGCCTGCCGCTGATCCGGCGTATCCTGATAGATAAAGGAGGCCTCCATATCCTCCTGCCAGGAGGTATCGCCACCAAAGGAAATGCCCTTGCGCAAGGAACGCTCGGCGTAAAGCTTGATCAGGTCATCAGCAATCAGCTCGATCTGCTTCCTGGCACGAGATTTTGCCTGCTCCCACTTCTTGCTTCCCAGCTTGTTTATGGTGGGGGCGATACCCTCTTCCGATACAAATTTCGACACCTGCGAAAGCTGATACGTCGGTACATAAACTGCGTCATTATCGGCATAGAGCAACATGAGACATTCGATGGTCTGCCCATCCACCGGCAGTTTCTTGAGCCCACCATAAATACCGATGCCGTGGGTGATGTGCACCACATAATCTCCGGGTTTCAGCGATTCATAGTCCACCAGAGCATCGCTTTTGGAAAACCTCGTAGCCTTGCGTTTGCGCCGATAGCGATTAAAAATCTCATGATCGGTAAAGATAGCAATTTTCGCCTCGCCAAAGGTAAAGCCCTTTTGCAGTACGCCGATGGTAAAATCGATGCGTCCTTCCAGATCCGGCAATAAATCCCGCATCCGCTTGCTCTGGCTGGCGTTATCCGATTGCAAAATCACGTAGAATCCGCTACTGAGGAGCTGAGAAAGCACCTGTTCCAGATCTTCCAGATTTCCCATCAGATTCAGGTGATCTTCCACCGGCAATTCCAGGATGCGGTTTGCCAGAGCCAGCTCCTGATACGAGGCGCAGAGAAAATGGGATGGATGGGTTTTCAGGATGTGACTAAAGGCTGGTTGATCTAAAAAGACATCCTGGGGTTTAGGCAGAATACGTTTTTTGTATTTGGATGCAGTTTTGCCGTAGAGCTCGGTAATTTCTTCCTGAATTTCGTTGATATAAGAGGCGCTGAACTGATGCTCATCCACAAAAAGAATGACATCATTTGATGGAAAATAATCCAGGAAGGTAGCAGTTTTTGGCATAAGGAGAGAAACATCCAGCTCGATGCCTTCGTAAAATCCCTGGGTGTGGATTTTTCCCCACAGCACATCGGTGGTATCAATGTCATGAAGGGAAAACTCTCGGGACGGGATGATGGTGATGTCATCCAGAGCTTCGCCGGTAGAGCGCTGTGAACTGATGGAAAACACCCGGATGGAATCGATCTCATCGCCAAAAAACTCGATGCGCACCGGATGCATGAGAGCAGGGGTAAAGACGTCGATAATGCCGCCACGCCGCGCCAGCTCGCCAACTTTTGAGACCTGAAACTGATTTTCATACCCCAGCCCCACCAGTTCCGAAACCAGCAGATCAGGACTGTGCTCGGCACCGCGGCGCAGATGAATCAGGTTTTTGCCAAATTGCTGAGGATGTACCATCCGCCGCAAAAAAGCTCGATAGGAAAGGCTGTAAATCGCCGGTTTACGACTGAAGGTGTGAGACATTGTCTGGATACGCTGAGCCCGAATGAGGTAATGGGGTGAACGCTGCTCGTAGGGCAACACTTCGTAATCAGGCAAAAACCAGGCGGCATCCGTACCTAAAAGCAACTCCAGATCTTCGCAATAATCTTCGGCGGTCTTGTCATCTGGCGATACGAAAAGGATGTTTTTCCCGGTTTGTTCAAAGGCCCTGGCCAGCAAAACCGCTTTCACCGAGCGGTTTGCGTGATGCACCATGCCATGAGCTGCGCCATCCTGCAGCAATGCGTCAAATTGAGCAATCGCCTCAGACTGTTCCAGATTTTTGGCAATTCGTTGATATATCATCATTTTA
Organism: Candidatus Cloacimonadota bacterium; assembly: GCA_021157525.1. Taxonomy (GTDB): domain Bacteria; phylum Cloacimonadota; class Cloacimonadia; order Cloacimonadales; family TCS61; genus JAGGWK01. The sequence goes on along the minus strand of JAGGWK010000047.1, from coordinate 3,648 downwards.
CTCCAGAGGAGAGATTTTTGCCCAGAGCGGCGGCGTCAAGCAGAAAACCCCTCTGGTTTGCTCCGCAAATCTTTCTCCCCTTACAAGGAGAGCATGAGTATGTCCACCTTTTCAAGGGGGAATAAAAGGGGACTTTTGTAATTCAGAATGTTGAATTTTAGATACGTGGCACAATTCCCTCTCCTTGTAGGAGAGGGTGGCAGCTACGAAGTAGTTGCCGGGTGAAATTCTCATTCCCTCTGGTCGGAACGCTACTCCCATTGAGTACATCAATGGATGCATAAATCTAAAGGAAGAGCGGCGATTTTTCATGGCGCCTTCGGTGAAGGGAAACCCCCTCTGATTTTCTACGCAAATCTTTCTCCCCTTACAAGGAGAGCATGAGTATGTCCACCTTTTCAAGGGGGAATAAAAGGGGACTTTTGTAATTCAGAATGTTGAATTTTAGATATGTGGCACAATTCCCTCTCCTTGTAGGAGAGGGTGGCAGCTACGAAGTAGTTGCCGGGTGAGGTTCTCATCTTACATTGAAAACCTTCCACCAATCCTGAATCATTTTTTTATTCAGTGATTACCAACAAACGGCTTGACATTCTTTTGCCGATTCTGCCTTTTTGGTTTTGTTTTCTCACGACGAAGACAAAATTGAAAAAAACAAGAAGGGTCGGTTTATGAATAAGGTAGATGCTTCAAAAATGAAAATGCACGTTTGCTGCTCAGCCAGCTGTGTTCAAACCATTGCCCCCCCTCGTAACAACAGTAAGCTACCCTTATAAACCCTTTTCACAAGGTAATCAATATGTTCGCAATAGGAGCTTCAAATTCCCCTTTTAAGCCTCTGCAAAGATTTGGCTTTTGCAGAGGTAGCTTTCCCTGTTACATCCTTAAAAAAATAATGATTCGTTTTCATTCGAAACAATGACCTTAAAAATTTGACCGCAAAAAATTGAAAAGAAGGTTGAGATGAAAAAGATACTAATTATTTCAGTAATGGCTTTGGCTTTATTCGCGTTATCTGCATACGATACCGTGATTACGGTAAAGTCTGATGGCTCTGGTGATTATACGAACATAGCTGCTGCGGTAGCTTCTGTACAAACTTCGGCAATCATCTATGTATATGGCCCAACTACATACAATGGAACTGCTAATAAAAATATTTCCTGGAATGGAACTCAGAAAACAATCAAAATTCAGGGCATAAACAATCCCGTTATTGATTGTGAAGATTCAGGTTGTGCGTTTACAATAGATTATGCAACACAGGATGATATCATTCATGGTGTTAGCATTATTAATGGTAATTATTATATGCCCGGCGGTGCCATTCGTATAAAAGACGGATGTGCGCAAATTATCGATTGCAACTTCACTAATTGTCATGTAGGTACTTATTCGACCACTTTTCAAATGTCCCCCTGGACAATTTCACGTGGTGGAGCAATCTTTATTGAGCATGCAAATTCGCAACAGTCTTCTTTGATTTCTGGCAATACCTTTACCAACTGCGTAGCTTGGGAGGGCGGAGCTGTCTGCGTTGAAACAGGTTTTTCTGTTATCTCGCAAAACTCATTCACTAATTGTCATGCCTGTTGGAGCAGTGAAGGAACAGGAGATAGCGGAGAAGGTGGAGCTGTGTATCTGAAATCATCTTCAACAGCAGATATTTCAGAGAACAGCTTTACCGGTAACACTTCGCCGTGTTGCGGCTCTGCTATTTCTTCATCAGGTGTTGGCTCTGATATTTTCCAGAATACTTTTGATGCCAATTACAGAAGTGATTATGGTGGATTGCAGGCTTCTCCAACAGTGATTGCATATGATAACAACATTCATCACAATGTATTCAAGAATCATGTATATGATATCTCTCATGGATTTAGCTTGATAGAAACTGACGAATGTTACTCAAACACATTTATCAATAACTCAACCTATACAAATGCTTGGAATGGGGTAGATTGTACCTACAAAAACTGCATATTCAATAACAATAATTTGTATTTGGGTGGTATCACGGCCTATGCGAATTATTGTCTTTTTTACAATTGTGGCACAATTCCTCAGAATGTTGTTCTGTCCAACTGCATTGAGAACACTGCTCCTCAACTTGATGCAAGCTACACACCACTGTGGAATGCAACAACGAAATCAGTGTGCATAGATGCCGGTGATCCCTCGATTCTCGATGCAGATGGTACACCTTCAGACATTGGTGCAGTAAGTGCGGTAGAACACAAAATTGATAGCGTGCCGTTGATTCAGATGTCATCGGGGATAAACTGGAAGTGCTTCCCCGTGATTGATGATATCTACAGTAACTCTGATGTTGCAGGTAATTTCTTTGATGATATCATGCAGCAGATCAATCCTTCTTTATACATGGTTGTACCTGAGGACGATCAAGAAAGAATCTATTGGAATAATTCATTTTGGTTGAATGATGATCAAGCGATTGAAAGCGTGAAAGGATATAAGGTGTATATGAATACGCCCTATACCATGGAGATATCCGGTTTTCTGGAAGATCCATCTACGGTGATCTCTCTACACAGTGGTGAGAACTGGATTGGGTATTTTCTGGAAGACAGCATGAAGCCACTCGATGCCCTTGCATCGGTACTTGATGACATAGACGAGATACAAACCAAAACCTTCACAATGGAAAAGACGGCACTTGGTTGGCTCAGTTCAGATAAATGGACGTTGAATTACGGCGATCTGGTTATCGTAAATTGTACAACTCCCTGCAATTTCTATTGGGGAGAAAACGGAGGAGGTGCGTCAGAAACTACCATAAAGTCAGACGCAGAAACCTTTTCCTATAGCGAAGAAGCTGATTATATTCCCGTGTATGTAGAGCTTGATTCACAATCCCGTAGTAATCCTGTAGAAATAGGCTTATTTGTGGATGGTGTATGCAAAGGTGCTGAAGTTATTACTGGATCTACTGTACAAATCCGTGCTTATGTAACTGGAGATTCAACTGCCTTTGACCCAGGTACTGTTTCTTTCCAGCTTAATTATGGGGAACGAGGTGAAAATGAAACTATTAGTGATTACCGGATCAAGACAACTATCAATGACCATGGAAGTGTACGACCTCTAGATTTCAGTGAAAATACTTCTCGATATTACATCGTTTCCTTTGAGGATGTAAATGGTAATACTCCTGAAGTAACGCAAGTCTCACTCAATCAGAATTACCCCAATCCCTTCAATCCCACAACAACGATCAGTTATGCTCTTGTAAAAGAGGGCGATGTAGAACTGACTGTGTATAACACGAAGGGACAGAAAGTAAAAACTCTTGTAAATGGTTCAACTGCTGCTGGTGAGCATAGTGTAGAGTGGAACGGTACTGATGACACAAATGCAAAAGTTTCATCTGGATTGTATTTTTATCGGCTGAAAACAACAGATAAAACGATAAACCGCAAGATGGTGCTTTTGAAATAGTGACATCCGGCCTCCTGGCAGGTTTTGCATACCTGCCAGGCGTTGCCGGATCGTGGATCTGTCCCCCCTTTTCAAGGGGGAATAAAAGGGGGTTTTTGTAATTCAGAATGTTGAATTTTAGATACGTGGCACAATTCCCTCTCCTTGTAGGAGAGGGTGACAGCTACGAAGTAGTTGCCGGGTGAGGTT
>JAGGWK010000029.1 GCA_021157525.1 Candidatus Cloacimonadota bacterium | reverse complement strand
CATAGCATCTCCTCGGTTCGGGTAACATCATCGCCAACAATTGGTTTTTGGAAAACTGTGTCAACTTTAATTTATGTCGGATATGAGTTTTGGTGTCGTTACGGTGAGCTTCGTCAGCAGTGAAGAAGGATGTGGCCGGATACAGTATGAGGTAAACCGTTGAGACGGCTGGGTTGTTTTTTCATGTGAGGGTGCCGCAATTCCCAGTCATTCTGCCTGTCGCTGCATATCCGGGAATTGCTGGAGAAAGCGGATTGATTTGGCGGTTTCGGTGGCTAAAGAGAAATGGCACTTTGTGGCATTTGGAACCAGGCAAGCCCGAAGCCTGTCCTATGTGGCTAAGCCGTTATGGGATAAGCTGAGTTTCCGAGCCTCATGAAAACGGACTTTCCCTGATCATCCAACGCCTGAACCTGTTTCAAAACCACCTTGCAGATTTCGCAACCTGCAAGGTGGTGGAGTGCTGAATCAGTTATGCTTTTACGTTACACACGATGTTTTTAAACCGCGCCGGAGCTACGCCGTGAGAAAGGTGCATGCTCTGTCCCGGCTCCCCTTTGCCGCAGTGGAAGGTGCCGTGGAAACGCCACTCTTCGGGGCCGCAAACCCGGTCGCAAGATCCCCAGAATTCCGGCGTGATGCCAAAGTAGGTGGGTTCTTTCACGATGCCGGTGATCACACCATTTTCGATTTTGTAGCCGATTTCCGTGGTGAACTGGAAATTGTTACGGTTGTCATCGATGCTCCAGGTTTTGGTGTAGTCGATGTAATATCCGTGCTCGGTTTCTTTGATGAGGTCATCCAGAGAACCGTTGCCCGGTGCCAGACAGAAACTGGTCATGCGCACCAACGGGATGTCGTCTGCATAGGATGCCATCATGTTTGAGCTGGGGGCTTTACCCAGCAGAGGTGCGATCTCACGGGATGTCTGCTGATCCAGCAAAATGCCGTTTTTGATGATGTCCACGCGGCGTCCCGGCGTACCTTCATCGTCTATCAGATGATAGCCCATGCCACCTTCGTCGGTGCTGTCTGAATAGATGTTCACTGCATCCGAGCCATAGCGGAAGTTTCCCAGCATGTGAGGTTTAATGAAGGTTTTACCGGCGTAGGATATCTCTTTGCCAAAGATGCGATCTGCTTCGGTGGCGTGTCCTACCGATTCATGGAGTTGCAGTGCCAGCTGTCCACCGCCGATGATGATGTCGGCCCGTTCTTCGGTGATGCGGGGTGCGTCCAGCAGCTTGATGGCTTCTTCCACGATGATGGGTGCGTTCTTTTCCATCTGGATATCACGGACAATTTCGTAACCCCCGCGCATGCCACTCATGTGTCCGGGATGGGTGCGGCATTGGGTTTCGGTGCCATTGGATGCCAGCACGTACATCATGGGGAGGGTGTCATACACCAGGCTGTCCACAAAAGTACCTTCGGTATTTGCATAGACTTTGTATTGGCGATAGAATTCGGTATATACGTATGAATAGACGATGGCGGGATTGCCCACCAGCTGTTTTGCGATGGTTTCGTGATGATTTATTTTCTCCTGGTCATCCATAAGGAAGGGGTCTTCGTCGGGATGGAAGAAGTAGCTGCCCCGGGTAGGATTTGTGGGGGTGTAGGGTACTTTTTCTGCACGGAATCGTGAGCCGGTTTTGGCGTTTGCGATAGCCTTTTTGATGGTGGCGTCTATGGATGCGGTGGTGAGGATAGTGGTGCCGGCAAAGCCCCAGCATCCCTGAACCAATACCCGTACGCCGATGGCTGTTTTATCGCGGTTTGTGTTGAAATGTTTAAGAGTGCCTTTTTCAAAGTAAATGGTCTGTTCGTCGGTAGCGGTAAAACGCACGTCACCAAAGGTGATCTCTGGCTGATGCAGTTTGTTTACGATGTCATATACCAGTTTTTTCATTCTTCCCTCCTGCCCTAGATGGTTTTGGTGGATGAACTGATCTTAAAACCAGTTACTTTTACATGGGGCATTTTTACGCTGCCAATGCCGAATTCTCCATAATTGCTGGAGAATGGCACGGTGTAGCTGGTGTTTTCGATAGCTGTGATACCGTTTAGGATGTCACAAATCTTCTCGGTGAAGCGCAGGTTATTTACCACCTTGGTTATTTTTCCGTCTTCAATGAGGAATGTCCCATCACGGGTAAGGCCGGTGAGTGAGGTCTCCTTCTGATTGATAAAATTCATGTAATGCAGGCTGGAAATGTAGAGTCCTTTCTTGATGGAAGCGATCATTTCATCACGGGATGCATCCCCTGTTTCCATAATCAGAGCAGAGCCGGATGCTCCATTTATCGGCATTTTCAGTTTGCGGCCATAATAGTTGTGCACCAGGAAATTGCGGAAAATTCCTTTGTCGATGAGGGTCGTTTTTTCATAAATGTGACCGTTGCCATCGTAATCAAAATTGTAGAGATCAGGATGGGTTGGATCATCGGTGACGGTGATGCTTTCGGGGAAAACCCGGGTGTTCATTTTTCCTTCAAAGAAGCTCTGCTTCGAATCCAGGCTGCCATCGCTCATGCCTTCGGAAAGATATTGTAGATATTCACCGATGCAACGAGGAGCCAGGACTACCTCATATTCACCAGGTTCCACATCCACAATTTCGCCGGTGGCAACTTTTACCTTTTCCACCAGACGGGCGGTAAATGCATCCAGATCGAAGGTGGCAAAATTCTCACCGCCGTAGGTTTCCAATACCGTTACCTGACGTCCTTCCTGCACCGCTTTGAGCTCCAGCATTACCGGGGTGTTGATTTCCCGTTTGAGCAGACCGTTGCTGTTTACGATGTGGCTCACATTCCAGTTACACACAAAAGTGCCGAAGATCTTGAAATCATAGGGCGCTACGGCATTGGCAATGTGCTGCAGGATGTCTATTTTAGCATCCAGACTTACGGCCTGGATGTTGTTGGTTTTGTCTGCTTCGGCAGTTTTTTCACGCTGCTCTTCAAGGTCGATAAAATCGGGGTCTTCGGGTAGTTTTACGATGATGTTACGGGCTTCTTCTATCTTTGCTTTCAACTCAGCCACCGTTGGGTTTAGCAGCGTGAAGGATGAAGATCGTTTGCCTGCATACACCGTGGTGTACAGGGAAATCGAGTGCTTGGAAATGTTGTAATTTACCTGGCTCTGATAAAAGCGCAGGAAATCCGTAGCCCAGTCTTGATAGTTAAATTGTAACTTCAGTTCTGGATAGTCACTACAGATTTTCACCAGTTCTTCTGAGAAATGCATAGGCTCTCCTTTATTGTTTCGTTTTCTTTTTTTATCTGGATGCAGACCGCTGATTCTGTCGGCTCCTCTGTCGTGGGATGCTCTCCAAGATGCAGGTCTTGAAAAATCCGCTCAGTTTATACTGAAACGTATCCTGTAATTCAATCATTCTCTCTCCTCTTCTCCCTTCTCAGGAGATGAAAATTAATCCTTGCTAAGCAGCAACGTATGTCAAGGGCAAAAAAGTAACCACGGATTTCTCGTCCCAGCCCTACTCTCCATGCCTGTTGAACGGACCGGCCAAGTCCGATCCCCTCTTTGTTCACTGTTAACACATGAACTATGCCGTGACAAGACGATCAAGGTGAGATCGATCGGGAGATATTGCTGTAAATCCAATATTTCAGGTACCGATTTTAACCTCAGGGGGAAACGATTGGTGGAACAGCTCCAACCGAAATCACTGTTCCAGCAGAGACTTTTATGCGTCCTGCAAAGAAAACCGCTGCCAAACATGGTGAGATGCAGCAGGTTTGAGGGCACGAAAATGGACATCTCATACGGGGCATTTGTCTCCCTAAATCCTTTTTACTTTACAGCAGAGGATGAGTTTTATATGTGGTGTAAAAAAAGATATTAGAATTTAGGGAGTTACATGAGGAAGGCAGATTTACACATCCATACCAATTTTTCGGATGGATCGCTCTCCCCGAGAGAGATATTGGCGTTGGCTGTAAAAAACAAATATAACGTCATTTCCATCACCGATCACGATACCACCGCTGGCTTGGAAGAGGCCTTGAAGCTGAAAAAGGAATTTCCCCTGCAAATAATTCCCGGGATAGAGATCAGCAGTGAATACCAGGAGCACGATATCCATATTCTAGCGTACAATTTCGACATTAAAAACCGCAAACTGCAAAAAATGCTGCACAACATAGTAAAAGGGCGCACCATCCGAGCGAAGAAAATCTTGAAAAAACTGGATGCTCTGGGCATGCACATTGATTTAAAAACCCTTTATGAACTGTCGGGAGAAAACAATTTTCTGGGGCGGGTGCATATAGCCAATGCTCTTATTCAAGCTGGCTATTGCAGCAACAAATACGAAGTCTTCGATAAATACATCGGGGAATATGGTCCGGCCTACGAGCCCAAACCTACCAGGTCATCCCAGGACGTCATCAATGTGATTCATGAAGCCGGTGGCATCGCCGTATTGGCTCACCCTTTTATCATCCAGGACGAAGCCATCGTTTTTGAACTCATCGACATGGGGCTGGATGGTCTGGAAGTATTTTATGGCAAAGCTTCTCAGGATGAAATTGATCACTTCGATGCCATCGCTCAGGAGCGAAAACTCCTGCGCACCGGTGGCAGCGACTTCCATGGAGGCCCTGGAGACATGCAGCTTTTCGGCATCTTTACCACCCCGGATTTTATCCTGGATGACCTATTGTATGAGGAGTATAAATGAGAGCTATAAAACAAGTTTATATCGATATCAACAAAACCCGAGGCCTGCCGCGCACCTATCGGTTCAATCAATTTGTCCGCTGGTTTACCATCCTTCTGGCACTCTTTTGCATCGCCTATGCCGGGTGGTTTATCTTTTCCCGAATAGCAGCAGAGACCACCACGTGGATCAAGATATTTCCCTTTGTGATCATCTTTTTCGCTGCCAATTCATTGATGCGAAACGTCTTTTCCATCAACGCCATTACCTTTACTGAGCAGGATGTGAGTTTCCGTTTCATCGCCCGCAGGAAGGTGACCATTTCCTGGAGCACCATGCGCAAATTTGTATTAGCCAGTGCGCGCCAGCGACAATTGAAAATCGTTTACGAAATAAATGGCGAAGAAAAGAGTTTTCCCTTCAGCATCGCGTTCCCCAATATTCTTGAAGTGGTGAATGCCATTTACGAAATGGCGCCTCAGATGGAGCTGGATGAATATATGTCCCGAGTGATTATCAACAAGGATGAAGCCGATAAGCAGCGCGGGGAAGCGGCCGATGCAGATTCATAGCGATTGCATCCATTTTAGGGGAGACATTCCCTGCAAACCCCATAAAACCCATGGCTATCATTGCGCAGGATGTCCACAATATCAGGCTTTTTCCCAACGCATCCTCATCATCAAACTGGGCGCTGCCGGCGATGTGATACGCACCACGCCGCTGCTGCACAAACTCACCGCTACCTATCCACAGGCCGAAATTACCTGGATCACCGATTACCCGGTGCTGGTTCCTGCCAGCAAAGTGCACCGCATTATGAAGTGGAGCACCGAGACCCACGTCTGGGCATTGGCCAATCATTTTGACATCCTGTATAATCTGGATAAAGATCCCCATGCCATCGCTTTGGCCAGCATGATTGATGCAAAGGAAAAGCACGGCTATCTGCAGGATGCCTTCGGTAAATGCAAACCCGCCAACGAAGCAGCTCAGCACAAATGGCTTACCGGGCTCTTTGATGACCTGTGTCTGCAAAATACCAAGAGCTACCCCCAGGAAATTCTGGAAATGTGTGGCTTCAGCTGGGATGGGGAAGAGTATATTTTGGAATTGCCCCCAAAAGTTCGGCGTTTTGAGCTTCCCCAGGGACGCATCATCGGCATGAACACCGGCTGTGGAACCCGTTGGCTCACCCGTCTGTGGGGAGAAGAAAACTGGATTGCCCTGGCCAAACTTTGCTCTGCCGCCGGATACATCCCGCT
>JAGGWK010000020.1 GCA_021157525.1 Candidatus Cloacimonadota bacterium | reverse complement strand
TTTTCCGAGAGGAAAACGGAGATGAAACCGATATTCGGGTTAGACTGAAAGAAGAAAGCAGGAATTCCTTACAAGAAATTGAGAACATCAGTATCAGCTCACCTTTAGGATTCTCAGTACCTCTAAAGCAAGTTGCTGAAATTAAGGAAGGCTATGGACCTTTAAAAATTGAGCGTGAGCATCAGACAAGAAAAGCAACGGTAACAGCAAATATCTTTGATAGGGATTTAGGGTCCACAATAAAAGAGGTGAAAGAATCAATTAGTGATATTCAAAAAAATCTTCCTTCAGGGTATTTTATCGAATTTGGTGGTTCTTACAAAGATATGAAAGATAGTTTTAAAAGTTTGATTCAGGCTTTACTTCTTGCTATCGTTCTGATTTATGTCGTTATGGCTTCCCAATTTGAGTCCTTTAGTCAACCGTTCATAATAATGTTTACAATGCCACTCGCAATTATAGGAGTGATTTTAGCATTATTTATAACAGGAACAACTCTCAGTATCCCTGCTTTTATTGGAATTATAATTCTGGCGGGTATTGTGGTAAATAACGGAATTGTACTTATTGATCGTGCTAATCAATTGATAAACCAAGGAATTGAAAAGCATAAGGCTCTTTTGCAGGCAGGTCAGGATAGAATCAGACCTGTGCTGATTACTTCAATAACGACAATTATGGGTATGCTTCCAATGGCAGTTAGTACCGGAGAGGGATCAGAGATGCGAGCACCAATGGCGATTGCTGTCATCGGTGGTTTGATTTCCGCAACATTCTTTACCTTATTGATTGTTCCGTCTATTTATAGCATCGTTGATCATATTTCTTATAAAACAGAAAAGAAAATAATGAACAAACTGCACGGTGAAGAAGAGTTGTGATTCTCTTCATGTAACAAAATTATGCTGCAATTATGAAAATAATTGCAGCATTTTTAATTCAAAAATTGACAGATATTTTAAAAAAATATGTGTATCACCAAAGGAATCAATATTAGAATAATATAGGAGTATAAAATGGAACATGAAGTAGCGAAACGAGTAAACGAATCAATAACTCGTCCTTTGGAAAAGAAAATTCTTCTTTATTTTGCGTCAAAAATGCATAATTCAATCAGTCCTGATCATTTAACCTATCTTGGTTTATTCGGATCCTTGGTCATCCTACTCGGATATTTTTTTAGTAATTTCGGATATGGTTTCTTATGGCTGGCGAGTTTTGGATTTTTTATCAATTGGTTTGGTGACAGCCTTGACGGAACGATTGCCAGATACAGACATATTGAGAGACCGCTTTACGGTTTTTACATTGATCATAATGTAGATGCGATGACGACTTTTATTATCGGAGTAGCTCTTGGAGTTTCACCGTTCATAAGGTTCGACATTGCCATGTATTTGATAATAGGTTACTTTTTGTTGTCAGTTCATACGTATATCGATTCTTATTTAGCCGGATTTTTTAAAATATCTTATGGTGGTATAGGACCAACTGAAGTCAGATTAATGGCTGTAATAGGCAATACGATTTTGTTTTTTGTTCATAAAAATCCGAAAATAGCTCTATTCAACTCGCACATTACGTATTTCGATTTGTTTGCGATTATTGTCGGCACAGCTCTTTATATCGCCTTTATCGTTGCATATTTTAAAGATAAAAAGGTTATTGAGGAAAAAGAAAGGGAAAACGCCAGCTAAATGATAAAATTGCGATTTAGTAAATTTTTCATTACAAATCTAGTCGGAACTATAATTGATACGATTGTGATTTTCATTTTTAAAAAATGGGTGTTTCATTCCTATTTTTTTGTATATATCATCACACCTGCTATAGGTTTTGAAATTGCAGTAATCAATAATTATACGATGTCTTTCTTTTGGACTTGGAAAGACCGAACAGCAAAGACACGTAACGCGTATTTAAAAAACTTCTTACCTTACAATTTAACGGTTGTTTCTGTGTTTGGCCTTAGATTATTATTGATATTGATAATAAGTAAAACCGTGAAACTTGATGTCATTTACTGCAATTTAATCGCTCTGGTATTTACCGGGTTACTAAATTATTGGGGGCTCAACAAATTGATTTTTCGAAAGAATGTTGAAAGTAATATAAGTGACCATTAAATAGATATTCCATCTAAAAAACTCTTTCACAAAGCCACACAGATAGGTGCTGAAACTGCCAGATTCCTTTTGAATCTCAATGAAGTGTCGGGCATTTTGAAAACCTGTTGGCTTGCAACACCAGCAATTTTGAATTTACCGTCTATTGCGAAAATGATCTGGGCATTGATTCTCAGACGATCTCCGTTGATATTGAAGCAGGATGTACAGGGGCAAATGGAACTATGACACCCTCAACAACTTGTCTTATTGAGTGATAACAATCTTGGGCCGAACCACGCCGGCACGAATCTGTGTGTGGCCGTTTATATAGCAGGCTGCACCGTCTTTGCTGCTGAGGAAATCTCGATACAGCGGGTGCATGGAAAATTCTCCAAATCCTTCGGTGAAGAGCACCGGGAAAGGGATGGCTTCATTACCCGTAAGAGCTACGCCGATCTCTATTCCCAAAAAGCTGATGAGATCGTTATTATGCATGGATGGCGCTATCACACCGCTCACCTTCAGCCGTGTTGCATCCTGCAAAAAAGCCAATGAAATGGGCTCCAGAGAGCACACCACGTCGCCAGTACCACACTCTGCCAGTCGGGTGGCATTTCCCAGCACCCGCAACCTGCCCGATGCTTCGGCAGCAAAACCGATGATGCCATGGACAGTGGTGCCGTTGTAGGTTACGGCTACGCTGCGTTTTGGCTGGATGTGGGTAACGGTTCCCTGTATCCCGGCCTGCAGGCGGTAAGGCTCCTTATTGTATTGGATGGTCACATTGCCGGTGGTTTTATCCACAGCGGAGATGGTGCCGGTGGTTGGGCAGGATGCACTGAGGGGAAAATTGTCTCCCTGCACGTCGATCAGACGGGATGCCAGCATCTCGCCGGCATAGACAAATTCTCCCAGCTCCTTCTTCATGTAGCGCATCATATGGGCCGGTGGCACGTTTATCTTTTTGGCCACGTTGATGGTCTTTGGCTTGGTGGAATAATCCTGAATTTCCCGCATGATCACCGTGCCGGAATCCATATTGATGGTTTCCACACGCCCCCGCACAGGTGACTCGAAGAAATAATGTTGAAATTGTAACTCTTCCATCAGAGTTTTGCGCCCCACTTCTACTATTCGCTGTCCCGATTTCACCTCATCACCTTCATGAATCAACAGGGATTCTTTCAGGTTTTCCGGGGTGAGCCGCAGGTAGGTTTTATCAAAAAGCGTGATCACATAAATCCGCGGTGGATCATAGCGATTTTCACCCAACAAAGTGTCCGGCGAAACCGTCTGACCCGGGCTTACTAAAATCTCGCCATCGTAGGGCAATGCAAAAATCTGGCTTTGCTTTCCGGTTGCCAGTTCTTTGTTTTCCAGGCAGGATGCAAAGGTGGCTTCGATGCTGGGCGGGTCTGCATCCAGCCGATAACTCTGCATGGCTTGCTGCTCGGCGGCAAAACGTTGGGTGTCATCAAAAATGGTGTCGATAAACAGCGGTAAGTCGCTCTGGAAAGTGAAGGTTTGCTCAAAGTCATCCAAATAAAATCCTTTGTTCATCTCTATGGTTATGGAGCGGGATGCAGCAGCGGGATTGTCCAGATAGTGCATTTCTCCCGACATGATTTTAAGGGGTGCGCCGTCTATGGCTATCTTCATCACGGCCTGGTTTCGTTTCCATTTTCTGGTAACCGGCCGGATCGTTATGGCAATGCGCTGGAGACACTCATTTTGCAGCAATTCGCTGGCGATGGTTTCGTTGATGGTGCTGAGCTTGCCCAGGTGTGGGGTAATAAAATCACGGTCTCGCCAGATTTCAGTGATTCCTTCGGGGCGGAACCCGTTGTAGATGAGGGAAAGAGTCTGACGATCATTTTGGGTGTGGGACATGATACCGCCACTACCGATGAGCACGTCGATATCGTAAAGATGGAATTTTTTCCGTTCGTTTTCCTGGTCGAAGTAAAATGCTTCACGGATGCGTTCCAGATGGCTGGCGGTTTTTACTCTGTCCAAAAAGCCGATCTGGGATGTGTTGAAATTCATTTCCAGATGTTGCTTCAATGACATATTGATGGCGCATCGGGCTACCGCGTGTTCTATCATGATGTGATGTGTGGATGTGGGCACGAAGGTGGGATAGAGCATTTTGTTGGCGATATAGTTGAGTGCTGTCTGGCGGGAAATTGCCGGGTCGATCCACTGCATCACCGCATCCTGAGTGGCTTCTTTCAACACGTTGGAGATGCTGTAACTCATCCCGTAATTTGCGCTGACAGTGCGGAAATAACTACCCTGGATGTTGGAAAAGACGTCGGTAGTTGCGCCGCCGATATCCACGGCCAATACGTTTGTTTCCAGTTTTTTACTCAACAATTGCAGCGCCCGGATCACACCGGTAGGAGTGGGGATGATGTCGTCGGAGACTTTTTTCTTTAGTGCGCCATAGCCGGGAGCCTGCTCCATCACGTTGTCCATAAAGAGTCGGTGAATCATTTCCCGCGCCGGCTCCAGATTTTCTTCCCGCATATTGGGGCGCAGGTTTGGTGCCATGAACAGATCAAAATTGTGACCCAGCAAATTGGCGATGTAGGGACGGGCAACGGTGTTACCTGCGAAGATCAACGGGATGTGGGCTTTATCGCCGAATTTTGGTTGGGGATTTGCAAACTGTAAAATCTCTCCCAGCCGCAAGATGGATGAGACAGCGCCGCCTTCCACACCTCCTGCCATAAGAATGATGTCCGGATGCAAAATCCCCATGAGCTTCATCTGCTCCAGACTGCTGCGTTTGTCATCTATGGCAAAGGTGTCTAATATCACGCCACCAGCGCCGTAAGCTGCCCGGCGACCACTGCCCGCAGAATCCCACATTGTCAGGCCGATGACAACGATTTGTAATCCGCCCCCTGCGCTGCTGGTGGTGATGTACAGGGTGTCTTTGGGGATGGAAAACGTCTCAGCTGTTTTGTGCAGCAGGGTGATGCCGGTGGCCTTCTGCAATGCGGTGATGGCATTTTGCACGCCGATGTTAACGTCTTCAAAGGGTTTTTCTACCGTGGTGGGCGCGTGGCGGATGCCGCTGATTTTCCAGGTGTCGGCAGTTTTTGAAAGAAGCAGCGCCTTGGTGGTGGTGCTGCCTACGTCGGTGATGATGATGTGATTTTTGTCTTCCAGAAGTTGTTGTTTCCGAGCCCAGTGAGGTATGTTTTTCAGGTTTTCCATAGCTATTTTTTCCGCTTCCTTTTCGTTTATTCCCATTTGATGTATCAAAGTTTGCGTGGTTTGCTTTAGGATGGTTGAGTAGTGTTTTCCAGCACCAAATTCGTCGGTGCACTGCGCGCAAAAGGGCGCACCTATTTCGCCGTTGGCAAAATCTTCTGCTGTCTTCATTATTCTTCCGCAACTTTTACACATGTACATCTCTTTCATGATTCCTCCGTTTTGGGGATGGTTATGAGAGCATTAAAGGTAGAAATAATCTGATCTTTGAATTTTCCGATGACACTGCCATCGACTACGAAAATCTGTTTGAGACTCAGGTAATAATGGATGGCACCGAAAAAGAAGGTGAGAGCCGTTTGGATATCCACTTGACGGTAAATTCCGTCATCGATGCCCTGTTGGAACAATGTGTGAAAATGGCCACGAATGATGGCATCGCGAAAAAGCAGTTTGCGTCGTAATTCATCACCGTAAAAGGGCATCTCCCGGGCTTTAGTGGAAAATATCGCCTCGTGTTGTTCTATCAGGTCCAGGTAACAGCGTATGATTTCATCGAGGTTCCCGGCATGGGCTATCACCGGCTGAAGCGCTGCCTGGATCTGCTCCAGAACGGTGTCCATTATTTCCAGGATGAGAGATTCTTTGGCCGGGAAATGGAGGAACAGTGTGCCATGGGCAATGCCTGCCGCTGCCGCGATCTCTGATGTGGTTGTGTGCAAAAATCCCTTTTGAATAAAAAGCTCTTTGGCGCAGGATACTATTTTTTCCCGGGTTTTTTGCTTTTGCTTCTGTCGTTTATTCATAGAGCTCCTTCTTCCATTAACTGAGCACGCAGTCACCGAGTAAGATGTCAGTGAATTATGTCAAGGAGAAATTTGCACTTACGCCATCTCTGGAAATAAATAGGAAAACCTTTTGACAGTAACCAATTCCTTTACAAAATTCGCATTGTTCAAAAGGAAGGGAATGTAAAATTATGAGTTTTGTACACTTACACAATCACACGCAATATAGTTTGCTGGATGGTGCCTGTCGGGTAGATAAGATGCTGGCCTTGGCCAAAGAGTATGGGATGTCTGCCGTAGCGATGACCGATCACGGCAACATGTTCGGGGCTATCGATTTTGTGATGCAGGCTAAAAAAAGCGGTGTGAAGCCGATTGTCGGCATCGAAACCTACATTATCAGAGGGAGCGTAAAAGATCCTGCATCCAAAAAAGATACACGACACCACCTGGTGTTGTTGGCCCAAAATCTCACGGGCTACAAAAACTTGATGAAACTCTCTTCCTACGCCTATTTGGAGGGATTTTATTACAAGCCGAGGATCGACAAAAACATCTTGGAAAAGCACAGTGACGGGCTTATCTGCCTTACTGCCTGCGTTCAGGGGGAAATTCCACGGCTCTTGCTGGATGGAAAAGTAGAAGAAGCCAAGGCCGAGGTTGCCTACTTCAAAAAGCTGTTTCCCCAGCGATTTTACATCGAGCTTCAAGACCATGGCATAGATGTGGAGAAGCGGGTTGCGCCGATGCTTATCGACCTTGCACAGACCACCGACACACCGATGGTGGTGACAAATGACTGCCATTACCTGAAAAAAGAAGATGCCAAAGCTCATGATGTGCTGCTCTGCATCCAAACCGGGAAATCTCTGAATGACACCGATCGGATGCGTTACAGAACCTCAGACCTCTATTTCAAAACAGAAGCCGAAATGCGACTGCTTTTCCCCGACCAGCCGCAGGCCTATGATAACACCCAGAAAATTGCCGACCAGATTAATCTGGAGTTGGACTACAACGATTTTCTTCTGCCCGGCATCGAGATTCCGCCACAGTACAAAGACATGGGAGAATATCTGCTGGCGCTGTGCTATGAAAACGTGCCGGCCCGTTATGGCGAACTCACCGATGAAGTGAAAGAGCGCATCGAATACGAATTTTCCGTGATTCACAGCATGGGCTTTGATGGCTATTTTCTGGTGGTAAAAGACTTTATAGACAAAGCACGGGAAATGGATGTGCCGGTAGGGCCAGGACGCGGCTCTGCTGCTGGCAGCATTGTTTCGTATTTATTGGGTATCACCCAGATTGATCCCCTGAAATATGGCCTCTTTTTTGAGCGATTCCTCAATCCAAGCCGCATCGGGATGCCGGATATCGATATCGACTTTTGCACCGAAGGACGCCAGAAAGTGCTGGATTATGTGGTAGATAAATATGGTCGCGACAGCGTTACCCAGATTATCACTTATGGCACACTGGGTGCAAAATCGGTGATCAAGGATGTGGCACGGGTGATGGATGTGCCGGCAGCCAAGGCTAACGAAATTACCAAACTGATTCCCGGAACCCCAAAAATCACCCTGGATGAAGCTCTGAAGCAATCAAAAGAGTTTGCTGCAATGATGCAGAGCAACGACCTTTATGCTACCATTCTGGAGTATTCCAGAGTATTGGAAGGGCTTATCCGTCAGATCGGTGTGCATGCTTGCGGCGTAGTGATTGCTCCCGGGATGCTTAGCGATTATGTACCTCTGGCCATAACCACCCAAAAGGGTCAGGAACCGGCAATGGTGGTGCAATACGAAGGTAAATGGCTGGACGAACTGAAGATGCTGAAGATGGACTTTTTAGGACTGAAAACCCTCACGGTGATAAAGCGCACCTGCGACCTGGTGAAAAAATCTCAGAACATCAATGTGGATATTGCCAACGTCGATCTGGAAGATAAAGCATCCTACACCTTGCTCTCCGACGGACAGACAGATGGTATTTTCCAGTTTGAATCTGCCGGAATGAAAAAATATTTGCGGGATCTCAAGCCAAACGTTTTTGAAGATCTCATCGCCATGGTGGCCCTTTACCGTCCAGGGCCAATGCAGTTTATAGATACCTTTATCAACCGGAAACACGGCCGCGAACCGATAGTATATGTGCATCCTCTCACCAAAAATGCGCTGCGGGAAACCTACGGCGTAACGGTGTATCAAGAGCAGGTGATGCAAATTGCCCGGGAAATGGGCAAGATGACCGGTGCCGAAGCTGACACCCTACGTAAAGCTATGGGTAAGAAAAAAGCTGCCCTCATGGAAAAACTGAAGATGAAATTTGTGAATGGCGCCACCCAAAACGGCGTATCATCCACCATTATCGAAAACATCTGGGCTAACTGGCAAGAATTTGCCAAATACGCCTTTAACAAAAGTCACGCCACAGCCTACGCCTTTGTGGCTTTTCAGACCGCCTACCTTAAAGCCCATTATCCTGTGGAATTTATGGCCGCCCTGATGTCGTTGGAAGAAAATCCCAGCAAGATTCCCTACTTTATCGAAGAGTGCCGCAACATGGATGTGGAAGTGCTCCCGCCTCACATCAATACCAGTGACCGGGAATTCACCGTCCATGGAAAGAAAATACTCTTTGGGATGCGGGCTATCAAAAATATGGGAAGCGCCGCCATCGAAGCCATCCTTAAAGAACGTGACAGCAATGGTCCCTTCTCCACCATCTTTGAGCTCAGTTCCCGGGTAGATACGATGAACGTGAACAAAACAGTATTGGAGAGTCTGATTTGTTCCGGTGCGCTGGATGATTTCAGCGGTACCCGGGCGCAGAATTATGCGGCCATCGAAAATGCCCTGGAATATGCCGGCAATGTGCAAGCCGAGAAACGCAGGGGTCAGATGGTGCTTTTTGATGTCTTTGAGGAAGAAGAGGAAGATACCTCCTACCTTCCTGAGCTGCCCAAAGTTGAAGACTGGGGCATAAATGACACGCTGAATCTGGAAAAAAAATATCTGGGCTTTTACTGGTCCGGGCATCCGTTGCATCAATATCAGAGCGTACTGAAGGTGATAACCAATATGGATTCCAAAAAAGCAGAAAATCAGGGTGATTCACTGCCTCAGGAAATCGTGATCGCCGGTATCGTTACAGAAGTGGTGAAGCGTCGTTCCAAGCGGGGGGATACTTTTGCCTTTGTTATCTGTGAAGATCTCACCGGGCGGTTTGAAGTTTCGCTGTTTGGCGATGCTTTCGAGAGGTTTATTCATCAGATCGAGGTGGGCAAATGCTATGTGATTATCGGATCCAAATCACCCTATCAAAAGGGCAATGACACATTATTACGCATTTCTCCGAAGCGAATTTTGAGCGTTAAAGAGCTCAATTCCCTTTCGGGAGACATCTATATAAAGACATCAGAAAAAATGCTGGATGGTAAAATCGGTCAAAAACTGAAACAAATGTTCACAGAAAATCAGGGTAATTTTGGTATTCATCTGGATGTGGAGACTGAACATTTCCGCGTACTGCATATCCATCCGCGACTGGCAAAAGTAAAACTGGAAGCCGCTTTATTGGATGCCTTGAGCAAAATTGCCACCAGCCCACTTAATGCCCAAGTACAAATCTAAACGGAGTAATCAATGAAAAAACTATCTTTTTTCGCTCTCGCGCTTTTCGCCATGATGCCTCTTCTGGCAACCCTGCATGTCTATCTGGATGCCAACCGGTTCTTAGATGATAGCGGTATCACCGTAATCGAAGTGAACTATAAAATACCTTACAGAGATTTGCTGTTCAATCGCACAGATCAGGGTTTTACAGCGGATATCACCATCGCTGTTTCTCTGCAGCAACAGGGTAATACCGTCTATTCCTTCGATCCGATGCCGGCGAAAATCATTCTGGAAAACGAAGATATGACTAAAACCGATAATGGCTATCTGGATAAAATCGTACTGCCCATGAAACGGGATGGCTACGATTTGCTCGTTCAAATTACCGATACTGGCAGCAACGAATCCACATCAGAAGTGGTTCCTTTGCCGCTTCTTGCTCCCGATGGACTCATCAGCGACCTGGAAATGAGTGCCGCCATCGTGGCGGACACCTCATCATATCGGGCGCGTTTTATCCGTGGCGGGATGCGGTTTGATGTGGAACCGCATCATATTTTTGACAATACCCGGCACTCTTCATTTTTCATCTATTTTGAGATTCGGAATTTTGGGCTGGATGCCCAGGGTGTGAGTGATCTGTCTGAATCTGTCGTGGTGATGCGAAACGGCGAAGAGGTGGAAACCCTTTCAGGGAAAATCAACAAATCTTCGGCCTTGATTAACCGCATCAAAGAGATTCAAATCTCCGACTATGAGCCCGGATTGTATAATATCATCATGATTGTCACCGATGAAATCACAGGCAAGACCATGCAGGTACAGGATTATTTCAGCGTGATCGAGCATTCCGGCCATCTCACCCGTATGCTCAATGATCTGGAGAAGGAATTTAAACTGGTGCAGTATTTCTTACCGGACGTGAAAAAGAGCACGTGGGATGGGTTGTCTGAAAAGGGTAAACGGAATTTTATCAATCGGTTTTGGGTGAGCCGGGATTATGAACCATCCACCACAAAAAATGAATTTTACGATGATATCAAAGAGCGATTAGCCTATACCAATCAGCATTTTTCATTTTTCTCCGATGGTTGGGAATCAGATCGAGGTCGCCTTTACATCAAATATGGAAAACCTGATGAGACCAAAAAGGGTGAGACTGAGTTTTCTCTCCAATCACAAAGTCGGGATTATATCATCTGGCGGTACGAAGGAACGCGGCAGACATCCTATATTTTCATGGATAATTCAGGAACCGGAAATTTCAGGTTGATTTATAGTGGAAAAGATGAAACCGAGACGACGCAACCCAATTACCGCGATCTGTTGGGAGAGAATTTTGACTACGATCAGCTGGAGTAATCTGGCCGAAAAGCATCTTTTAGGTGTTTGATGGCGAAAGTCCCATCACCGGCAGGGGTCAAAGAAATCACATCGAAGCGTGTTTCCAATAGTGTATCAGAGGAAAGCCGGGACAGATAGATTTGAGCAGTGTTGATTATTTTTTTTTGTTTTCCCCGGGAGACGCTGGAAAGACCGGTATCAAGCGAACCAGATCTGGTCTTAACTTCCACAAATACAAGGACATCATTCTTTCTGGCGATGATGTCTATTTCCCCATAAGCTGAGTGATAATTGCGTTCGAGAATGTGATATTGCTTCCGTTGTAAATAGGCTGTGGCGGTGTTTTCTCCCTGGATTCCGAGATTCTTTCTGTCATTCATGACACCTCACAAATACTTTAATTTTCGAATAACAGATAAAAAACTTGACGGAAAAAATGTCAATTTCTTATCTATGATTGATTTCTGTATGGAGGAAAAGATGAAAAAGCCAATTCTCGTTATCATTGCGTTAATTATGATGCAATTCCTTATTGCGAGTCCGTATTCGAGCGAAAATTCCCTGGGAATTCGTACGGCCTACATTTTACCACACAAGATGTTCGATGTCTCTCTTTCTGGTCTCTACTATCAAACTGATAGTGACAGGGAGGAGGGGTTATTCTACGGTGGAACCGTTAACTATGGTATTAAGAATCGTCTTCAACTTGGCTTGATGGCTATGAATGAAGATCTGATAACTGCTAACTTCAAATATGCGGTAGTTCACGAAAGCATGCGGAATCCCGCCATTGCAATCGGGATTGAAAACCTTTTCTCAGACATCAAATATACTAATCCCGAGAGTCATACGGATTTACCTGATGCATTTATCTATGTGAAAGCAACCCCTTATTTTGTTGCCAGTAAGACGGCGGTAATTCGTGGCTTGCCTCTGTCAAAGGCTCTAGAGACCACCCTTAATATTGGTCTTGGCAGCCGTGGCTATGACACACGAGGAGAAAAAGACCAATACTTCATGGGCTTCTTCGGCGGTCTGCAGATTCGCCCCGCTCAAAATCTTACTCTTATTGGTGAGATGCGTGGAGCTAATCTGAATATGGGAATGAGTTATGACTTTGGAAATCTTAAAGCGACTATTGGTCTTATTAACGTTGAAGATAATATGAAAGACAACGCCAGCTTCACCGGCGATTTTGCTCTTACCTACATCTTCGATAAGTACTCTGAAGTGAAAAACAAAGACCAACGTGCCTTCCAGACAGGGAAGACGGCGACTGGCGAACAACTCTATGTATCACCGGAACGTACTGACGCTGCCGATATGCTGAAGGAAGAACTTCGCAAGATTCAAGAGCGGCGTGAACGGGCAGAAAAAGAACTCGACGAAATCAAAAACTTGATGAAAGAATAATCTGGTTCTTATGAAAAAGCTATATATCCTCTTATTGATTGCGCTCATCAGCGCGACCTGCTTGAGCTTGCCGGAGGATTATGAAACACTCATAAAACAGATTACATCCGAGGAACAGGATTTACAAAACATAGAGCATGAAATTGCTTTCTACAGTTCCATTACTCAACAACGGAAGAAAGCACGGGAATTTAATCTGTCCGGTGAATCAAGAAAACTCGAGAACTTATTCAGAGAGCAGGAAGCTCAAATCGCGGAAATTAATCCAAAACAGGACCAGGCAGAATACGACAAACGTATTTTGGCGCTTGGCTTTATCTTCAAGGAATTTCCCTCCTATCAGGATGACATTCTCTACTACCGAGCTCTGGCATATCAGGCCGATAATAATACTTCCGCGTCTCTGGATGCGTTGTCTCAACTCATCACCCAATATCCCAGTAGCAACCGATACACAACTGCGGCAATGATGGCGGCTCGTCTCTATTTCGAGAGTGGAGACTTTGCTTCATACATCGACATCGTTACCACAAATCGGCTTGCAACGGGGAATACCCTCATCCAGTACAATCTGGGAAATGCCTATTATAATGAGGGCTTTTACGACGAAGCAAAAACCTTGTTCAATCAATTATCCGCCGATGGGGAATTTGGCTTTAGAGCGCAAGCACTCCTGGCCTTGATTACCTATGATCAGGAAGGCATTGATGCCGCCTTGTCCGCATTTACGCAATTGCAGAACAACTATCCTCCAGAAACGCCGCATTACAGTTTTGTGATTGTATCCCTGGCTCGTCTCTACGATGAGCATGGGGATCACGAACGGGCAATGCTCTATTATGCACAGTATGCTGCCATGGAAAAAGATGCCATCGACGACGAATTGCTCTATGAGATAGGCGTTCGCTTTGCTTTGGATGACGACTACGCAACGGCCAAAGATTACTGCATCAAAGTATTGGCAAAAGACAAATTCTCTGATTATACCATTCCTGCACGTGTATTGGCTTACGCGCTGGATTTGGAAATGGAAAGCCCTGAAGAGTTTGAAAAAAATGTTACTCAGTTTATCGAGCACAATGATGCGATATTGAATACTCTGCGAGAAAAGAGAGCTCTTCTGGATGACTATAATCGGACCATCAATTCGGCTTCTACCGCTGATACGGTAATCTCGAACCTCGAAAACAGCATCGTAACAACGAACGAACTGTTAAAAGAGATGTATGTAGGACGTCATGACGACAAAGTAGATATCATGCTGCTTTTAGAGAATGAGTACTTCTACTACATCAATACCCTTAATAACATAGATCAGGTCATTGCTTTGGCGCAAAACCAAAAAAACAACCGGATTCCTGAAATTATCGAGCGAGAAATAGCCGCTATCGACACCAATCTGGTATCTCTGGAATTTATAAAGATTTATATGTTGAGCCCTGAGATGACCCCTGGAGATATTGCTTTGGCTCAAGAACTTGCTCAGACAAAACGTGTCGAAGCATCCCGCAAAAAAGAGTGGCTTGATCTGGAAGCAATACATGCTGATGATCCGCAACAGGCAGCAATTGCCCGGATTCAGGCAAGTCTTACCCAAGCCGATATCGATGCTCTTGATGTGCTTTCGCGATACTATTTTCAGATGTATCAGAACGACGAGGTTGAACAGCTGATCGATAACGAAATCGCTGCAATGGAGCAGAGCAAACAGGAATACCGCTCTTTGCAGGGTGATATTGCTGAGAACTTCAACAAACGCATTGCCCGCTATATGGGCAAGGAGCGTGACGTACTGGCAGCAGAATTTGCCGAAGTGCAAAATACCTACGATTCTCTGATACAAACCTTCACCGATGATGTGGTTGGGCAAAATCAGCAGTATCAAATGGAGATGCTTGATGTGTTGTTCAAGTACTCCCTGAAAAAAGATGAACAGTATCAACAATACCAAAAAGAGCTTGTCCATGAATAAATATATCATATCCCTCATTCTGATGACGCTGGGTTTTGGCCTTTTTGCTCAGAATGTGTCGCAGGAATTGCAGGAGAAATATCTCGAGAAGCTTGCCTTCAAACAGGAAATCTTCGACAAAACCTATGACTTCGTTCGGGCGAATCCACACCATCCTGATATTGCACGCATGTACTTTAATCTCGCCGAGATGAGTACCGAGCTCTATGTGGGCCAACCAGACATCGTCAGCCGCTACTACGCACAGGTGCTGCGTAATGATCCTGATTTTACGCAAAAGGATGTGGTGCTGTATAACTGGGCGTATTATGCTACTCGGGCACAGATAGATAACCGTGACAATCGCCGGCAGATGAACATTGAATTTGCCGAAAACTGGCCGGATTCTCTGCGCTTGCAGGAAGATCGCTTTAGCGATATCCTGGCTGCCTATGAAGAGATATACCGGGATTTCCCCGATTCCCGGTATCATACCGAGGCTGCGTATCGATTGGGTACAACCTATTTCGATTTAGCCCTGGATGCAAAAAATCCCCACCCTCTCTTTGAAAAGGCTGCCAGTTATTTTAATATGGTGGCAGAAACCGAGGGCGATCCTCTGCAAAACTACGGTCTGTTCCAACGGGGATGGGCACGGTTCAGCAGTGGTGATTTCGATGCTGCAATCTCAGATTTTACCCAATTATTAAACACCATGGATGCAGACTCTCTGGATACTCAGAAAGTATTCTTTGAGGCTGATGCATTGGAAAACATTGCCTTTGGCCTTATCGAATCTGACGGCAGCGATTTTGAACAATATTCGCAAGCTGCAGAGATGGCCAAAGAAATTGTTCCCTTGCTCACCAATGACGATTATGCACAACAGGTGCTGATGGAAAGCATCGATTTGAAACTGCACTATAGCGCTCCAATGCAGGCGATAGACCTCTATAATGCCATGCTGGAACTCTACCCGGCAGCTCTCGATTCTCCCTCCTATATCGATTCCATCATCACTATATACAAGCGCTACCCCGACCGTGTGCGCGGAAATGCGTCTCCCGAAAACCTGATTACTGAGGAATATCATCGAATGACGACCAATTATACGGTCGATTCTCCCTGGTTTCAGATGAATCAGGAAAAGGACATCCAGCCACAGCTGAATATCCTGAAAAAAGCATATAGCTTCTTAGAACCAAAATACTTCAACCGCTTTATCGATGATAAAACGATTGAGAATTATCAGCAATATTCCCAATTGGCCGATTCTTATCTGGCTTACGCACCCTTCTGGGGGGCCGACAGCCTGGCCAATTTCGAACAAATTGCTCTGAATAAAATCCTTGCCAGCCAAAATCTGGCCGAAGAAACCAAGAACCCGTCTTACTATCTTGTGGCTGCACAAACCATAGACGAGTTCGTTGCGCAATTCAAATCCCATCCCAAAGTTCAGGACTTGATTCTTGACCAATACTACGATTATGAAAAATTCCATGATCTGGTACAAGAGCGGATTGGAACCGAACCTTATCTGGATGAGCTTACCGGAATTCAATACACCAAAGAGTCCATCGATTCTCTGCTGATAGCTGCAAACAGCGCTCATGAACAGAAATTGCTGGATCAAACCCTCTTCCCCCAACGTAACGAAACCGAGCTGGTGCGTATCCTGTTCCAGCGGGCAGAATCGAATTATGACCATAACAACATGGATGCCGCCTATGCCAATTTCAATACGTTACTCAGCTACAATCTGGAGCCCGATAAGCAGATGCTCTGTAATGCCCGATTGGCTGAAATCAGCCAGAATAAGGGGAATTACAAGGAAGCAGAAAGCTACTACCGCGCTGCCAGTGAAGTTGCTCCGGAAGAGACCAGGAAAAGCATTCGTCAAAATCTGCTCAGCGCCATTCAATCACAGGCAAAGACTTACAAAGACTCTGGCGATAACATCGCTTCAGCAGAGCAATATCTTCGCCTCGCTGCCGAAGTGGACAGTCTGAGTCAGAAAAAGGCATTTAAGTACAAAGCTATCGATTCCTTTATCGCCGGTGGTGATACGTTGCGTGCCATCGATCTCTATCTGGATCTGGCAACGGTAATGGAGACCAAGGAAGAAGTGTTTGCATCCTATAAAGGTGCATGGACTTTAGCCGACAGCATCCCGGACTATATACGCGCCGAAGAACTTCGTATGGCTTTTGTGGAAAAATATCCCACATCACCGGAAGCTCTGGTGGCCCGGGTGCAGGTGATCGAAATGTACGAAAATGCGCCCTATAACGACAAGCTCAAAGCCGCAGAGATGTATATGCAACTCTACGCCGATACTGCATCTATGGAGGTAGACGAGACCACCCGCCAAAACATCATGCTGAAGGGAATAAAAAACTACGAAGACGCAGGTGCGCAGGATGCGTATCTGGCCCAAATCCTCGCCTTTGAAGAAACCTACCCCGATCATGAGCTGGCTAACGAGTTTCTGAAAAAAGCTGCCCTCATTTATTATGAGCGCAATGATGAATCTGACTACGAAACAATCGCCCGCAGACTCTTTGCAAAAGATCCTTCTGCAGACCTGCTCACGGCGATTGCTGTAAAAAAAATGAAGTACTACATTGCCCGGGCAGATACACTGTTTGCCCAGCAACGGTATGAAGAGATGCATGCGGTTATCGATAGCTTCAAGGTGGCTGATGACAGCTACAAAGCCGATGGTCTTACGCTTCCAGTAGAAAGCGCTTACGACCATTTCCGCTATTTCGACGATTATATTGACTACTACACCAAGCTGGATGCAGAAATCTCCAACGCCGACACCGAATTTTTGAGCGCATCGCCTCAATCTCTGATCAAGGTTAACCAGCTTACCAAATGGAAAGACCATCTGGTGGGCGGGGCAAATCGCGTCAAAAAGCTGATGAACAAAGCCGATAGCTATAAAGAAAAATACATCGCTCTTATCAAAGAGGGTAATAACTACGACCTGCCAATTGAAAAGCGGACGCAGTTGCTTTACCTTGCCGGCGCTATTTATGATCATGCCGGGCAGGTGACCGACTCTCAGATTGAGAAGTTTGTGAATGTCTCTAAGCAATTGAACAGCGAAGCTATGAAGGCAAACCCGGTGCAGCAAAAACAGTACAAAGACAACATCCGCCTGGCTGGTAAGAAGCTTTCCCTGAACTTCTACAAAAAAGCCAGTGAACTGTATCAGTATGTGCTGATGACCTTTGTCGACGGTAAAGATTATGAAGATACCTGGACTCAACTTGCCTTGAATCGCCTGATAGAATGGGGCGTGAGAAAGCCAAAAGTGTATCAGATAATCTGCACAGACGGCAGTTGGAAACACTCTGCGCAAAACGACAGCATACCCGCCTTTACTCTGGTGCCGAATGCTGTGGCCATGGATTCGGTAGCTGTGATACAAAATACCCTTCCGGGGGAGTATCACACGACAATAGCTACGGAGATCAAACCGGAATTGGTGACCATAGAATATGTAAGTCAGGATACGGTTCCCGTGTTGTTGAACGGTGTGGAGATAGCTACGGAAAATATGAAATCCGATTCTGTCGTGGTGGCAGGGATGCCAATGATTAAATATTCTCTGAGCACCACCAGAGGGACGGCAGATACAGAAAACCGTATCGCCTTTGTTCTTCCAGCCGAGGCAATGCTTTCTGCAAAAGTGACGTTGCAATACGATCAGGAAAAACTGGATTTTGCCCGCACTACCGAAGCCAAGAAGTTCTATTCAGATAGATCATGGTATTGCCTCAAGGGTGATGTTCTTCCGGATTCCATCAATCTGGCTGATGGCTGGGTGGCTGCTGATAGCGCCAACTTCCGCCTCTACAAATCTCAGATGGACGGATTGGAACAGAGTGAAGCTCAAGAGATCTGGCATCCTGAACTGAGAAAAGATGCTGTAGAAACCGTGTACTTCTATAAAGTTCTGGAATTTGCCGGAGACGTAGTGGATGCCAGGGCTATTGTACTAGGGCAGAAGACGATCTCGATGTGGGTAAACGGGGAAGCGGTACTAACCGACCAGGATATGGTGGTGGATACGGCGATAAACAAGGTGCTTGGTATCAGGGTTGACATGCCGCAGTTGCACAAAGGTACCAATGAAATTGTGATCAAGGTTGTAGGAGAGACGGAATTTAAAGGGTTAATTTTCGAATGCGACACGATTGTCCGCAAAGCTGAGGTGAACAATGAAAATCGTTAATATATGCATCGTAGCGGGAATGTTGCTCTGTTCTGCGGCTCTAAGTGCCCAAAACAAACAGACCGTCCGGCCGATAAAAAAACTGAGAAACGTAAAAACAGAAGAAATCAAAGTTGAGTTGATGAAACCCGATAATACGACATTGCTTCCCCGTAAGCAGTCGCACTTATATCGGGTGAGCCGGCTGAACTTGAAGCGGCAAATCCAAAAGTCCAATAAATTACTATATTAACGTCTGGGAGGTTAAAGAAGATGAAATTCGCTGCAAAATTTGCACTAGTTTTGGTTATACTGATGAGTGTAGGAACGCTATCCGCCAAGCCAATTGGCCAAATGTACATGGAAGGTGGTATTTTCATGCACATCATCAGTCTCTTACTGTTGGTTATGATCGCCATGGCAATCGTAAAAGCTCTACAGCTCTCTGTAAGGGAAAAAATCGACAGTCAAGAGTTTTACCTGAAGTTGAAGGGTTACATCCGTAATGATCAAGTGGATGAAGCAATAAAGATTTCTGAGCAGTTCAAAAAAACAACTATCGGATTTATTTTCTGGAGCGGTTTATTGGGCTATCGGGATGGTCGTAGGGCTTCATCTGACAAACGTGCCATTGAGCGTAGTGTTCAAAATGCTTTTGATGAGAGTGGTCTGCAAACCATTCCCAAAATAGAAAGCGGCCTGTTCTGGTTTGACATCATTGCTCAGGTAGCCACTCTGGTGGGGCTGCTGGGAACAATTTTTGGTCTGGTAGCAGCTTTTGATGCATTGGCAAATGCTCCAGAAGCCGACAAAAGCCGTCTTCTTACAGAAGGTATCTCTATGGCCATGGGAACTACCGCATACGGTTTGATCGTTGCCATCCCTACGATGTTTGTAAAGGGCGCCCTCCAAGCTCGGGCAGATAGAATCATCAACGATATCGATGAGTATAGTGTAAAAATCATCAATCAAATTTCTTATTCGATGAAAGGATAGCATTATGGCTTACGGTCCATCTAAGAACCGAAAGCTCTCTAAACGGGAACCGAAAGAGCCCAATCTTATCCCGATCATGAATCTTTTCATCGTTATCATCCCTATGTTGATGACAATAATGGTTTCGGTACATCTTGCGATGCTGGAAATCACTTTGCCAACGACTGGAAGTGGTGGTGCTACAGAGCAGGCGGAGGTTCAACCTCCGGTGCGCATTGTTCTGGCTCTTTACTCCGATCGCTTTGAAGTGAAAGTGGGTGAAGACGAAGAAATCACGACCATCCCCAAAAGGCAAAGTGACAGCGCCGGGGAATATGATTTTGTAAAACTGGATGAGATCCTTGCATCTCTGGCTCAAGAAAATCAAAATCAGGACACAGTAGAGTTACTGCCTGCCCCGGACGTAAAATACGACATATTGCTCCGTGCGATAGACTTGTGTAAAAACAATGGGTTTCCCAGTGTGAAATACTTGACGACATCCACGAAGCTTTACCGAAAGAAATAGGGGTATCTTATGAAACGAGTAGCAGTAAAACCAAACCGCGGAATGGGCGGGAAATTTGTAGCCAGGAAAAAGGGTTCCGCTGCAAAAAGCCTGAACATAACGTCACTCTTAGATATCCTGACAATTCTCCTGATATTCATGATCAAAAACATCGCGATGGATGCAACACAGAAGACCCCGCCGCGCAATATGCAACTACCTACTACGATAACAAAGAATAAGCTGATCGACAGTGGTCAGGCGGTTTTTGTGAAGATCTATACCGATAAGATTCTCTATGGAACAGATAACATTGAAGTGGGGACGTTACAGGATTTCATGGGCAAACCAGAGATTCGTCAGACCTTGCTCAACTATCTCCGTTTAGAAGCAACCCAGATCAAACAGGGTAATAAAATACCCTGTTTACTGATACAGGCGGATAAAATGCTGGAATGCAGATATATCACTGAGTTTATCAAATTCAGTGCAAATGCATCTTTTGCCAATATCTATTTTTCAGCAATCCACACCGATAACAAGCAAGAGGTACTGGGATTATGAGCACACAAGAAACAAAAATCCTCGTCCTTGAGCTCTATTACAAAGGTAAATTACTGGATCGTGCCCTTGAACACCGTGACTTCACAAAGCACCATGTCATCGGCTCCGACAAGTTTTTGCCCTGGCAGATTTTGTCAGATTCATTTCCGGCAAAATTTACCCTTGTTACCAAACATGGTGCCGGGTGGAAACTGCACCTTCATCCTTCGATGAAGTCAGATTCCGGTAAAAAAAGTGAAATTGATATTAAGGTGGATGATACTGGTTCGGTTACTTTGCTGAATGACTGGGAGATTAAGTACTTCTTCCAGATACCATATCATAAAACGATACCGGCGTACATCAAGCAGATGGCCAAGAAGTTCTCCCGCTTCCCAGAAAAAACCACCCTCCAGAAACAGACGTCGATAATGGTCTTTGCCGCAATCCTCATCACCATCGGTCTCGCCACATTTTTCGAGCTGACCTATGAGCCGCCAGTACAGGCGACTTTTGCAGAGCAGTTTGAAAAAGTGGATATGGCAACCTTGGTGCAGGTGGAAGTTCCCACAGTGGAAGAAACACCAGAAGAACCGGTGTATGACGTTACTACCCAAAAAGCCGAAAGTGCCGAGCAAGCTGAAGAAGTGGTACAGCAGGCCCAACAAACCTCAGCAGAGCAATTCGCTTCTGAGTTTGGGATGGATCTGGATGTAAGCGCTTCCGGTGGCGGTGACGGCGGCGACATGTCAGCAGAATTACTTGAAGTTACCCAGGTAGAACAA
Source organism: Candidatus Cloacimonadota bacterium (assembly GCA_021157525.1). Lineage (GTDB taxonomy): Bacteria > Cloacimonadota > Cloacimonadia > Cloacimonadales > TCS61 > JAGGWK01. The sequence continues at coordinate 33,460 of JAGGWK010000020.1, read as the reverse complement.
ATCGCAGTAGCTACTGGCGGCGCTGGTAGTGGCAGCTCGGACGCTCGCAAAGGTTCCAGTGGCATTGCAGCTCTGGAAGTGGAAGGAGCCGGCGATTTTGACCTCTCATCTAGTAGTGCAGGGCTTGCCGACCTTGGTGACCTTGGTGGTCTGGATGTAGGAACCGGTAGCGGATTGGAAGAGGTTGACCTGGCCAGTTTAGGCTCTGGAGTGGGTGACTTTAAAGTGACAAAGATCGAAAGCAAAGCTCAGTTTGAAAAGGTAAAACGTCGTTTTGCCGGGATCAAGAAGGTGAAAGAGCAAAGTATTGATTTTGCCAAAAGTTCACCAGAAGATCTGTCTGAAGTTGCCAGTATAAACAACGTGGTAAATACCTATAAACCACAGATCGAAAAGTTATACCGTGTAGAATCTATGATGATCGAAATGTACGGAACCGTAGATTTCACCTTGATTATCAATAGTTCGGGGACAGTGGAAGCTGTGACAGCGGAAGTGACAAAGAACAGTTCCTTTACTGATTCGTTCCTGGAAAAGGCGCGTCAAATCATCCTTAAGTGGAAGATTCCGGTGAAAGAGCCTGTAGAATATAGCTTCCGTATCAAGTTCCTGAAACAATAAGTTCGTTCAAGAATTAAGAGAGTCTGTTGATGTATTTCTATCAGGTAGCAATTCCTGTAAATATCGACAGACTCTTTTCCTATTCATCCCCCACTCCCATTCCGATTGGATGTCGGGTACTGGTATCCTTCAGTAATTCCATGCGAACCGGTATCATCTGGCAGGAAGAACCTAAGCCGGATGCATCCATACAGTACAAACAGATACTGGAAATAATAGATACCGAGTCATTGCTCTTTGCCGAGCAACTGCGCCTTGCAGGATGGATGAGCAAATACTACTGTGCCGCAGTTGGGAAAGTACTTTTTGCAATGCTTCCCAGCGGGATAAGCATAGAGTTACAGCAGACAACCACCCGCAAAATTCCCATCATCCCTGCATCCTGTACGGCAGAAGAGGTGGCGATCCTGGAGAAGATGGCGCCTTCTGTGGAAATGCAAATCTCTGCACTGAAAGATGTGGCGCGAGTACCGGGTTTTTACTATTGGCTGGAGGGTTTGGAAGCGGCCGGGCTGATAGATATTACCAGAGTGTACGATGCCAAAATCCAGAAAAAAGTAATGAACTTTGTGGTGCGTCTGGATGTAACGGAAATGCCGAAACTCAATGAAACCCAGCAGGAGCTCTATAATTACATTACAAATCTGGATAAGGAATTTCCCCTGGCAACCATTGCGAAGGAATTTTCTTACGCCCGGGTGAAGGGGCTACGGGAAAAGGGATTGATACGCATTGAGCCCAGGGAAATCCGGCCAAAATCAATCCTTTCTCCGGTAACCATATTGCCCAAGGACATTACCCTTACCGAAGAGCAACTCAATGTGATCGCTACGCTTCGGGATCAACTGGAAAGCAACAGTTTTCATACTAACCTTCTCTATGGGGTTACCGGCAGTGGGAAAACCGAAGTGTATATCGAGCTCATCCGCCGCTGCAGAGCACTGGGCAAAACTGCCCTTATGCTAATTCCCGAAATATCCCTGACTCCCCAAATGGTGGCACGGTTCCGTTGTGCCTTCGATGAAGAAATCGCCATTTTACATAGCCATCTCAACGACCGGGAACGCTACGAACAGTGGCACATGATCCATTCGGGACAATGCGGCATCGTGATAGGAGCCCGTAGCGCTGTTTTTGCGCCTTTGAAAAACATCGGTGTGATATTGATTGATGAAGAGCACGAAGGAAGTTACAAACAAGACAAAACACCGCGGTACAGTGCCCGGGACGTGGCGATTGTCCGGGCGCGCATCAATAATGCGGTGGTGGTCCTGGGCTCTGCCACGCCTTCGCTGGAAACGTGGTATAACGCTCTTTCGGGGAAATATGTACTGTTCAAGCTTACACAGCGTCCTGTAGCGCGCCCAATGCCGACAGTCGAAATCATCAATATGCGGGGAATACAGAGCGAGAACAAAATATTCTCGGATGAATTACTCCATCAAATAGAGGAACGACTGCGGCTGAAGCAGCAGGTTATCCTGCTGCACAATCGCCGGGGACATGCATCCTATGTGCAATGCGTACAGTGCGGAGCTCTGTATCAATGTCCCGACTGCGCCGTGAGTCTTACCTATCACAGCTATCAAAAGGAGCTGCACTGCCATTATTGTGGCTTTAGCATGCCAGAACCCAGAACCTGTAAAACCTGCGGGAGCTTTCTCTTTATGTACGGCGCACCGGGGACGCAACAGATAGAAAAACAATTGAAACTCCTGTATCCCAGTGCACGCATCCTGCGGATGGACAGCGATACCACAACCAAAAAGGACAGTTACGACGTGATGTATCAGCGCATGAAGGAAGGGTCGGTGGACATCCTGCTGGGAACGCAAATGATCGCCAAAGGATTGGACTTTCCCGGAGTAACGCTGGTAGGGGTGATATCGGCGGATATTGGGCTGAACTTCCCGGATTTCCGTGCAGCGGAACGAACGTATCAGCTTTTGACACAAGTTGCGGGTCGCTCAGGAAGAGGCGAAAAACCGGGTGAAGTGATTATCCAGACCTATAATCCGGAGCATTATGCAATACGATTGGCGGTGCGACAGGACTATGCATCCTTTGCCGCAGAAGAATTATCTTATCGCAGAGGCCTGTTTTATCCACCCTTTTCACGTCTGGGCAGGATGGTGTTTTCCCATAAGCAGGAACGTTTTCTCAAGCGTGAACTGGATAAAAACTTCAAGGTAATCGAGAAACTTAAAGGTTCTTTCAGTGTTGAAGAGCTTACTGTGTTGGGCCCTACTCCCACGCCTCTCACCCGGCTGCAAAATATGTATCGATATCACATCATATTAAAGGCCGAAAGTGCATCCGTCCTTTCTGCCGCAATAGCATTTCTCAAAGAGCATCTGGCTCTGCCATCCTCGATACGGGCTATTATAGACATTGATCCCCTGAGCCTGATGTAACGGCTCACGATACCCGGCATCCCGTACAATTCTTTCCTACTCAGCAATTCCCTTGACACATATATTCCGGGAAATTTCCTATTTTCAGGAGGAGTGTGAAAGGTGAAGCAGAAGGAGAAGATAGAGGTTATTGAACCGGAGTTTTGGCAAACCCTTAGTGAGGAACAAAGGGAATCTGTGCGGCATATCGCCAAACGGTATAATTCCCATGAAGCCACGAAGAAGTTCATAAATGTCCGTTTCAATTTCTGGCTTTTCAAATCGTTGTTTCTGGTATTTATTATCGGTGAAGAGAAACGGGCTGATGACCGTTTGGTGCATCGTTCTCTGGCGGAAGGTACCAGGATGGAAATACTTCGCTTTCTTTTCTACACCGTGCTTTCCCTGGGAGTTGTTTCCTTGGTGTTTATACTCATCTACATTCTTGAAGTGTATGCGGGGGTAGATGTAGTAGCCGGTGTTGATTTAAGTGTTTTATTGAACTAAATTGGTGGTGATCATTCTTCCTAATGACTTATAATATAAATATATCCGCACATCCCCTGAGGATATTTGTCTTGACGGTAGGGGTGGGAAATAATTTTAGTTCACTGGAGTGTCGTTTGTAAAAATTAGATGGAGGAATAATGGAATACTTTTTAACCGAAGAGCAGTTAGAGATAAAGGAATTGTCCCGTAAAATAGCTGAAGAAAAAATAAGGCCTGTGCGGGCTAAATATGATGAAGAGAACTCGTTTCCCCATGAAATCGTGGAAATCTTCCGGCAGACAGACCTTTTCGCAGTACTGGTACCGGAGGAGTACGATGGCATCAGTGGCAGTGTGACTGATCTCGCCATCGTAACCGAAGAGCTGAGCAGGGTCTGTGCTGGTATCGGGCTGTCATTTGGCGCTACCGGGCTGGGGCTTTATCCCATCCTTATAAGTGGTAGCGAAGCACAAAAGAAAAAATATCTCACCCAAATTGCCAATGGAGAAAAGATGGCTGCCTTTGCCCTTACCGAAGCGAATGCAGGCTCGGATGCAGGAGGTCTGGAGACTACTGCCCAACGGGATGGTGACGGCTATATATTGAACGGTACCAAACAGTGGATTACCAATGGTGGCGAAGCAGACATCTATACAGTTTTTGCCCTGACAGACAAGAGCAAGGGTGCTCGGGGAGCTTCCTGCTTTATCGTAGAAAAGGGCACTCCCGGCTTTACATTTGGAAAAAAGGAAAACAAAATGGGTATCCGTGGCTCTGCAACTCGGGAGCTGATCTTTGATAATTGCCGCATCCCCAAAGAGAACCTTGTGGGAAGAGAAGGCATCGGCTTTATGATTGCCATGAAAACCTTCGACAAATCCCGTCCAATGGTTGGTGCACAAGCGGTAGGCATTGCTCAAGGTGCTTACGAAGAAGCTGCTCGCTACTCGAAAGAGCGCCATCAGTTTGGCAAGCCAATCTCCAACTTTCAGGCCATCCAGTTTATGCTGGCAGATATGGCCACGCAGATAGAAGCAGCCCGTGCTTTGGTAATGCAGACAGCGCGGATGATCGATGCTGGTGCAAAGAAATACAGCAAAGAATCCGCCATGTGCAAAGTCTTTGCCTCTGATATGGCCATGAAAGTGACCACCGATGCGGTTCAGATTTTGGGTGGTTATGGCTACATGAAAGAATATCCGGTAGAAAAAATGATGCGGGATGCTAAGATAACTCAGATTTATGAAGGAACCAATCAGATTCAACGCACCATTATTGCATCCAACCTTTTGAAAGAGTTTTAATCTCAGGATTGCAGTGATTTATCTGCCTCGGCTTTCAAGTATGGATGCCGGGGTTTTTTTGGGTTCAGAGAGTTTCACCTTTGAAATGGTCGCACAGCGACCTTTCAAATGGTGAGGGCTGAATGGCAGAATCATCAATCGTTTCGACTAAGCGGATGGCTTGTAGAAATCTCTTAACTTCCTGTTATCATTGCTATAAACCTCTGTAATGGAGTCGCAGAAAGACGAAGGTGGACTTGTGCGGTGATCCTCCGCAAAGGAATGGAGAGTAGAGTCCTCAGTTTTGCGGTTGTGAGTAAGTCCAAATAAGAAGGGTTTTTTGTATGTCTCAGGTTACTCCATAACGGTTCTGCCGCATTGTTGGTTGACACCCTGCACAATGTTCGGAAACTACCCAACGTAATTTGCGCAGGAGGTTCAGATGAAAATAGCCATAGCAATGAGCGGTGGCGTTGATAGCTCGGTAGCGGCTGTGCTTTTGCAAGAGGCCGGGCACGATGTTTTTGGCATTACCATGAAACAATTTGATGATGAGGCCTACGGCTTTTCTCCCGGAGAAGGTATTGGTGCTGCCATCACGGATGCCCGTAAAGTGGCTGATGCTTTGAAAATTCCCCATTTTGTAGTAGATGTGCAGGATGCCTTTCGCAAGACGGTGGAAGATGATTTTATCGCCGAATACCAACGGGGTCGCACACCAAATCCCTGCACGTTGTGCAATCCCACCATAAAGTGGGGGGCGATGCTGCAAAAGGCTCAGGAGCTTGGCGCCGAGAAAATGGCGACGGGTCATTACATTCGCCTTGTCCAGGATGCCGGTGTATATCATATCTTGTCGGCAGATGATGCGGCAAAAGATCAGAGTTATATGCTATGGCAGTTGTCTCAGGAGCAGCTGTCCCACACACTTTTTCCTATTGCTTCTCTCCAAAAGGCTCAAGTGAGACGCATCGCGGAGCAACACGCTCTTCCCATCCATGACAAACGGGATAGCCAGGAGATTTGCTTTATTCCGGGGCATTACGAAGAATATCTGCGTAAACATATCTCTCTTACACCGGGGGAGATAGTACTCAAAGGCGGCGATGTCATCGGTACGCATCGCGGGTTACCTCTTTATACTATCGGTCAGCGAAAGGGACTCAACAGGCCATGGCGTGCTCCGTTGTATGTGTATAAGCTGGATGTAAAATACAACCGCCTGGTGGTTACCGATGATCCTGATGACTTGTTGCAAAGTATTTTTGCAGTGGAAAAGCTCAAATGGATTGCAGGTGCCCCTCCCGAGGCAGAAGAACTTTTGGTGCAGACTCGTTACAACAGCGCACCGGTGGAAGTTGCATCCATCCATACAAAGAAGCAGCTGCTAGTGGTTACGCTGAAAAATCCCACACGGGCTATCACACCAGGGCAAAGCGCCGTTTTTTATCATGATAGGGAACTGCTGGGAGGCGGGATTATTCGATAATCCATGCAGACATTCTCTTGCAATTCTGACGTGATTTTCTTCCCTGTTGCGTTTCAACGATACTTTTTTATGAGAGATACATACAAATTATTGACACATATAGTGCCCTCCCCGACCTTTGTCCGGTTAGAGATAGGCTGAATTTTCGGTGTGCGATATCGTGCATTTCTTGGCATTTACTAAAGCCGCATTACTCTGATCTGAAATTTTACTATGGAGGTGCCATGTTTTATGCAAATCAGGTACGATTTTATCTCAACGATAAACTTGTCGAAATGGATGTAACCCCCACCCAGACGGCATTGGAGATTATCCGGGCTTTGGGTGCTACTGGAGCTAAAGAAGCGTGCAGTGAAGGAGATTGCGGCGCCTGCACCGTTGCTTTGGGGTTGGAACGGAACCGCTATCTGGCCGTAACTTCCTGCATCATGCCTGCTACAAAATTGCATGGCCGCCACGTGATAACCGTGGAGGGACTGGGCACACCTGAGAATTTGCATCCCATACAGGAAGTGATGTATCGGCATCACGCTACTCAATGTGGGTTTTGCACGCCCGGTTTTATCATGTCGATTTTTTGCCTGTTGGCAAACAACTCACAACCTGATATGGCGGCATTTCGCAAAGCTCTTGAGGGCAATCTGTGCCGTTGTACCGGGTATCAACACATTGTCCAGGCTGGTGAAGATTTATTAGAAAAACTCCACGAAGGTCTGCTTTCGATTTCCTCTCTGTTTCCGGATTTTTGTGATGCTGTTTGGGATGATCTGGAGCAGTCTCAGCCGCCTCAGGTTGTGCCGGTTTCTGCTGGCGTGCTTCCCTCCCGAGAGTACCATCTTTGCTATTCTCTGGATGCAGCCTTGCACGCCCTGGATGCAGATCCCCAAAACTCCCGGGTGATTTCCGGCGGTACCGATCTCTTTGTGGAATCCAATGTGGCTCGACGATTTGCCGAGAATTATATTGATGTTCAGCGGATAGCATCTTTGCACACTTTTTCCATGGATGACCATGAACTGACCATCGGTGCAGGTGTTACTCTGGAGGAATTGTTGCAGGATGCCCGTATTCATGTCCATTTCCCTCTGTTGTCTCAGGCCATAGAGATGATGGGGTCGGTGCAGATACGTAATGTGGCTACCTTGGCTGGTAACTTAGGGAATGCTTCTCCCGTCGCCGATGGCGCCTGTGCATTATTGGGCCTGGATGCTTCTGTGCAGCTCACTTCTTCTCAAGGGGCTCGCAGTGTGCCCCTGAAAAAATATTATCTTGGGTACAAGCAGACAGAGCGTCACCCCGATGAAATCATTACCGCCATCATTCTACCACGAAAAGAGGGTGGTTTCGGCAATTTTATCAAAACAGGAAAGCGTCACAATGTGGATATATCCAGCGTTTCCTCAGCGCTTTCTGTGCAGGTAGATGCCAGCGGTCTTCTCACCGATGTTGTTTTAGCTTATGGCGGCGTGAAAGAATATCCTGCTCTGGCTACTCAAACAATGGCGCTATTGCAGGGAAAAAAAATAGATGAAATTCTCATTACCGAAGCCATGGCGTGTGTAGAGGCGGAATTTACACCCATCGGGGATGTACGGGGGACGGCTGAATACCGTTCGTTGCTCATCAAAAATCAGTTGAAAAAGCATCTGCTTCGCTTCATAAAGAGGGGGGAGGATGCCTAAAAAAACGCGTCATCTCAGTGGGAAATTGCATGTAACCGGTCGATCTCTTTTCATCGGGGAAGAGCATATTTCTGCAGATATGTGCCATGTTGCTGTGGTTTTCAGCACCTGCGCTCATGGCCGCATTATCAGCATGGATGCGGTGTCGGCAAAGGCCCTGTCGGGAGTACATGCCATTATCACCGCTGCCGATATTCCCGGGGAAAACAATATTGCTCATGGCAACAACGATAATCAACCACTTCTCCCGGCAGATACTGTGATGTATGTGGGGCAACCCATCGCACTGGTGGTGGCAGATAGTCGTCAGGTAGCGCTGGAAGCTGCATCCAGGGTAACCGTGAACTACGAAGAGATGCCGGCAATTCTGTCTATAGATGCGGCAGTGAAAGCCAATCAGCTCTATGTTCCCCCGCGCAAAATCCAGCGGGGCGATGTTGCCCGGGCCTTTGCCGAAGCAGATTGCATCATAGAAGGAGAAGTGAAAATCGGTGCGCAGGAACATTTTTATCTGGAAACTCAGCGCTGTTTAGCTACTCCCGATGAAGATGGCGGAATTACCCTTTATGCTGCTACGCAGTCCACCACAGAGGTGCAGGCTGTGGCAGCACGGGTTCTGGGCCTAGCAAATCATAAGATAACCGTTGACGTGAAACGTCTTGGTGGCGCTTTTGGGGGAAAGGAAAGTCAAGGGACGCTGTGGGCAGGGTTGGCCGCACTGGCTGCGCATTACACGCACAAATCCTGCTATCTGGAACTTCGTCGTATCGATGACATTATGGCCACGGGAAAGAGACATCCCTTTGAAAACACCTATCGCCTTGCCTGCTCTGCAGATGGTCGCATTTTAGGCTATGAAGTCATCCTGAAAAGCAATGGCGGCGCCTATATCGATCTCTCTCTTGCCATTTTGGAGCGTGGACTGTACCACAGTGATCATGCCTATTTCATTCCCAATATCAGCATTACTGGCTATGCCTGCAAAACAAACCTGCCTCCCAATACAGCCTTCCGGGGCTTCGGTGCGCCCCAGGGAATTTTCCCCATAGAAATCGCATTGCAACAGGCCGCTGAAAAGTTGGGTATAGATCCGATAGAGATACGGAAACGCAACTGCTACATTACCGGCCAGACAGCACCCTATGGTATGGAGGTGTGTGATCCGGTAGGGCGGGAAATGCTGGAAGAACTGGAAGCCCTGGCATCCTATAAACAGCTGCGAAATAAGGTTGATGAATATAATGCAAGCCATCAGTATCACAAGCAGGGAATCGGTGTGGTGCCGGGTAAATTCGGCATCTCCTTTACCACCGGTTTTCTCAATCAGGGCTCGGCCCTTGTATGGATTTACACCGATGGCACAATCTCATTAAGCCATGGTGGCGTGGAGATGGGGCAATCGGTAAATGCCAAAGTTGCCAGCGTGGTGGCGCGTACCCTGGGTGTCTCCATGGATCGCATCCGGGTAGAGAGTGCCAACACAAAACGAGTGGGGAATGCTTCGCCAACGGCGGCTTCTACCGGCTCGGATATCAATGGATATGCTGCAGAAAATGCGGCGAAAAAGCTCAAGCGGCGTCTTAGCCGCATGGCCGTAAGGTACTTCAGCGAACGGGGAATAGCCTGCGTGGAAGAAGACCTTGTCTTTGCTGATGACGCTGTGGTTTCAGGTGATGCCCGGGTGAGCTTTGCAGATCTCGTAAACTTTGCCTATACTCATTACTGTGATCTGGGCAGTCATGGTTACTACTTCACGCCAGGCATCACTTTCAACAGAGAAAAGGGGAGGGGCACCCCCTTTTACTACTTTGTTTTTGGTGCCGCACTGGCGGTTTCCCAGGTGGATCTCCTTACGGGAGAATATGAATGTAAGAAAATTTACATTGTTCATGATAGCTCTCAATCTTTAAATCCAGACATCGATCTTGGCCAGATTTACGGCGCTTTTGTACAGGGATATGGCTATTGCACAATGGAAGATATTTCCTTTAACGACAAAGGCCAATATCTTGCGCTTACGCCATCTACGTACAAATTTCCCACTATCTGCGATATCCCGCCAACCTTCAAAATAAAGCTGCTAGATCTGTTACGGGAACATGCCAGCGTGCTGGGCAGTAAAGCAGTTGGAGAACCACCATTTATCTATGGATTGGCAGGCTGGTTTGCTCTCTATGATGCATTGAAACGTTCAGTCCCTCAAGGGTCCGCTATCGACCTGGCCTTTCCCGCTACACCGGAAGCTGTCCTGATGGCAAAGGTACAATCCGCAAAAAAGGAGACAGTATGATACTCACCGAAGCTCAATTACAAGCAGAAATAAAACGATGTGAATATTGCGAGGAAAAGCCATGCAAAACCGGATGTCCGGCGGGATGCAGCCCGGCTGATTTTTTGATGGCAGTGAAGCAGGGACGTCCCAGCGATTACCGCCGTGCAGCAGCTCTCATCATGAGCAAAAATCCCCTGGGCGGCGTATGTGGCGAAGTGTGTCCCGATTATCATTGCATGAAAAGCTGTAGCCGCAATGACTTTGATACACCGGTGAATATACCGGCAGCCCAATCTACCATCATCGCAAAAGCCCGAGAACTAGGGGTGATGCCTGCCTTTGGGGATCCAATACCTAATGGCAAAACCATTGCCGTTGTCGGTGGCGGCCCGGCAGGATTGGCTGCATCGGCCTGGTTGGCACAGCAGGGGTATCACGTGCATCTTTTTGAAGATCAAAAACTGAGCGGGGCAGCCCGGTACATTCCCGCATCCCGACTGGATGCATCCGTGCTGGATGCCGATATAGCCTGGGTTTTGCAGAGTGGCGCCATTACGATTCATGAGCATAACCATCAAGACCCTGAAGATCTTTTAGCCACAAATGACGCAGTCATAATGGCGCCAGGTCAGCAGGAGCCCCTCAGGTTGAATTTTCCCGGCGCAGAACAGGTGATAGACTGGAGGGAATTTTTGGCAAATCCTCACGTGAACCAGGATGCCAGTGTTGCCATTATCGGTGGTGGGGCAGTGGCGCTGGATTGTGCTATTACCGCTCGTGAACAGGGTGCTGCCACTGTGAAAATGATATTGCTGGAAGACCTTGGAGAGATGCGTCTTACCGCTAAGGAGCGGAAGGAAATATTGGATTATCGGGTTTCAACCCAGTGCCGGACAGCAGTGACGAAAGTGGAAAAGTGCTCAACAGGGTATCGGCTTTCTGCACAGGTAATGGCCCTGCAGGGGGAAGAATTTTCTCCAGCAATGATGACGCCAATTGCCGGGAGTGAACATTTCCTTGGGATTTTCAACCAAGTTATTTTTGCCATCGGAAGTAAAAGTACCCATGAACATAATGCGCAACCCGGTTTGTTTCACGCCGGGGACAGCATGATTGGCGCATCTACAGTGGTAGAGGCTGTTGCATCGGGAAAACAGGCGGCTCTTCAGGCAGATGCCTACATCAAAAATCAGGAGATACCCGTCTTTGAAAACCTGCGCAAATGCGACGCAACCCTGGCGGGCGTACCATTACTTCCGGTTCCACTGGATACAGAATTCTTTGGATTTCCTATCAAGTCACCCTTTATTCTCTCTGCTGCACCACCCACAGATGGTTATGATCAAATGAAAAAAGCTCTGGATGCAGGATGGGCAGGGGGTGTGATGAAAACCACCTTCGATGCGGTACCCATCCACATTCCTGCAGAATATATGTTCAAATTTACCGACGATACATATGCCAATTGCGACAACGTCTCGGGCCATCCCCTGGAGCGGGTTGCTCAGGAAGCGGCGCGACTGGTGCAGGAGTATCCCGATCGGCTGATAATGGTTTCTACCGGTGGCCCCGTTACCGGAAATGATGCCGAAGACAAAAAGATCTGGCAATCAAACACTCGTAAGCTGGAAGCGGCAAAAGTAAGGGGCATCGAGTATTCTCTTTCGTGCCCCCAGGGAGGCGATGGTACCGAAGGAGACATTGTTTCCCAAAGTGCTCCTCTCACGGCAAAAATCATCGATTGGGTGATGGAATGCTCTCAACCCGATATTCCAAAACTCTTCAAACTCACCGGCGCTGTTACGTCTATCGTGCCGATTTTACAGGCGATAAAAACCGTATTCGATCGTTATCCCCATAAAAAAGCAGGAGTTACTCTGGCAAATACCTTCCCCTCTCTGGCGTTTCGCCCTGGCGCAAAAACCCAGTGGGATGAGGGTATTATCGTGGGCATGAGCGGTGATGGGGTGAAGCATATTTCAAACCTCACTCTGGCCAATGCATCGCAGGTAGGACTGGTGGTCTCTGGCAATGGGGGGCCCATGGACTACAAGGCCGCTGCGGATTTCCTCGCACTGGGAGCCAGCACCGTGCAGTTTTGCACCGCACCCACCAAGTACGGCGTGGAGTACATCTCTGAGCTGGAGCAAGGTCTTTCCTTCTATATGGATGCAAGGGGCATTGGGAGCGTGAAAGAACTTATCGGGTGCGCTTTACCAGATCCAGTTACAGACTTTATGGACCTATCGCCGATAAAGAAAATATCTGCCGTAAATCCTGATCTATGCATGAAATGTGGAAATTGCACCCGCTGTCCATATCTGGCGATAACCCTCGATGATGACGGCATCCCGCAAATCGATCCGGCTCGATGTGTCGGATGCAGCATTTGTGTGCAAAAATGTTTTGCCGGTGCCCTGTTTATGCGTGAAAGAACAGCGGAAGAAACGGCACTTTTAAAGGAAGATTAATATGAAAACACGTATAAAAAACGGTATCATCCTTACCCTGGATGAGTCAAATGCAGTGCTCTATGATCATGATTTGATTATAGAGGATGAACAGATTTTTGCACTACTGCCCCAAGGACAATATTCAGGGGCCGTGGATGAAGATATCGACGCTTCAGGGAAAGTGGTAATGCCGGGATACATCAATGCGCATATGCATTTTTACTCAACCATGGTTCGTGGTCTGGGTAAGGCGGCTCCTTCGGCAAATTTCGGAGAAGTACTGAAAAATCTCTGGTGGCGCCTCGATGAAAAACTTACATTGGAAGATACTTACTACAGTACTTTGGTGATGCAATTGCAAGCCATCCGAAATGGATGCACTACCATTATCGACCATCATGCCAGTCCTGCAGCCATAGAAGGTTCGCTGGATGAAATAGCCAGAAGCTATGATCAAACCGGGTTGCGAGGTTGCCTCTGCTACGAGCTGTCAGACCGAGGCGGCGATGAAATCACAGCTCTGGGCTTACAGGAAAATGAACGGTTCATTCGTCGTTGCCAGGCATCGCCATCCAACATGATGAGTGGGCTTTTTGGACTTCATGCATCTTTTACCCTCAGTGATGCAACCCTGAACAAGGCTGCGGATATCGGAAACAATCTGGGTGTGGGCTTTCACATCCATGCTGCCGAAGGCCAGAGCGATCAGGATGAGACGGTGAAAATGACGGGAAAATCGGTGATCCAACGGCTCAACGACACTGGCATCCTGGGCTCTCAAACCATCGCCGCCCATTGCGTGTATGTGGATGAAGCCGAGCGCAAGCTCCTTGCCAAGACCAGGACTATGGTGGTTCATAATCCTCAGTCAAACCTCAACAATGCAGTGGGGATTGCAGATGTCTTGGCCTTAACCAAAGCCGGTGTATTGGTGGGCTTGGGCACCGACGCCATGACCGTGAATATGCCTCAGGAGCTGCGGGTTGCGCTGTGGGCTCAGCATCTCAGGCAGCAGAATCCATCGGCAGGTTTTATGGAAATTGCATCCCTTCTGTACCGCAATAATCGGCAGATTGCCGGACGAGTAATTCCCGGTTTGGATGTCGGTGTGCTGCGTCCCGGAGCAGCAGCCGATGTGATTTTGGTAGATTATTTGCCTCCCACGCCACTTGACGCTACAACTGCATACGGACATTTGATTTACGGCATCGGTGAAAGCACGGTGGATACCACAATCGTTGCCGGAAAGATTCTGATGAAACACAAAAAATTACAACTGGATATCGATGAAGCAGAAGTTGCTGCACATAGTCGCCGACTCAGCAGCGCTTTATGGAATCGCTTTTAAGGAGCATATATGGAAACAATGTACGGAAAAATCTATCAGGAAGCAAAAGCTCTGGAACCACAGATTGCTGACTTTTTAGCACGTCTGGTGCAAACGCCCTCCTTCTCTATGAAGGAAAAGGATGTGGTACGAGTGATCCGGGGTGAAATGGAAAAACTGAGCTTTGACGAAATTCGCATCGACGACCTGGGAAGCATTATTGGTCGTATTGGAAACGGGCCACGCATCATCGCTTTTGATGCACACATAGATACGGTATATCCGGGAAACAGGGATAATTGGGATTTTGACCCCTACTCCGGTAAAATCGAAGGGGATTACCTGTTGGGCAGGGGTGCCTCAGACCAGAAAGGCGGTCTTGCATCCATGATTTATGCCGCCCTGCTCATCAAGAAATTGAAGCTCAATTCTGAGTTTACCATTCTTTTTACCGGTACTGTGATGGAAGAAGATTGCGATGGAATAGCATGGGAACACCTCATCAACGAAGACGGAATCCGTCCTGAACTGGTGGTAAGCACCGAGCCCACATCCCTCAATATTTACCGGGGTCATCGTGGCCGGATGGAGATGAGCGTAGAGGTGCGGGGCGTATCGTGCCATGGCTCTGCACCCGAGAGAGGTGATAATGCTATTTACAAAATGGCGCGTTTTGCCCTGGAAGTGGAAAAGCTCAATGAGCGTTTAGCCTTCGATCCCTTTTTGGGAAAAGGTACAATCACCGCCAGCATCAGTCGGTCGGATTCCCCCTCGCAATGTGCGGTAGCGGATTATTCATATCTACAGGTAGATAGGCGTCTTACCCTGGGAGAAACCCGGGAATCGGCGGTAGCGGAATTGCAAGAGTGTGCCCGTTTGGCCAATGTCGAGGCCACCATTCGGGTGTTGCGCTACGAAGAGGCGGCGTACACCGGCAAAATATATCCGGTGGATAAATATTATCCCACATGGGTGTTATCCGAAAATTCTCCCTGGCTCAAAAGTGCTGATGAAGCTTATCGCAGCGTGTTTGGCACAGCGCCGAAAATCGACAAATGGACATTTTCTACCAACTGTGTATTCATCATGGGTAAGCATCCCGAGATCAAATGCATCGGATTGGGCCCCGGTGATGAAGATCAGGCCCACGCGCCAAACGAACGCATCAAGGTAAGTGATCTGGGGGATGCTGCCGCATTCTATGCCGCGTTGGTGGCGCAACTGAACGGGATGCGCTAGATGGCATGGTATCGCTGTACCCTCTGTGGTGCGGAATATTCGGCTGCAGAAACTCACTATCTCTGCCCTCTTTGTGGGCAGGACTGGCATCCTGGCCAACCTCTGAAAGGTGTGTTGGAAACGGTGTACGACTATGAGGCGATTGGCAGGCAGTTTGATCCCCAAAATCCCGATTGGTCGCTGTTTTCGCCATTGGATGCTTCCTGGTTTCCAGCCTTTCCCGTGGGCAAGACACCCTTGTTTCGCTCCGATTATTTTTCCCAAAATGGCTTGGATGTATGGATAAAAAACGATGGTCTCAATCCCAGCGGCTCTCTCAAAGATCGGGCATCAATCCTCATGGTTGCAGAGGCCCGCAGGCTCGGATTGCAGGAAATAGTCTGCGCTTCCACAGGAAATGCTGCCTCGGCTTTGGCGGCCTGTTGCGCTGCGGCTCAGATCACAGCAACCATCTTTGTGCCTGCATCCGCACCTCGGGCAAAACGCATCCAGATGAAGCTTTGCGGCGCTAACGTGATTGAGGTTGATGGGGATTATGACGCCGCTTTTGATGCGTCGATACAGTACACGAAACAGTATGGAACCCTGAACCGCAACACCGCCTACCACCCTCTTACCATCGAAGGGAAAAAGACTGTGGCCCTGGAGATTTATGCTCAGCTTGGCCAGCGGGTACCGGATTTTATTTTTGTTCCCGTGGGGGATGGCGTGATTATCAGTGCGGTGTTTAAGGGATTTTTGGATTTGCTTCGGGCACAACTTATTCAGCGGCTGCCCCATCTGGTTTGCGTGCAGGCGGAAGGCTCGGATGCAATCGCGCAATTCCTTGAAAGTGGTGAATTCCATGCGGTCGCCCAGCCCAGTACCATTGCCGATTCCATCTCGGTAAAAGTACCCAGTAATGCCTATTTAGCCAGGGATGCAGTGGTGCAGACCAGGGGCTTTTCTGTGCGGGTCTCCGATAAAGCCATTTTGGCAGCTCAGCGAGAATTGGCTGCAAAAACCGGTGTCTTTGGCGAACCTGCAGCAGCGGCAGCTGTGGCAGGGTTTGATGTTGTAAAAGAGAAACTTCCGGCGGGCAGTAGCTGCGTCCTGCTTATTACGGGGCATGGGCTGAAAGATATCGATGCCGCAGCCAACGCACTGATATGAAAACACGTATAAAGAATGCAACAATCGTGCATCCTGAAAATATGCAACAGGGTGACATCCTGCTGGAAAACGGCAAAATAGTAGCTGTGGGCGATGGGGCAGACCAGAGAGCTGATCACGTTTATGATGCATCAGGGCTGTTTGCATTTCCTGGATTTATCGATATGCATGTGCATCTGGATGCCAAAATAATGAACTATTCTTTGGCAGATGACTATGTTTCGGGGAGTCGGGTTGCCGTGAAAAACGGTATTACGACGCTGTTTAGCTTTATCACTCAAGGAAAGCAAAGTGATTTGGCTGAAGATGTGAAAGCGGTAAAAGACCATGCGGCATCCGGGCTATTTTGCAATCTTGGTTGGCACATCACGCCGGTACGGTGGGATGAAGAGACCTTTGATGAGATAGAGACATTAATCGATAGGGGACAGCGAAGTTTTAAATTTTACACGACCTATCGCATGGCTGGTTTGTACCGCAGTTATGCTCAGATTGAGGGTTTTGCCCAGCGTTTTGGTAAGAGGGACATCACTATTCTGGTGCATTGTGAAGATGATCAAACCATTGCCAGCGCCCAGAGATCGGTGGATACGGTAGCAGATTATGCTGCTTTGCGCACCCCTGAAGCTGAAGTGCTTGCCATTTCTCAGATCATAAAAATCTGTGTAAAGACCCAATGCCATTTTCACGTGGTGCACGTTTCTACAGCAGAAGGAGCCCGGCTGATCGCTGAAGCGGCATCCAAGTGCCCGATCACGTGCGAAACAGCCCCCCAATACCTTTTTCTCAATGACGATGTATTTCATGGGCGCCAGGGTCTTCACTATCTTTGCACACCACCTATTCGGGCAGAGCACAATAGAGCGCAATTGCTGGAGCAATTTTATCACGGTGCTATAAATGTACTGGCAACCGACCACTGTCCCTTTACCATGATTGATAAAGCTACGGAATATCCACGTTTTGATGCGATTCCCAAAGGGCTTTGTGGATTAGATTTTCTGGTACCTCTGGCATTTAATCTGTTCCAAAACGAGCCTGATGGACTGCAAAAAATCTGTGCTTTTCTCTCTGCAGAGCCGGCGCGTATCCTGGAGCTGGATGACCATAAAGGCCGCATTAAACCGGGATATGATGCTGATATTACATTGGTTCGTTTAGGCGAGCCCCATACCCTACAGAGCCGAGATGGATTATTTAATCCCTATGAAAATCGAGCGACCAACATCACTGTTGAAGCGGTTTTTTTACGTGGAATTCAGGTGGTTCGCGATGCTGTTTTGCTGGAACTGCCACCTCAAGGAGAATTATTATGAGTAAGGCCTGGCGCAATGATGGCTATGCCAAAGTGACGGGGAAAGCCCGATATACCGATGATCTTCTCTGCATGGACGTGTTGCATTGCGTCCCTGTTTATACCGATTTTGTCCATGCGAAACTGCATCATATACATACCGGAAAAGCAGAAAAAATGGCCGGTGTGAAGCGGGTGATTACCCATAAAGACATCCTCGGCACTGCGTGGTTTGGGCAGATATTCCAAGATTATTTTATGTTGGCAACAGACACTATTCGCTGCAATGGAGATGTTGTGGCGCTGGTTGTGGCTGCATCCCGCCAAGAAGCAATTGCCGCTGCCAAAGCTGTGGAAGTGGTTGCAGAAGAACTTCCTGCACTCACAAATCCGCTAGAAGCTCTGGATGCAGATGCGATCCTGGTGCATCAATCCAAGGGCTCAAACTTGATAAATCATCACAAAATCCGACGCGGGGCACCAACCGCCGCCTGGCAGGAATGCGATACCATTTTGGAGCGGGACTATGAAACCGCACCGGTGGAACACGCCTATCTCGAGCCGGAGGCAGCCCTGTGCATACCTCGGGATGACGGTGTGATGGAAGTGCATGGCAGTATGCAACACCCCTTTAGTACCCGGAGATTTGTCGCTGCCATTTTAGGGACAACCTTGGCCAATGTAGAAGTGATCACAAATCCCATGGGGGGCGGCTTTGGCGGTAAAGATGACACGGCGGCAATCGTTTGTGCCCGTGCTGCTCTGGCTGCACATCTATGCGGTAAACCGGTTAAAATTACCTATACCCGCGAGTGGTCGATGCGGGAAAGCTACAAGCGCCATCCCTATCATTTGCACTATAAAATAGGATTGAAAGGCACCAAAATACATGCAGTAGAATGCAGGATAATCGCAGACGGCGGCGCATACACCTCGGTTACACCATGGGTTACGTGGCGATCAACCGTTCAATGTTGTGGAGTATACACCGTACCTCATGTTCATGCCGACGTCTATGGCGTTCATACAAACAATGTTTTCACCGGCGCCTTCCGTGGTTTTGGCTCGCCTCAGGTGAATTTTGCTGTGGAGCAATGGATAGACGAATGTGCCGCAGCAGTGAAGATGGATCCTGTCCGATTTCGCGAAGCCAATATGCTGCGTCAGAACTCGGTAACCATCACAAACCAGCGGTTGGATTCCCATATCGTGAGTACTGCTCAGGTATTGGATGCCGTTGTCTCGGAGTCTGATTTTGCCAATAAAGTATCCGCTTGCAGCTATGGCAAAGGAGAAAAACTCTATGGCATCGGTCTTGCCCTCGTGTACCGTGGATGTAGTCTGGGAGCGGAAGGAATGGATTTTTGCTCTGCCATTATCAATGCCCAATTCGATGGATCAATTCTCTTAGATGTAGGCATCCATGAGAATGGTCAAGGGGCAGAATCTGCCATGATTCTCCTTCTGGAAAAGCATCTGGGCGTCACGCGTGAACGAGTTCGCTACAATCGGCCCTCCACTTCTCACATCCCGGATGGGGGCACCACGGTTGCCTCTCGAGGTACCTTGATGGGTGGCGGTGCTGTGATGAATGCTATCCGACGTCTTAAAGAGATCATTGCCACCGCTTTACATGCTGAAAATGGCTGCGCAAAAGAGGATGTCTCTTTTCATGATGATAGAATTTGGTTTGGCGCAGATTCTCTCAGTTGGGAAGAGGCGATGAAACAGATGTATCTGGCTCGAACGTATCCCTTTGCCTTTGGCAGTTTTGCAGCACCACGGGTTTCGTGGAACGAAGAAACTGGCGAGGGAGATGCCTATTTTTCCTATGTTTATAGTTGTCAGGCGGTGGATCTGGAGATTGATGCAAAAACCAAAAATGTGAAATTGCTTCATGTGTGGGCTGCACATGATATTGGTTCGGCAGTAAATCCTCAGATGTTGAAAGGTCAGATTTACGGTGGAATTATGCAAGGGGCAGGCATGGCGCTGTGGGAAGATTTGCACCAGCAAGCTGGATGCATCCAGGCAAAGAATTTCCATACCTATCGCATACCTCGGACAACCGATGTACCCAAAATCCACATCTCGATCATCGAAAACGACGATCCTACCTCGCCCAGTGGCGCCAAAGGCATTGGGGAGCCGGCTCTGGAACTGATTGCTCCAGCTATAGCAAATGCGGTGTATCGCGCAACGGGAAAGCGGATAAACAGCTATCCTATCCAGCCAAAACTAAAAGGAATGACGCTATGAACACTATGATAGTAAACAGAGAAAAAATCACTGTGCCCCCTGCTTGGGAAAAGCGAACATTATTGGATTTTCTTCGGGAATATTTGCATCTTACGGGAAATAAAAACGGATGCGGGATAGGGGTTTGCGGTGCTTGCACTGTACTGGTTGATGAGGTGCCCCGCCGTTCATGTATAACAAAAGTCGAAACCGTGCTGGGAAAACAGGTGTTGACCATAGAAGGCATGGAACAGAACGATGGCTCGCTCCATCCGCTCCAACAGGCATTTTTGGATGCAGGAGCGGTGCAGTGTGGATTTTGTACACCCGGGATGGTGCTTACTTCTCATGCGTTGTTGTTACGCAATCCAAACCCCACAGAAGAGGAAGTGAAGCAGGCGTTGAAGGGCAATTTGTGCCGTTGTACCGGGTATGTGCAAATATTTGACGCTGTGATGAAAGGGGCGGAATTTTATAGAAAAAAAGAGGGAAAAACTGATGAATAAAATTTTGGAACGAAAAATAGAAACCTTCCAATCCATTGATTTACAAGGATATGGAAACGACTTTTTGCTCACATGGGAAAAATCTGATCAACACATTGAGGCCACGTTATTACTTACCGAGATCTTCTCTATGATGCATCAACAGGGCATCTCATTCAAAGCCTTTGATGCGGGATTGGCTGTATCCGTCTTTCGGGATAACTCTACTCGTACGCGGTTCAGTTATGCTTCTGCAGCCAATGCGCTGGGGCTGACGGTGAGTGATTTGGATGAGAAGAAATCTCAGATTGCCCACGGCGAAACGGTGCGTGAGACAGCAAACATGATCTCCTTTTTGGCCGATGCAATCGGCATCCGTGATGATATGTACCTGGGGGAAGGAAACCGCTATATGCGGGAGGTCAGTCACGCCCTGGATCTGGGCTTTTCCGAAGGCACATTGCATCAGCGTCCAGCCTTGATAAACCTGCAATGCGACATAGACCATCCTACGCAATCCATGGCAGACATGGCAAAATTGCGGGACTATTTTGGCGGTGTGGAAAATCTCAAGGGCAAGAAGATCGCCATGACCTGGGCTTACTCACCCAGTTATGGCAAGCCTCTGTCTGTGCCTCAGGGAATTATCGGGTTGATGACCCGGGCAGGCATGGATGTCACTTTGGCTCATCCCGAGGGCTATGACTTGATCCCCGATGTGATTGATTTGGCGTCACGGCAGGGAAAAGAAAATGGTGGTGGATTTCGGGTGGTAAAATCCATGGAAGAAGCCTTTGCCGATGCTGACGTAGTGTACCCAAAATCCTGGGCACCATACTATGTGATGCAGCGGCGTACGGAATTGCTGAAATCCAATGATAATGAAGGGTTGCATACCCTGGAGAAGGAGTGTTTGATCAATAATAAGCTGCATCAAAACTGGGAATGCAACGATGAAAAGATGGCTCTGACAAAAGATGGAAAGGCCCTTTATATGCACTGTTTACCCGCAGACATCTCCGATGTGAGTTGTCCTCATGGGGAAGTGTCGAAAGAAGTGTTTAATCGGTATCGTCGGCATACATATCACGAGGCGGGCTACAAACCTTTTGTCATCGCCGCCATGATATTTCTGGCTCGATTACAGGATCCTCAGGCTATGCTAAAACGTATTTCCCGGCAAAACAATACTCGTGTAATGTACTGATAAAAAAATATATGGAGAGAACATGAAAAAAAATCAACAGAAGGTCTTAGAAAATACCGTAAAACGGTGCAGAGAGAAAAAAATCATTATCCCTACGTACAAACAGATGCGAAATCCTGAACTGGTTCCGGATAAGATCAAGGCAAAACTGGCGAATATTGGCCTGTGGGATGTGAATCCCCTCAACCTGTTCCGCATCACGTGGAAAAATGAACCTGTGAGCCAGGGTGGCGGCTACGGTGGCGTTAATTATATGATCTTGCCATCGGAGCTTACGGGCGTAAAAGCTAAAATTGTCGTATTGGTAGGAAAGTACTTTCCAACGGGGTCTCACAAAGTAGGGGCAACTTTTGGCCCCCTGGTGGAAAAACTGGTTTCCGGAACCTTCGATCCTACAACACAAAAAGCTCTATGGCCATCGACGGGAAATTATTGTCGGGGCGGCGCCTTCAATTCGGTGCTATTGGGATGCCATGCAATCGCTATTTTACCTGAAGAGATGTCTCAGGAACGTTTTGACTGGCTCAAGGAAATCGGTGCCGAAGTATTTGCCACTCCCGGTTGCGAAAGCAATGTGAAAGAGATCTACGACAAAGCCAAAGAGTTACTTCATGAGCGAGGAAACACCATCGTGAACCTCAATCAGTTCTCGGAATTTGGTAATCCCATCTGGCACTATGCTGTTACAGGACCGGCAATGGAAGAGGTCTTTGACGCAATTAAAAAGCCCGAAAGTCGCTTTTCAGGAGTATTTCTTACTCAAGGATCAGCTGGCACGCTGGGCTCTGGTGAGTACCTCAAAGAACGCTATCCCACAATGAAGCTGGCTGCCGGAGAGGCACTTCAATGCCCCACCCTCCTTTATAACGGCTATGGAGGACACCGCATCGAAGGTATCGGCGATAAACATGTGCCATGGGTGCACAACATCAAAACGATGGATATGGTTGGTGCCATAGATGACAACTTGATGATGAGCATCATGCGCCTCTTCAATGAGCCAAAGGGGCACGAGCAATTGCGCGCTGCCGGAGTGGCTGAAGAGGTTATCGATAAGCTGCATCTGCTGGGCCTTTCATCCATCGCTAATATGCTGGGATGCATCAAAATGGCAAAATATTACGAGATGAATGAAGATGATGTGCTATTCACCGTGGCTACCGATTCTATGGAAATGTACGGCTCTCGCATTAATGAACAGCGCACGCTTCATGGGGAGTATACAGCTACCAATGCCGCTGTAGATTTTGATGGGAAGCTGCTTAACGTTACAGATCATGGTATGATGGAAGTAAACTACTATGACAAAAAGCGCATGCACAATCTCAAATATTTTACCTGGGTTGAACAGCAGGGCAAAGATGTGGAAGAGCTCAATGCCCAATGGTATGACCGTAATTATTGGAAAAACCATTTTTCTCAGGTAGATGAATGGGATGCTAAAATTGAAGAATTTAACGAACGCACAGGGCTTTTGAAAAACCTCTGATGCCAATCGGTGTAATAATTCTTGCTGCGGGGCTCGGGCGGCGCATGGGATGCCCCAAAGCGTTGGCCCGGGTGAAGGGTACCAGTTTCCTGGAATTGGTTCGGGGAATGCTCCCTGACCTTTGTCAGGTTGTGATTGTGACCAATAAAACCGTTGCTGCGGCCTTTGCAAACGCATATTTTGCCCAGGAAATGGTGATGAATCCCCATCCTGCCAGCGGCATGAGCAGCAGCGTTCTTATCGGGATGCAGGCATTGCCAGGATGTAGCAACTATCTGCTTTTTCCTGTAGATCATCCTCTGGTGGATGGCAAAACCATCGATTTATTGATTGATGCCACAGGAAAAGAAACGGCTGGGATGCGCATTGTGCCAACCTTTGCAGGACGGCGAGGCCATCCGATAATAGTGCCCGGAGCAGTGGAAACAATCATATCGAAATACCCTGAAAAGCCCCTCAATGAATTGTTGCATGGCATCCCGATAAAAGAAATTCTCGTGGATGATGGAGCAATTTTGAAAAATCTGAATCATCCTGAACAGCTGGAAAGTGAGACATGAAATGAATCAAGAACAATTTTGGAAAAGCGCAACAGAGTTACTGGAGCGGGAAAAGCAATTGGTAATGATGGTAGTAACTGCTTCGGAGGGATCATCTCCCGGCCGAGCTGGATTTTGGATGGCTGTTGGTCAATCTGAAATACTGGGTTCCATCGGTGGGGGCACTATGGA
Source organism: Candidatus Cloacimonadota bacterium (assembly GCA_021157525.1). Classification (GTDB taxonomy): domain Bacteria; phylum Cloacimonadota; class Cloacimonadia; order Cloacimonadales; family TCS61; genus JAGGWK01. The sequence continues at coordinate 9,616 of JAGGWK010000020.1, read as the reverse complement.
ATATCGGTTTATCCAGCAAGCCAGGGATGGCCTTTATTCACACCGGATTTTTCAGCAGGAAGTGGTACATGAACTGGAATCAGCATCCAGCTCGGGAATGATCTGTTCCGGTAGTCAAACATTGGCTGTGATCTGGGTGGAAGATAGTTCCCTGCCGCTACTGGAACGCATTTGCGCTGCCTATGAGAAAAATGAAATCCACAAAATTTGTCTGTCTGAAGCCGGCCTGGAGCTGGATGCATCCAGGGAAAATATGTGGTACAGTGAAGTGATTGGCTGTGCAGACACCCTCTACATCATAGGGGGCGGCCATGTGTCCCTTGCCATTTCGGCAATTATGCCATCGCTGGGATTTAAGGTGATAGTGTATGATAATCGGCCGGTGGTTTCTACCATGGAGGCAAACCTTTTTGCGGACGAAAAACAGGTGATTGATTATCAGGATGTGGCGGATTACATCCCTGAAGGAAAGCATGTTTTTGTGGCTATCATGACCTTTGGGCATTTTCAAGATATGCAGGTTTTGCAGGCGCTATTGCACAAAAAGGTGGCATATCTGGGGATGATGGCAAGCCGGGCGAAAAAAGCCGAAGTCTTTGCGGCACTCCGTAAGGAGGGTTGTTCTGCCCAATTGTTGGAGGCGGTGCATTGCCCCATCGGGCTCACCATAAAAAGTCACACCCCAGCGGAAATTGCCATCAGCATTGCAGCAGAGATCATCAGCGTGAAAAACGGTGGAGAGATAACACACTCATAGAAACGGTACAAACAATGTTTTTCACTTTCCCACAAACAATGCCCGGCTTTCATCGGGCTTTGTTTTATATCGAGCTCTTGATTAGTACTTAATGGTACGGCTGATGGTGAAATCACCAATGGTGAGCTTACTTCGGTTGCCCATTTTTCATCAGCTTCCACTTTGTGCAGGGTGTTTCCCCAATAATCCACACATTGGTGCACGGTTTTGGTTTGGGAATCTGTATGGAGCAGTTTTTTGTGGTATTCTACTGCTTCTTTGTAGAGTTTCATGATATGTTTCGCTTTTTCCCTTTCTGGAAATTGATAAAATCAGGAAAACTCTTACCCAAAATCCACTTCGCCATAACTTCGCATCAAAAGAAGAAGAGTTGTGTGACCTATATCAAAGTTATCCAATAGAAAAAAGCTATCGGCGCCATCGAAGAAGTGTAGGATGACTTGGTGCGTTCCCGGATAATATGACTACGAAGGCTTTTCCGGTTGACATCCAAACTCACCTTCCCAGCATCGGAATCGAATGAAACAAAGGATTGATCATGGAAAAAAGACGAACGAAAATTACGAGGAATTATCTGAAACATCCGGCTGGATCGGTGCTGATAGAAACAGGCGACACCAAAGTGATCTGCACCGCTACAGTAGAGGTTGGGGTTCCCGGCTTTTTGCGGGATGCCGAGCCGCCAAGGGGCTGGCTCACCGCTGAATACAACATGATTCCCGGCGCTCCAAACGAACGGTTCCGTCGCGAACGGGGCAGGGTGGGTGGCCGCACTATGGAAATTCAGCGGCTCATCGGCCGGTCTTTGCGTGCTGTGGTAGATCAAGAGTTGTTCCCCGGCTACACTATTACGTTGGATTGCGATGTGATTCAGGCCGATGGCGGCACCCGCACCGCAGCTATCACCGGCTCTTGCATCGCTCTGTATGACGCTTTTACTTCCATGCTTAAGGCGGGAAACATCGAGCAGATGCCCCTGCACCAGTGGGTGGCTGCCATCAGTGTGGGCTTCGTCGATGGCCAACCGGTGCTGGATCTGTGCTATGAAGAAGATTCCCATGCCGATGTGGACATGAATGTGGTAATGACCGAAGATGGCCGTTTTGTGGAAATTCAGGGCACTGCCGAAGCGAAGCCCTTTGATGATACTCAACTGAAAATCCTGCTGAAAGCTGCAAAAAAAGGCATCCGTGCCTTGATAAAAGCCCAAAAGAAATCTGCGAGAATCCTATGAATAATGGTGACGGAAAAAACATCCTGCGGCATGTGTATATTCACGTGCCATTCTGCGAAAAAAAGTGTGCCTACTGCTCCTTTTATTCCGTAAAGTACCAAGACGATTTGAAGGAAAAATACATCAAAGCTCTCTATCGGGAGATTGAACTTTTTCAAGAAAAATACACCATAAAACCATACACTATCTATCTGGGTGGCGGTACACCATCGCTGCTGGATCCTACGGAAATCCAGGAAATTCTGGAGAAATTTTACCTCATGGATTTTCGGGAAATAACCATAGAAGCAAATCCACAACACCTGACTCACCGCTATGCCAGAGACCTCAAAAAAACCTTGGTAAACCGAGTAAGCGTAGGCACGCAATCATTTCGGGAAATCGAACTGAAAACCCTGGGTCGCATCCACACGGCACGGCAAAATATCAAGGCCTACAAAAATCTGCGGAAAGCCGGATTTGATAACATCTCCCTGGATTTTATGTATGGATTGCCCGGCCAGACCATGGACGATGTTGCGATCTCGCTGCAAGCCCTCATCAAGCTGGATCCCGACCACATCTCCACTTATTGCCTCTCACTGGATGAATCGGTGCCCCTGTACAGTCAGCGAAATGCCATACCTGACGATGACGATGTGGCTGCCTTTTACGACCTCATCCGGCGCAATCTTAATGCGGCATTTTTTACCCAGTACGAAATCTCCAATTTTGCCAGGGATGGAAAACATTCGCAACACAACATGTGTTACTGGAGCGATAAACGGTATCTGGGTTTTGGGCCGGCTGCATCCGGCTATGTGGATCAGATGCGTTACGCCAATCCCGACGATGTGGATGCCTGGTGTGCAAACATCGCGGAAAACAGGGTGATGCCAAATGCTCACAGCCTGAGCTATGCAGAGTGGGAAAACGAATACATTTTCCTCAATCTACGGAAAAAAGAGGGCATCTGGCTGGAGGATTTTGAAAGAACCTTCGGTGTTCCCTTTACCGACAAATACATGTCTGTGCTCAATAAATATGCCGATCAATTGATGCGTACTCCCACCCACATTTTTCTGCGTCCCGAAGCCTATTTTGTTTCAAACAGCCTCTTTACGGAATTTATCTGATCTGCATGGTGCCTTTATGTGCGGATGGCTCTGGCTGGGATGCCAATGGGTAGAGCTCAGCTGTAGGGATGACTGTGCAGGATGAAAATCTTGACATTGATTTGGGTGAAAACATCTTCCCATCGAACGGAAATCCTGAGATGAAAAAGGAGTAATAGATGAAGAAAAATGTGATTTTGGTGTTGCTTATTGTTGTAGCAGTATCCCTTTTTGGGGAGATCCTTATACCGATGGACCTTTCCCAAACCAATCATCTCAAGGCCTATGGCATCGCCTTTTCTGCCCTCACCCGCAATCTGCCGGTGAAGTGGCTGCTCAATTATCGGGGCGGCTCCTATCTTATGGATGCAGACGCCGAAATTACCCGCCTGTGCAAGATTCGTGGAGTGAGTTACGAGATTATCAGCGGTGGGGCCGTGGCGGCTATCTACAGTGAAATCGAAGCATCCAACATGGATGTGGCGGTGCTGGAAAAAGAGCCAAAGATCGCGGTGTATGCGCCACCAAACAGTCAGCCTTGGGATGACGCCGTAACCCTGGCCCTTACCTACGCCGAGATTCCCTACGATACACTGTGGGATGAAGAAGTCTTGGCCGGTTCTCTGGACGAATATGACTGGCTCCATCTGCATCATGAAGATTTTACCGGGCAATACGGCAAATTCTACTCCAGCTTTCGCAATGCTGCGTGGTACAAAGAAGATGTGCGGGTGAATGAAGCTCTGGCATCTAAACTGGGATTTGCCAAAGTGTGGCAAATGAAGCATGCCGTGGCGGAAAAAATCCGGCTTTATGTGAAGAATGGCGGCTTTATGTTTGCCATGTGTGCTGCCACCGATACCTACGATATCGCGTTGGCTGCCGGCGATACTGACATCTGTGATGCCGTGTTTGACGGCGATGGCATCGATCCCGACTACGCATCCCGTATGGATTTTTCCCGGTGTTTTGCCTTTGAGAATTTCGACTTGGTGACAAACCCCTATCAATACGAATTTTCTTCCATAGATGCCAGTGATTATGCCAAGTTACGTGGTGCTGAGGAGGATTATTTTCAGCTGTTTGACTTTTCGGCAAAATATGATCCTGTGCCCACCATGCTCACCCAATGTCATACCAATGTCATCAATGGATTTTTGGGGCAGACCACCTCTTTTCACAAAAAATATGTGAAAAAGAGTGTGATCATTTTGGGAGAATCCCCCAATGTGGATGAAGTTAAATATCTCCATGGCAATTTTGGCAAAGGTACCTTCACCTTTTATGGTGGTCACGATCCCGAAGATTATCAGCATCGCATCGGTGATCCTGAAACGGTACTTGACTTGCATAAGTCATCTCCCGGTTACCGATTGATTTTAAACAACGTACTCTTTCCTGCAGCACAGAAGAAGAAGCTGAAAACATAGGCGTTAGATTCCCTTTTTACGAGGATACCAAATTGTGCCATAGGAACTTCCGTGAAAATCGACAGGATTGCCCTGCTACCAAAATAATGCTGGACAACAGGAGCTCTAATTGTGTTTTGGCACTGAAAATGAAAAAATTTATAGGTGGAGTACAATGATGCACGAAGAAACAAACATAACCCCGGAAGAAAAGGTTCAAACTTCCAATCAAGAAGAAGGAACAACTTCTGCTCCGGTAGCAGAAACAACTGTCGTTCAAACAGAAGAAACCGAGACTGAAGAAACCCCTGCACCAGCTGCAGATGAAGAAAACAACTTTGAGCAAATGCTCGAGGATAGCTTAATAAACATTAAGGAACCTCAGGTTGGTGATAAGGTTGAAGGTGAAATAATCAATATTACCGATTCATATATTTTCGTCTCCTTAGGTGGCAAACGCGATGCCTATGCAGAAAAAACAGAGTATGTGGGAAAAAATGGTGAATTGAACTTGAAAGTTGGCGATTCCTTAGCTGGCTACATCGTAAAAACCGACGAAACAGAAACCCTCATAGCCAAAAGCCTTGTGTCTGTTAACCGTCGGGTTTTACAGGATGCCATGGAAGAGAAAATCCCTGTCAGTGGTAAGGTAATTGCCATGACCAAGGGTGGCTATCTCATCAATATTTCTGGCGTTCGCGCCTTTTGCCCCATGTCTCAGATGGACAATAAAATTGTTTCCGACATCCAACAGTATATTGGAGAATCCTACGACTTTATAGTGATCGACTACAAGGAAAATGGTCGTAACATTGTGGTTTCTCGTCGGGTATTGCTGGAAGCCGAACGTGAAAAATTGAAAATTGAAACCCTGAGTAAACTGGAAGTGGGCGCTGTATGCGAAGGCCGTGTAACCCGCTTAACCAATTTCGGTGCTTTCATCGATCTTGGTGGCATCGAAGGTTTGCTGCACATCTCCGAATTTTCATGGGCTCGGATAGAATCTCCTTCCGATATGCTTCACATCGGTCAAACTATAGAAGTTAAAGTGATCAAAATCAAAGGAGAAAAAATCTCCCTCAGTCTCCGTGCTCTGCAGGAAGATCCCTTCTCTGCCGCCGTGCGAGACATCAAAGAAGGTGATCTGGTTACCTGCCGCGTGCTGCGCAACCTTCCCTTTGGCTCCTTTGTAGAAATAAAACCAGCTGTTGAAGGCCTGATTCCTATCTCGGAAATGGCCCGTAACCGCCGGGTTGGACATCCCTCTGAAATGCTGACTGAAGGCGACATGGTAGAAGCTCAGATTCTCCGCATCGATGTTGAGAAAAAGAAAATCTCCCTCTCCCTCAAAGCCCTGGAAGCTGATCCCTGGGATAATATCGGTAGCATCATTACCGAAGGCGAAGTAATCAACGGCGTGATTGAAAATGTGGTTAACTTCGGCGCATTTATTCGTGTGCAAGATGGCGTAACCGGTCTTCTTCCTCAGGCTAAAATGCGTCAGGGGAATCTGGAACTCACCCCTGATAACGTGGGTGAAGAGATCAAAGTGCGTGTAAGTCGCATAGACATCAATAGCCGACGCATTTCTCTGGAACCAAGTGATCTTCCGGCATCTGCCCGGCATGAACGGGATGACTGGCGTCATTATCGCAAAGAAAAAAGAAATAATGACGATGAAAATCCCTTCTCAGTACTGTAAATAATCGTAAAAGATATCGGCGGCGCCCTCAATTATTTTGAGGGCGCCGCTTTGCATAATTGAAATTAGTGAAAAGAAATGCCTGGCAAAAAACATTGCCGGAAATCCATTGATGCCAAAAGTTGCTCAATACAAGGAGATAAGTATGATGTATGAATATCAGCAATACGGTAGATTTTTTGCCCAGGTTGCCGGAAATATGGAAGAACTGGGAGCTCAGGAACTGCGAGAATTTGGCGTAAAAGATATTAAACCTGTCTATCGGGGTTTGTGGTTTCAAACCACTCTGGAAAAGGTGTACCGCATCAATTACCGGGCGAGATTGCTTACCCGCATCCTGGCACCCTTAAAAAACTTCAGCTGCCACAGCACCAAATACCTCTACAAAACCGCACGGGATATGCCCTGGAACGAGATTATGAACGCTGATCAGAGCTTCGCCGTTTTTGCCCACGTAAACAACAGCCACATTAAACACTCCCAATATGCTGCTCAGGTGCTCAAAGATGCTGTCGTCGACTTTTTCCGGGATCTGGATGGAACCCGTCCCTCGGTAGATCGGGAAAATCCCGACATCTGGCTAAACCTTCATGTGGAAAACAATCAGGCACGGATAAGTCTGGATACTTCTGGCGGCTCTCTGCACCGTCGTGGCTATCGGGTGAAAAGTGTGGCCGCCCCCATGCAGGAAACCTTGGCTGCCGCCATTTTGCGGGTAACGGGATGGAACGGCGCAGTACCTTTGCTGGATCCCATGTGCGGTAGTGGCACCTTTCTGGCCGAAGCAGCGTTGCATTATTGCCGCATCCCATCGGCATACAATCGCACAAATTTTGGTTTTTTCCATCTGCCGGATTTTGATAAAACAGTGTGGGATGCCATGGTTACCGATGGCAAACGTCTGGCACGGTCTTTACCAGAAAACCTTATCATGGGTTCAGATATCAGTGATTCCGCCATAGCAGCAGCCCGTGAAAATTGCGCAAAAGTACCCTTTGGCAACAAGATAGAACTGAATATACAAGATTTCCGTCGCCATCCCGGCCTGGAAAATGGCATGATCATCTGCAATCCACCCTATGGCATTCGGTTGGGAACGCCGGAAAAACTGGTGGAGCTGTATGGTGAATTGGGAGATTTCCTCAAGCAAAAATGCCACGGTTCCACGGCCTGGATTTATTGCGGAAACAGGGAACTCATCCCTGCTATCGGCCTCAAACCATCGATGAAAATGCCTCTGGTCAATGGCCAGCTGGATGGGCGGTTGCTGAAGATAGAAATTTATTAGCACTACAGGATGGATGCGGTTTTTTCCCTTGTGTTCTCCGCGGCCGTGGGATTATTGCATCCTGAACAAGATACATTTTGGAGGCACACATGCACGTTGACATGATTATTACATCCATCGGCCAGCTGCTCACTTTGGCCGGCCCTGCCAGAGCCCGAAGAGGCGATGAAATGAACCAGCTGGGCATCGTAACTGATGGCGCACTGGCTATAGAAAAAGGGAAAATTGTAGCGATAGATTCTGCGGAAGCCATCGGCAAAAAATACACTGCGACCCAAATGATTGATGCATCCGGCAAAGTGGTGATGCCCGGTTTTGTGGATCCCCATACTCACGTGGTGTTTATGCACACCAGAGAAAAGGAATTTGAAATGCGCATCCAGGGAAAAACCTATGTGGAAATTTCTCTGGCTGGGGGCGGGATTCGCAGCAGTATTCAGTCAGTACGGGACGCATCCGAAGATGACCTGTATCTGCGAGCCAAAAAGCATGTGCAGCGGATGATGGCTTGCGGAACCACTACCATGGAATCAAAAAGCGGCTACGGACTCTCTACCCGGAGCGAACTGAAAATGCTGCGGGTGAACAGGCGATTGCAGGAAGATTTGCCTGTGGACATCGTTTCCACCTTCCTCGGTGCCCACGAATTTCCCATTGAATACAAAGACAATCGGGACGAATATATCCGCATCCTCAAAGAAGAAATGATGCCCGCCGTGCTGGCGGAAAATCTGGCGGAATACTGCGACATCTTTACCGAAGCCCACGTTTATACCATCAACCAAAGTCGCGACCTGATGGCTCACGCCAAAAATCTGGGTTTTAAATTACGTTTTCATGCCGACGAGATTGAGCCCATCGGCGGGGCAGAGCTGGCCGGGGAATTGGGTGCTGTAAGTGCCGACCATCTGGGGGCTTGTTCCGATGCAGGCATTGTTGCCATGCGGGATGCAGGCACCATCGCCACTTTGCTGCCTGGTACCATTTTCAGTTTGGGAATGCCACGCTACGCCAGAGCCCGGGACATGATCAGTGCAGGATTGCCAGTGGCTTTGGCAACCGACTACAATCCCGGAAGCTGTAATTGCGACTCCATGTCTATGGTCATTACCCTTGCGTGCTTGCAAATGCGCATGACGCCAGCCGAAGCAATTTGTGCATCAACCATCAATGCTGCCTACGCCCTGGAACGTGGTGATAAAGTGGGCAGTCTGGAAGTGGGAAAACAGGCCGACATCCTGGTGCTGGATGCGCCGGGCTATCAGTTTATCCCTTACCATTTTGGCTCTGGATGCATAGAAATGGTGATAAAAAACGGGAATATTATCGTGAACTGATAATCTGCTAAAGTGTTTTTTCATAGAAATTTGCAGCCAGTTGTGCTGCGTGGCCAGCTCTTCAGGGCTGGCTTTTTGTAGGCAAATTCCCGCACTGCATCGTCATGAACAATGATCATATTCAGGTGGGGTAGAGGGTTTGAAGCGGTGAGCGCAGCATAACGATAGAAGCGTTGAGCACCATCTTTCCACAATTGCAGGCACGAGGATTTCAGATGCAAACGGTGGGAGTATTGCTGAAAAACGGTTAGTAAAAGCGAAATAGGTACAGCCTCAATACTTGAGCCCCTAAACCACATTAACCACTAAACTCCTAAACACTTTAACAAAAGGAAACATAGTTCTTGTCGCCCTTCCTTTACAGAATTCCTTCGTGAGAAACGTCAGGGAGACGGCTTTATCCAAACTTTTTCTTTATTTCGTGCCAGCGCTCTACTCTCCATTCTTTGACAGAACGGAGCCGCACAAGTCTGCGCAGGGATGAGAAAAAGCCACTATCTCCAAGTCTCTGTCACCTCGATCCGACAGCTGCCGGTAGGGGTTTCAGCTTTGGTGTTGTGAGTCAGCCCCAATATTCTCCGGCAACACCTGGCAGGTTGAGAAAAACCTGCCAGGAGGCCGGGCGTCACTACTTCAACAGCATAATTTTCTTCGCCGTCTCTTTCCCTTTCTGCTGGAGCTTGACGATGTATTGCCCACTGGAAACAGATTTTCCCGATTCATCTTTTCCATCCCACTGGCAATCAAAGGTTCCCTGCACGGTGGTGCATTCCAGCAGAGTCTTTATTTTTTGGC
>JAGGWK010000042.1 GCA_021157525.1 Candidatus Cloacimonadota bacterium | reverse complement strand
TGGTAAGGCGACTGAAGTAGATGCCTGAAGGAAGAGCGTTGCCGGAGGTGTCTGTGCCGTCCCAGGGGATGGTGAAAGAGATATCTACTCTCCGTTTCTCACCGGAATGGAGCCGCACAAGTCCACGCGCTTCGCCTGGTCGGGACGACAAATCAGCATCTAATTCTTTTACCATCTGTCCCTTGGTATTAAAGATTTCTATCTTTGCGTCTTCTGCGTCATCAGCGTTGAGGCTGAATATAATCTCGGTGGATGGATTGAAGGGATTGGGGTAATTGCTGATGGTTGCCGGAGGCACGGTTGGAGCGATTTCCGCAGAGACAAAGTTAACGTCATCGGTGACGAAATCGATGTTGTTATCACTGAACACAAAATGGAAATAGGTGCCTGTTTCGTTGGGTAACTGAGTTTCAAAAGTTACACTTTGGGAAAAATCATAGCTCAAGGGAAGCAGGGGATAGGTGTCGGTTCCATTCACCACCACTTCTGCGGTGAGAGGGAAATGGCCTTCTGCATCCAGATAGGAGCAGGATACCACAACGATATCACCCTGGGAAACTTCGCCGGAGATTTGGGGCAGTGTGTTTGGGATGGCGGGGATTTCAAATTGATCGATCACCATGCCCGATGGCATCCCGTAATCTCGCAGGGTAAATTCGCTGGGCAGAGCAAAGGAAGCGGTTACCCAGTCATACCCGAGGGTTTTTGAAACATTAGGCCAGGTGCCAAAGTTTTCGTCATTGGTGAGGTCATCGATATCGCAGGCAAGGATGAGCATGTCCCCCACCTGCTGGGCTTCGATATCGCCGATGCGCTCGAAGGCATCAAAATTGATCTCGGTGCCGCTGAATTTGTAGAGCCCGGAAGTGAGCACGATGGGGACGTTTCCGTAAATCATGCCGTAAACTACCGAGTCTTGCAGCACGTTTTCGGGATTTATAATGCCAGCTACATAAAAATAATACTCCGCAGGAAAAAGGCCGCCGCTATTGGTGGGGCAATTTCCCGAGACGGTTTTGAGCCCGGCATAAAAGCGGGTGTCAGAGTAGCCGAAGAAGGTTTCACTGATATCCAGATCATCGTTTCCCGCCGTCCAGGTTTCGCCGGTGGAGTCGGCATTTACAAAACTCAAATCTGCTTGTGCCGGTGGGAAAGTGTTGGTTTCCACAAATGCCGGCATCATCACTACCAGGGTATCGGTTCCGCTGCGAAAGCGGCAATATTGGGTGTCGGTCTGGGCGGGAATTATCGCTTCGTAGGTAATGCCACTGAGGGATTGCAGGCTTCGGGTTTCCCATCCAGTAGGAGTTGTGTAGGAAATGGAAGAATCCCACAGCATGGTGTCCAGCATCTCGCAACGGAGGTGCCGCTGGTTGTCGGCAGTTACGGCGCTGGTGCGGATGTTGTTCCACAATGACAGGTCAGGAATCTGTGCACCGACGATGGCAGTTGTGATGAGCACAAAAACCAATATCATATGTTTCATTTTTCCTCCTTGGATAAATCGCCACTAAGATTGTAATGTGGATGTACCACGTCAAGCAGATTTTCATTGCAGGATGCATCCCAACCTTGACAAAATCCATGGTCTGCCGGTTTGTTCTGCACCAAAGGAGTGATGCATGAGCAAAGTAGCTGGATTTTTTGGCGTGAGGTCCCATGGCCGGATACGATAGGGACAACGTTTTTTCTGTAACCGAGGTGACGCAGCATCTCAAGCACATCATCGAGACCTCGGTACCGGGAGTGTTGGTGGAGGGTGAAATTGCCAATTTTACCCGGCATCGGTCGGGGCATATTTATTTTTCACTCAAGGATGCAGGGGCTTCATTGCGCTGTGTGTTTTTCAAAAGCTACAATGTGATGCTTCCCTTTAAACCCCGGGAAGGTGACAGCGTGGTGTGTGCCGGCAAGCTTTCGGTGTACGAGCGCAGCGGCTCCTATCAGCTCACCGTAACCCGCATGTATTCCAGCGGCGTGGGAGAGCTTCAGCAACGGTTTGAGGCACTCAAGGCCAGGCTGGATGCAGAGGGTCTGTTTGCTGCGACGCACAAAAAGCCGTTGCCGTCATTTCCTCGCCGGGTGGGTGTGGTAACTTCTGCCACCGGCGCTGCGATTCAAGATATCCGCAATGTGATCAGCCGCCGCTATCCCTGCCGCATTTTTCTCTACTCAGCCACTGTGCAGGGGCCGGATGCAGCAAACCAGGTGATCCGGGGCATCGAGTTTTTTAATAAACAATTTCCCGTGGATGTACTGATAATCGGCCGAGGCGGCGGTTCCCAGGAAGACCTTTTTTGCTTTAATGACGAGACTTTGGCCCGCACCATTTTTGCGTCAAATATCCCCATAATTTCCGCTGTGGGGCACGAGATTGATTTTACCATCAGTGACTTTGTAGCGGATTTGCGGGCTCCTACTCCTTCCGCCGCCGCCGAACTGGCTGTGCCAAATCGCGATGATATTCTGGCGCAATTGGCAGCATCCCAACACACCATGAAATCGTATCTTGCGGGACATCTTCACCAGAAGGAGCTCTATCTGCAACGCCTTTACACTACTCTTACCGGACTGCATCCCCGGCAAAAACTGCGGAGCTACCAGCAACGGCTGGATGAGGTGACGTTGCGGATGGAGCACGCAACTCAGCGGAGTCTGGAGCGCACCCAAAACAGACTGAACCGATTGCAGGCGGAGCTCAACGACCTTTCGCCATTGGCTGCCATGCAGCGGGGCTACGCCATTGCCAGGCAACTGAAAACCGTGATTCACTCGGTAACCCAACTGGATGCATCCATGCCGCTGGAAGTAAATTTCTCCGATGGCAAGGCTCTGTGCGACATCAGAGAGATAGATGAAAAAAACTAGCATTTTACTGCTTTTGCTGCTGGGAATAGTGGCGTTGCAGGGCCGGGTGAAAGCAGTGTGGGCGCCGGGGTGGGATATCACAACACCACAGGCAATCGATACCATGGTGGAAAACTGCGCCTCTGCAGGGATTAATGAGATTCTGGCTCAGGTGCGTTACCGCGGTGATGCCCTCTATGTTCCCAATAAACACAATTCCCGCTATCCCAATCCGGAACCACGCTCACACCTTTTGAAGGATGCCACTTTTGATCCTCTGGAGTATCTGCTGGCAAAAGCAAAAAAGCGCAACATCAGGGTACAAGCGTGGGTTACGGTGTTTATTATCTCGCCTCACGAAACCGATAAACTGGCGCCGACGCATCCATTTTTCCTCCATTCCCAATGGATTTCTGCAGATTTTCAGGGTAAGCCCATGGAGCAGTCAGATCACGAAGGTGCTTTCTTCGATCCGGGAATAGCGGCTGTGCGAAACTATGTACACAATGTGATTATGGACATCGCCATGAATTATCCGGTGGATGGGATTCATCTGGATTACATCCGCTACCCCGATATGGCCTATGGATTCAATCCCCTTGCCAGGCAGGAGTTTGCGGCATCCACCCCAGAACAGGATGCAGAAAGCTGGATGCAGTGGCGAGAAGGTACCATCACGAATTTTATACTGAGCTTGAAACAGGATCTGGCATCCCACCATAAGAAAATGGCACTTACCGCAGCGGTGATAGAAGATAGAGAAAAGGGACGCCAGAAATACTCGCAAAACTGGGCTGAGTGGCTGAAGAATGGTGTGGTTGATCGTGTGTATCTGATGGCTTATACCCAGGATACCGGGAAAATCGAGACGGAGCTGAAAGAGTTGGCATCCCTGAAAAAAAATAAAAAAATAGTGGTTGGACTGCGGGGCTGGGATGACGATAGTAGCTATCGTGCGCGGCAGATTCAAGACAAAATGGCGCTGGTGAAACGGCGCGGCATGAGTGGATTTGCCCTTTTCAGTTATGGCGGGCTGATAAATGCCGGCTATCTGTCACAGCTCAAAACCGCTATAAAAAGATATTGAAGGAGACCTGATGCGTGTAGATTTATTGATGAATAAACTCTGTCTGGTAAAGACTCGCAGTATCGCCAAAAAGGCGTGTGATAAAGGGCTGGTGCAATTAAACGGCCATGCAGCCAAGGCCAGCGCTACGGTGCAGGTCGGTGATGCCCTGGAGTATGAAATTTACGGATATCGGACGTCATTGAAGATTACCGAAATCCCCACAGGCAACGTGTCGAAAGCCACAGCGATGAACTATTATCAGCTGGAGAGTCGCGAGAAGTTGGTGTGAGCGGCATTTTTGCAAAAATGCTGAATAACACCGAAGCAGTGGGAGATGATTTCAAATGTAATACCAGCTCTTTTGGAGCACCCTCTGTACTGGTGGGAATCCTTTCTATCAGCGGATAGACGTTCTATGCCAAAATCTAAAGAGGATATCCACGCAACTTCTTGTCTTGATTTGCGGGGATACAGACATTAGTGGCAAATATTTTAACAAAATACGGAGATTAAAAATGGCAGAAATGAATGAGTTTATACTTGCAAAGATTAATTCTGAAAGCATTAAAAAAACAAATTCGATGAAATACAAAATAAAATTTATTAATTCACAATTTGGCAAAACACAACTAAATGATTACATCGCAAATTGTAATCATCTTTCTAATATTTATGATTTGTTTAATCAAAACTTAATATCAATCGAAAAACTTGAGCCACCTTTTGGTGATTTGCGTTCCGAGCATTTAATG
>JAGGWK010000005.1 GCA_021157525.1 Candidatus Cloacimonadota bacterium | reverse complement strand
GAAATGCCACCCTGGTGATTACTGCACAAAATAAACAACCCGTCATCCAAACGGTTGAAGTGATCCCCAACAACGGTCCCTACGTGGTAGTAGATAACTTCAGCGTAATGGCCGGTGGCAACGACGTGATTGAATTTGGCGAAACTGCCGACCTCTCGATAGACGCCACAAACGTAGGCACACAAAGTGCAGATAACGTTACGGCAACCATCACCACATCCGATACCTACATCACCCTCATCGATGACAACGAAACCATCGGAACCATCACCGCCGGACAGACAATCTCCCTGGCAGACGCCTTCCAGTTCAGCGTTGCCAACGATGTTCCCAACAACCATTCTTTCATGCTGGATGTTACCTTTACCGGCGACCAGGGCACCTGGAACGGTGTGATCCCACTTTCGGCCTACGCTCCGGAAATCAGCGTGAATGCCATTACCATAGTCGATGGCGACAACAACCGACTGGATCCCGGCGATACAGCGGACATGGTGATAAACCTGAAAAACTTTGGCGGCGCTCTGGCAACCAACGTCATTGCATCCCTGAGCTGCACCAATGCCGATATTACCATCAACACAGCCTCGGCAACCATCGCCGCTCTGGCGGCAGACCAAAGTGAGGCTATTACTCTCAATGTTTCGGTGGCTGCAACAGCGCAAATCGGCGACCTGGCAAACTTCACTCTGGCTATCTTGGCAGATAACGACTACACCACCCAGGAGCTCTTCAGTTTCAGCATCGGCCTCTGCCTGGAAGACTTTGAAACCGGCGACTTCTCATCCTATCCCTGGACCTTTAGCGGCAATGCCGACTGGCTTGTAAGCCCCGACGGCGCTTATGAAGGCGCCTACTGCGCTCAATCCGGCGATATCAGCGACAACCAGTCTACCTCTCTGGAAATTGAACTGGATGTCCTCGTCGATGGCGAAATCTCCTTCATGAAAAAAGTTTCCTCCGAAAGTAGCTGGGACTTTTTGAAATTCTATATTGATGGACAGGAGAAGGATACCTGGAGCGGTACGGTGGATTGGAGCGAAGAAACCTATCCTGTTACTGCCGGAACCCACACCTTCAAATGGAGCTACACCAAAGATACATCCGTGAGCAACGGCTCCGACTGCGCGTGGGTCGATTACATTATCTTCCCCACCATCGGCAATGCAGCTCCGGCTCAGATATCGGTAAATACTTCCGAAATATCTATCAATATGAATACCAACACTACCGCATCGGAATCCTTCGAGATATCCAATGTCGGTGGCTCTGATCTTACCTACACTATAATGGTGCAGGAAGTCCCTGCTAAAATGGATAAAAGCATCGCTGGCTCGTACGTGGAACTCTCGGCAGACGACTTCCTTCCCGGGCAGACAACCACCTGGACGCTTTCCGCCTTCAACGGCTCTACCGATAGCGAATGGCTCACCCTGGTAACCCTCGACTTGCCCGCTGGCGTGTCTGCTATCTCTTCCACAGACCTCATCGGTGGCACCGCACCATTGGTAACCAATAACGCTACCGGCAACGGTGTGACTGTGGAGTGGATTGATGACAACGGTGGCTATGGAAATATCCATGGTAACGAAACTGCTCAGGCTCAGTTGGAAGTAACCATCGACGCTGGTTTTGTTGGGGACATGACCCTGAACTACCATATGGAAGGCGACATCTGGGGAGGAGAACCTCATCAGCTGGATGATTCGATCTTCCTGGTAAATCTGGGAACTACCATTACATGGATGAATGTAACTCCCACCTCCGGCACTGTAACTCCTTCTCAGCAAGAGACCATCACCCTGAACTTCGATACCGCCGACTTGCAGGAAGGTATCTACTCCTGCAACGTGATTATCAGCAGTAACGGCGGCGACGACGTAATTATCCCCGTAATCCTTACAGTGGATGACACCGGCGCCGGCGCTCCTCTCATCCCCACCGAAACGGTGCTCCACGGCAATTATCCAAATCCCTTCAATCCATCAACATCCATCAGTTACGGCCTCAGCCAGGATGCATTGGTGCGCATTGAGGTGTTTAATATCCGCGGACAAAAAGTAACAACTCTGGTAAATAAGCACCAGCAGGCAGGATATCATACTGCATCCTGGGATGGCACGGACAAGAGCGGCAAAGCCGTTTCTTCGGGCGTGTACTTCTACAAGATGAATGCCGGAAGCTTCAACAAAATCAACAAAATGATGTTAATGAAATAAGGAGAAAAGATGAAAAGATCCTTTAGCATATTTATCTTTCTGGTAATGAGCTTACTGGTTTTTGCCGATGCTTATACCGTAACGTATAGCCAACCGGCAGGAGATCAGTATCAGGTAGATTTTTCTATCGAAAGTTATCAGATCGGACGGGTAATAGAAAATGGGACGGCTTACTCGACAATCGAGTTTGATGGCGGTGTACGGACTATTGAGAAAGGTTTTGCCTCAATTCCCTACCTCAGTGCTTCTATTCAATTATTGCACAACCGCAACGTGGATGTCGTGGTGGATGCTGGTGACTATACAGACATCCAGCTTACCGAGCCTCTGCTGCCATCCCGTGGAACTATCTATCGTAACCAAGACCCTGCAACCATTCCCTATAGCATCGCTGAAGAATCATTGGTGGATGCATTTTATCCTGCTGAACCGGCTACCGCAGCCACTCCCTTTGTGATTCGCGACATACGGGGAACCACCGTATATGCCAACCCCTTCCAATACAATGCAGCACGCAATGTATTGCGGGTGTACAGCAGCATGCAGGTTCGCCTGATAGAAAACAACACTCCCGCCATAAACCCCGTTGCACAATCTGGTGCCCGATTGGCCCGGGTGATGGATTCTCTCTATCGTTCAGCTTTTATCAATTATCAACCACCAAACAGCCGCTTTGATCATGAGATCGATGAGCTTGGCTCGATTTTGGTGCTCTACACCAGCCGCGACGTTAATGCCATCCAGCCTTACATCGAATGGAAACAGGAAAAAGGCCACATCGTTTATACCGAAGAAGTGGCTACCGGCACAAATGTACAATCAAACATCCAAAACTGGTACGACCTGCATAATGACATCCTGTATGTACTGTTGGTAGGAGACTGGGCAGATATAAAAGGTCCTACATCCGGCGGTGCACCGGTTGACCCAAATATGGGCCGCGTGGTAGGGACAGACATCTTCCCCGACATCATCATCGGTCGCTTTTCTGCTAACAGCGCAGACCACGTAACAGCTCAGGTAAACAAAGTGCTGAGCTATGAAAAAACTCCTGATGTAACCGAAGACTGGTATCATCGGGGATTGGGCATCGGCTCTGAGGGAGGCCCCGGGGATGACGGCGAAGATGACTTCGAACATATTGACATTATCAAAGAAGAACGCCTGCTACCCTTTACCTATAGCGAAGTTGCCGAAGCATACAGCTATTCCGCCAGCGTATCTCAGGTTGCTACCGCCGTTAACGACGGTGTGAGTGTGATCAACTATTGCGGCCATGGCTCATCCACATCCTGGGTAACTACCGGATTTAACAACAGCAACGTAAACCAGTTGAGCAACGGAACAAAGCTGCCCTTTATCTTCTCGGTTGCCTGTGTAAATGGTGAATTCAACAACAGCAGCGATTGCTTCGCAGAAGCATGGCTGAAAAAAGCCGACGGCGGTGCATTGGCCATGTACGCTTCTACCATCAACCAGTCCTGGAACCCACCGATGATGGCCCAGGACTATATGAACGACATGCTGATTGGCGGATATGATTACTCTGCACATCCGGGACAAAACGGAATTTCAACCGACGTACAGAAAAGCACCTTCGGTTCTATCTGCTTCAACGGCTCTATCCTGATGTGCCTGGAAGATCCCAGCGGTGGCCCTTCAATGCTGGAAACCTGGCATGTCTTTGGTGATCCATCGGTTCAGGTTCGCACCGATACACCCAAAACTATCACCCTCTCAAATAATACTATCTTGATGGCAACCGACTACACCACTACCGTAA
This sequence comes from Candidatus Cloacimonadota bacterium, assembly GCA_021157525.1. Classification (GTDB taxonomy): domain Bacteria; phylum Cloacimonadota; class Cloacimonadia; order Cloacimonadales; family TCS61; genus JAGGWK01. Next base: position 7,120 of record JAGGWK010000005.1, on the reverse strand, counting down.
ATCTGGATGGTGTGCCCGTGGAAGGCGCCATCGTTACCCTCTCTAACGAAGATGAAGTGTATAGCGGTGTTACCGATGCTTCCGGCTCGGTTACCATTGCCCAGAACTTCAGTTCCACATCCTGTACTATGGTTGTTACCGCCTTCAATGGCGCTACCCTTTACAATGATGCACAACCCATTATCCCCCCCACCGGTCCCTATGTAAGCTTTGCCGAATACACCATTGATGACGCTGCTGGCAATGGCAACGGCTTGATGGATTATGGCGAAACCATCAGCCTGGGTCTCACCCTGGCAAATGTGGGTATAGAAGACGCCACAAACGTAGAAGTTACCATCTCTACATCCGATAGTTATGTTACCATCACCGATGCTACCGAAAACTTCGGTACTATCCCGCAAAACGGTACTCAAACAGTCATCGATGGCTTCGCACTGGAAGTGGCTGAAAACATCCCCGACGGACATACGGTTTCCTTCGATATCTCTGCCGTTGGACAGGCGACCTGGACAAGTTCCTTCTCCATCCCCGGCCATTCAGCCGCATTGGCATTTGATACCTTCTCTATCGATGATACTGCGGTAGGTAACGGCGACTACCAGTTTGATGCCGGTGAAACCGTGGAACTGCTTTTGACCATAAATAATACCGGTAGCGCAGACGCCTATCAGGTCATGGGTCTCCTGTCATCCACCGATCCCTACATTACCATAAACACCACAGCCAGCCAGAACTTTGGTGATGTGGCGGTGGGCGCAACTGCTCAACAATCTTACAGCGTAACTGCTGATGCTGCCACTCCTCAGGCCTACATGGCAAGCTTCATGCTGGCACTTACAGCCGACATGGGCATCATCGCCAATGGCTCTTTCAGCACCCAGATTGGTGGCTATCTTATCGATGAACACTTCGATAACTTCCCACCAACCGACTGGACAACCACAGGTGGCACTAACTGGGAAGGTGGTTCCTCCAATAATGCTGGCGGCGAAGCTCCCGAAGCTCATTTCAACTGGTCACCTTCTACTACCGGCATCCAGCGTCTGGTATCTCCGGTGCTCAATACAACCGGTTCAACTTCTCTGGAATTGCAGTTCAGCCACATGGTAAATGACTACAACGGTGACTATGAAATCCGCGTAGAAACTACCAGTGATGGTCAAAACTGGAATACCGTATGGTCTCTGAACCCCAGTGCCAACGTAGGCCCCGAAGTGGTGAACGAGACAATCTCTACGCCGGACGTTGGTTCTCCTACTTTCCAGGTAGCATGGACTTTTGACGGCAATTCCTTTAATATAAATCACTGGTATGTTGATGATATCATTCTTTCCGGCGGCAGTGGCGGCGTGGAAGTTGGCTTCATCGGCGGTATTGTATCGTTGGTTGGCGGCACTGGAAACGTGGAAGATGTCGCTATTACTGTGGGTACTCAGGTTATCAATCCCGATGCCAGCGGTGCCTTTAACATTTCGGTGGTTGCCGGAACCTACAGCATCACCGCATCCCTGGATGGGTACGAGCCTCAGACCGAAGAGAATGTAGTGGTTACCATAGATGAAACCACCGTGGTAAACTTCTCCCTTCAGTCCCTTACCAATGCCGGCACTCCTCTGCCTGCCGTTACCACCTTCAGCGGAAACTATCCAAATCCCTTCAATCCCACCACAACGCTGATGTTCTCTCTGCATGAAGACAGCAATGTCTCTCTGGATATCTTCAACGTGCGGGGTCAGAAGGTGAAAACCCTGGTTCGCAAACCTATGAAATCGGGTTATCACACCATCGAGTGGAATGGTACCGATGACAACAATCGCAACGTAGGCTCAGGTGTGTACTTCAGCCGCTTCCATTCCGAAGGGGTTCATGATGATGATCCAACCGACTTCACCAGCGTGAAGAAAATGATCATCATGAAGTAACCAGACTCAATAGATTAAAGGCCCCATCGCAAGATGTGGGCCTTTTTTGGTGGGTGAAAAATATATCAGCGGCAAAATCCCAGGACTTCACGCAGCTGTACTGCACTATCCTCAGAAGTTATCACGAGATCAGCACAGGATGCATACAGTGAGAGCCGATCCTGCCAAATCTGCTGCAACTGTGCTTCAGTGTGCTCGGTTACCAGCGGGCGATCACTGCTTTGTATCCGGCGCCACAGGATTTTCCAGGCAGGATGCAGCCAGATGGTGGATGCACAGTGATCTTGCAGAAGAGTACGGTTTTGTGGAAAAACTATCACGCCGCCGCCGGTTGCTATAACAGCATCCAACCCATGGTGCTCTGCCAGCAGAGAAGATTCTACATCCCGAAAAGCAGCTTCGCCAAAACGCTGAAAATAGCGCGGGATGGAGAGTTGATAACGGCGGGAAAAGAGGATATCCAGGTCGATGAAGGGACGAGAGAGGTTATGGGCCAATTCTGTGCCGAGGGTGGATTTTCCAGCCCCCATAAAACCGATGAGATATATTGTATTAGGCATAAAAAAAGGCGGCCCTTGAAAGCCGCCTTGAATGTACTATTTATTCAGCAGGTTCTTCTGCTGGTTCTTCTTTTGTTTCTTCTGCCGGTTCTTCTGTTGCTTCTTCTACAGATTCCGCAACCGGCTCTTCAACTGGTTCTTCAGCAGGCTCTTTCACAGGCTCTTTCACAGGTTCTTCAACCGGTATCTCAAGTGGCTTTTCTGCTGATTCTTCAGCTGTCTCTACTACCGGTTCTTCAATGGGTTTCTCTGCAGGTTCTTCCACAGGTTTTTCAACTGATTTTTTAACCGGTTTTTTCACCTTGGGAGTTTCTGCTTTTTTATGTCTGTCGATAAAAGCCCGAACTTCTGCTTCAGATTTTCCGAAGTAATAGGCTTTCACGCTAAGGATCAGACGACGATTTTCCAAATCCAGCTCGATCACTTTCAGAGGCAGTGTCTCCCCTACGACGAAAGTGTTTTCGGCCTTTTTCAGCCCAGGAATGCTGAGGTGAGAAAGTGGCACAAAGCCTTCCACAACATTGCCATCCAGAGTAACATCTACCAGAAGTCCCTTGTTGATGATTTTTACTACCCTTGCATCAATTTCGGTATTGATGGGCAGCCGTTCATCCAAGCCATTCCACGGGTCGGTAGTAAGTTGTTTCACACCCAGAGCAATGCGATGCAGTGTCTTGTCTATAGAAAGCACTTTAACCTTTACTTCCTGGCCCTTTTTAAAGACCTCTTTGGGATGATAGATACGCTTTGTCCAGGAGATATCTGAAATATGAACCAGACCTTCGATGTCTTCTTCTATCTCAACAAACACGCCAAAGGGTGTGATGCTTTTAACTTTACCGGATATAGTGACTCCCAGAGGATACCGCTCATCAATGGTAAGCCATGGATTGGCATCCATTTGCTTCATACCCAGAGATATTCTCCGCTCTTCCTTGTTGGTAGAGAGCACAATAGCCTTTACGGTATCTCCAATCTTTACAAGCTGTTTGGGATGCTTGACCTTCTTTGTCCAGCTCATTTCAGAAACATGGACCAGACCTTCTACCCCGGGTTCCAGCTCAACAAAAGCGCCATAATTGGTGATGTTTACCACTTTACCAGAGATGTTTGTGCCTTCGGGATATTTCGTTTCGATGTTTTCCCATGGGTGAGGAACCAGTTGTTTGAGACCCAGAGATACTTTCTGGTGCTCTTCATCAAAGTTCAATACCTTTACCCGCACTTTATCGCCGATGTTCAGCATGTCGGAGGGGTGTTTTATATGACCCCAGGACATATCTGTGATGTGCAACAGTCCATCGATACCACCAAGATCAATAAAGGCACCGTAATCGGTGATGTTGCGCACTTCGCCATCCAGCTCAGCACTTTCCACCAGGAGAGCTTTCAACTCTTTCAGGCGCGATTCCTGAGCTTCTATCAGCACTTTTTTGCGAGAAACGATGAGATTTCTACGGTCTTCGTCTATTTTTAAGATTTTAAAATCAGCGGTTTTACCGATGAATTGGTCTAAGTTTGGTATGGGTTTGGTAGAAATCTGAGAACCGGGTAAAAAGGCTTCCAATCCATTTACTTCTACTATCATACCGCCCTTCACGCGCCGGCGTAAGATACCGCTCACAGTACCATTGTTTTCCAAGGTCTCTTTAAGTTGCTCCAGATTCAAGTAGAAGTCAGCTTTTTTCTTAGACAATTTCAATCGGCCTGATCCATCTTCTACAGAATCAATATAAACTTTAATACGAGAGCCTACTTCCGGAAGGTTGGTGCTGGAAAATTCACGAATAGAGATAGCGCTTTCAGATTTGAAGCCGATGTCCACAAGGACAGAGCGCTCATCTACGCTTACCACCATACCTTCAACGATTTTACCGGAAGTAAATTTGTTGAAGTGTTCATTGAGAAGGCTCATCATATCTTCATCAGAAGAGACGGAATTTTGATCTGTAGATACAGATGCGGCAACGTGTTCTTCAGATGTCGGTTCTACCTGAGGTGTTGTTTCTTCCCCGTGGGGCTCTTCGACATCCGTGACTTGATTTTGATCTGTAGATACAGGTGCGGCAATGTGTTCTTCAGATGTCGGTTCTGCCTGAGGTGTTGTTTCTTCCTCGTGGGGCTCTTCGACATCCGTGACTTGATTTTGATCTGTAGATACAGGTGCGGCAACGTGCTCTTCAGATGTCGGTTCTACCTGAGGTGTTGTTTCTTCCTCGTGGGGCTCTTCGACATCCGTGACTTGATTTTGATCGTTAATTAACATTCTTCCTCCTTGAATCCGGGGATATCTTCTACTCGGTTTATTGAGGTTCCGATATTTCCCATGCACTCACTAATTTTTTGATAAACTTCTAATATAATCCAGTCCGGGGTAGAAGCTCCGGCCGTGATTCCTACTCTGTCAACTTTCTCAAACATACCTACATCGAGCTCTTGAGCTGTTTCGATGTGTAGTGTCTCAATAAATTTCTGCGAAATATTGGCAAGCATTTTTGTGTTAGAACTATTTTTACCCCCCACTACAATCATCAGATCACTTTCTTTTGCCAGCTCTAATGTGGATTGTTGACGGATGCTGGTGGCATTGCAGATGGTGTTCATCACCCGTAATTCATTGCAATGCAAGAGCAATGCGGAAACAATTGCTCTGAGCTCTTCCATGCTGCGGGTTGTCTGACTGATTAATCCGATACGGGAGTATTTTTTTGCAGGGATGTCTTCGGGTGAACCAACGACGATGGCATTGCTGTCCGCATAAGATTCCAAGGCTATCACTTCGGGATGGCTGCGGTCACCCATGATAAAAAGTTGATATCCCTCCTGAGAGAGTTGCCGGGCATAGTCTTGGGTTTTGGAAACATAGGGACAGGTGGCATTGATGATTTCTACTTTTTCCTTTTTGAGGGATTCCAGCACTTCCCGTTTTACCCCGTGGGAACGGATGATGGTGGCTCGTCCCTTTATATCTTGGATGGAATCAACACTTTCGATCCCTTCGTCTTTCAGCTTTTCAACCACCTGAGGATTGTGGATAATCGGACCAAGAGTTACGATGTCTTCACACCGTTGAGATGAATCCAGAGCCATTTGGATGGCGCGCTTCACACCGAAGCAAAAACCAGAATTTTTAGCGATTTTAATGGGCATTGGCACCCTCGATGATCTTCAGCAAATAGTCAACCTGCTGAGGGATACTCATATTTGTTGTATTGATTTCGTAGGCGTCATCGGCCTTTTTCAGCGGTGAGATGGCTCGGGATGAATCGTTTTTATCCCGCCAGATAAGCTCCTGCCGGATTGCCTCCAAACTGGTGTTCTCGCCTTTTGCCTGATATTCTTTCCAGCGACGCAATGCTCGCTCCTTTACATCAGCAACCATATAAAATTTAAAATCCGCATGGGGAAACACCACAGTGCCGATATCACGGCCATCCATGATGACACCGCCCTGGCTGCCCATCTCCCGCTGCAACTCTACCATACGGGTTCGCACAATACCGATAATCGCAATCTCCGATGAAAGCCGGGTGATGTCTGCCTCACGAATGCGCTGGGAAACATCCTCACCATTAAGAATTATCCGGTTTCCTTCGGGACGATAGATGATGTTTATGGATATCTGTGCCAACATCTGCTGCAGAGCAGGAAGATCGTCCAGCCGGATGCCTTTGTTCAATGCATCCAGTCCACAAGCCCGATACATCGCTCCTGTGTCGATATAAACATATTCCAGGGCTTTTGCCAGCTGTCTGGCGGTGGTACTTTTACCTGACGCTGCCGGACCGTCTATAGCTATCACGTATTTTTGCATAATTCTCCTCATATCTTTATCAATGAACTAATTAATATTATGCCCATTTTGTGGAAAGAGGTTTTTAGAGAAAAATTCTATAAAATCGCTTTTGAGAAGGGTATCCTCCTGGAGCCATCGTGATATACCTCGGTAAGACTGGGGGGAAACCAAACCAAATATGGAAAATCCTCAAAGTTGACTATCCCCGTGGCAAGCCAAGAGCTATTTCGCCAACGTTGTTTCAGCAAAAAAGCTGGGAATCGAATTTTCATTATTTCACCCCTCTGTCCCACCTCAGGCGGGACATCTCCCCTGAAAATCAGAGAGAGTATATGGAAACCTCGCAACAAGCCACGAGGAATCTTTTGATTCAACCACTAGCTCACTTAAACTTATAACCGACATACGAAACTATTTTTTATACCTGATCAATGTCAAGAAAATCGGTGCAGAGGCTCTGGATAGAGCCCAAAAAGTGATAAAACGTGAATGTAACAGCGGTGAACTACGCTGATGAAAAAATAAATGTTAAAGAGTTGGTGAAAAAATAGTTACAATGAGGCGAGGGAATTTACACACAATTATGGACTTGACTTAATGTGTGGGCTATGCCGTGCCAATAGGCACGGATAGCAGTGTTACACCCAAATCTTTTAAGTTATTTCTCACGATATTTGCTCCAAGGAAATATACTTGTATCTTCGTTTTGTTTTGGTTTTCTAAAAACAAACAAATGCTCGTGCATTATAAGATAAAATTTATATTTTTTTGCTTTCCAAGTCCATCTATTCGAATATGAACAATTATGTTGAGCTTTTATTATTTCTTCTTTTAAAATG
>JAGGWK010000086.1 GCA_021157525.1 Candidatus Cloacimonadota bacterium | reverse complement strand
CCTTGGTTGCATCCAGCCCCAAGTGATAACTGCCAAAGGGGAGGTCGGCCACGATAAAGGTGTCATCAGCTCCACGGCGCGTAGCCCGAGTGTGATGCACCATATCGTCCATGGTCACATTCAGGGTATCGGGATAGCCCAGCACCACCATGCCCAAGCTGTCTCCCACCAGGATGATGTCCACGCCAGCGGCCTGCACAAACTTTCCCGATGGAAAGTCGTAGGCTGTACACATCACGATTTTTTCGCTCTGCTTTTTCATCTTTTTGTATGTTCGTACGTTTTTCATATCACACATCCTGTTATTGTATGCTACACATTTTATACTTCTTGCCTCAGCGTCCCGCGCATGGACGCATGTTTGGTCACACGCAGACTTGTCCGCCCATTTTTGGGTGGATTTCTCCCTGCGCTTCGCTTAGTCGAAAAGACAGCACCTCCCTTTTCACATTTCACCAGTCAACTACTCTCCATGTCTGCGACAGGTCGCGCACAGCTCTTCGTCGAGAAATGCCGTTGAGGGAGTTCCTCAGAGAGACGGTTTTTCGTCTTCCTGAGACCTTCTCACAAAGGCAAGCGACGAAGGACGACAGCTTTCCCTCTTCGTCGAGAAATGCCGCTGTAAGAGTTCCTCAGAGAGACGTGAAAAATCTCCGTCATTCTGAGGAATCTTGCACGTTGTTCTTTTAACGAAGAATACGGAGATCGAATGTAAACCGTCACTCTTCCTTTAGATTTATGCGAACGTTGAGCTCTGCTCAAGGGGAGTAGAATTTCTCTGTAAGATACGTCAGAGAGACGGCGTTTCCGTCTTCCTGAGACCTTCTCACAAAGGCAAGCGACGAAGGATGACAGCTTTCCCTCTTCGTCGAGAAATGCCGTTGAGGGAGTTCCTCAGAGAGACGGTTTTTTCCGGGGCTTGCCTCACTGAAAAACCCCCTTTTATTCCCCCTTGGAAAGGGGGACATATCCATGTTCCACTTTGTTTCGGTCGAAATGACAGCACCTCCCTTTTCACATTTCACCAGTCAGCTACTCTCCATGTCTGCGACAGGTCGCGCACAGCTCTTCGTCGAGAAATGCCGCTGTAAGAGTTCCTCAGAGAGACGTGAAAAATCTCCGTCATTCTGAGGAATCTCGCACGTTGTTCTTTTAACGAAGAATACGGAGATCGAATATAAACCGTCACTCTTCCTGAGACTTTCTCACAAAGGCAAGCGACGAAGGATGACAGCTTTTCCTCTTCACATTTCACTTTTTCCCCAGATATCTGTCCCGTTCGCTGTAGATGCAGCCACAGTACTGCTGCCGATACATGTTTCGTTCTTTTGAGAGGGCAATGCCTTCCTTCCAGTATTCACGAAAATCCCGATACAAAAAGGGTATTTTATACTCACGCCCCAGGGCTTCTCCCACCTGGCGGATAAGTTCGTGATTTTGAAATTTGCTGTAGAGCAAGGTGGTGGTGAAGTAATCAAATTTACCCTTGGCGGCGACGATGGCGGCATATTTGAGCCGATCATAATAGCACATGCGGCATCGGTCAGATTCCCTGAAGGTGGCGTTGCGCAGAAATTTTTCCAGAAGATATTCATCTTTTACGATGAGGGGAATATTTTCGGCAGCTGCAAATTCCTGCACAGTTTCCAGCCGTTTGCGGTATTCCGTGTAGGGATGGATATTGTGATTAAACCAAAATCCATGCACACTAAAGCCTTCTTCTTTTAGATGCTGATATGGCGCCACAAAACAGGGCGCACAGCACACATGAACCAATATTCGCTTACCTTCCATACTTATCTCCTGCCACGATTGATTTTTCCGGTGAGATAAGTTGTCAATGAAAAGTCCACAGGCGGGATGCATGTGCTGAGCCATCCCAGACTGTCTGCATCCAGACTGAAAAAAAGGAAGCCCACCGAAGCTACATTTGTGGAGAGCTGAGAGAAAACCGGGCAAAATTACCTCAAAAGCATCATTTTTAGAAAGTCGTAACAGGTACAAACCATTGGATTGCGTAGTGCCGTCGTCATCGATGCCACTCCCAAACCCATGAAAAATATCTTGACCTCAAAAACCATCCGTCAGATGCATGGTGCAAAGAATTAAAATACAAGGAGACCGTATGATTCGCAATTTTGACGAATTACTGGAGCTGGTTCGTTCCCAGCCCCGCAAAACCGTGGCTATCGCCGCAGCCCATACCCCCACCGCCATTGATGCAGCCATCATGGCATACAGGGAAAACCTGGGCGATGCTCTGTTAGTTGGGGATGCAGCCTTTATCAACGACTATCTGAAAACCAATGCCGCCGATCTGGCTGAAGCCTTCACCATTATCGATACCGGCCACGACCTCGCTGCCGCAGCTGCTGCATCCGTGCAGGCAGTTCGGGATGGCAAGGCCGATTTAATCCTGAAGGGAAAATGCGATTCCGGCACACTGCTGAGAGCCGTGCTGCACAAAGAAAAAGGCTTACGCACCGGCAACGTGATGAGTGACGTGCTGGCCTACGAAACTCCCGACCGGGTGATTTTGATGGGAGATGGCGGATTTTTGCCATTGCCAGACCTCAAGGAGAAAATCTCAGTTATAAATAATTGCGTGGCAGTGGCACACAAACTGGGTGCAGAAAATCCCAAGGTTGCCCTTCTTACCCATTCCGAGCAAGTAAGCCCTAAGATTCAATCAACCGTGGATGCGGCCATCATAAGCAAGATGAATGCCCGGGGCCAGATAAAAGGCTGTACCGTGGATGGCCCACTGGCCTTTGACAACGCCATCTCCGCCAAAGCTGCCCGCATGAAGGGCATTGTTTCTCCCGTGGCCGGGGATGCCGACATCCTGGTGGTTCCCAATATCGAAGCCGGCAACATCTTTGGCAAAGCCCTTACCTATTATTGCAAATACAGGGTTTGCCACGTGGTGATGGGCGCCAAAGCTCCCATCCTCATTGCCAGCCGCGCTGACGATGCCGAAACCAAAATGCTTTCAATCGCTCTGGGAATCATCAGTTCCTAGAGGCAGATCCGTTATTGAACAGAGGCCGGCAATTTCCCAAATCCCTTCAATCCATCCACAACCATCCAGCTGCAAATCAATAAGTCTGCTGCTGTTTCGGTGGATGTATTTAATATGCGCTGTCAGAAAGTGAAAACACTGGTTCACGAAATCTGGATGCCGGCACACATTCCTACCAGTGGAACGGTACAAACGACGAAGGCCAGACCGTGCCTTCGGGCATCTATTTTTACAAAGCTCAGGTTGGCACTGTCAGCCATACCCGCAAAATGATCATGATGAAATAAGTATTGTAACCATCGGCAGGTGCTGCGAGAGATCATGGCACCTGTTTTTTATTCCCCTTTTTTCAGAATTTCCTCAAATATCCGGCCGCCGATTTCTATCAATTCATCGGGAAAATCATAATTTTCATGATGCAGGCCGGGATGGCTTTCCCCGGCGCCCAATCCAAAGAAACAGCTGGGAATGTGCTCTGCAAAGCCGCTGAAATCCTCTGACCATGAAAAGGGATGAGACGCCCTGATAAGGGGAAATCCGCAAGAAACGGCGGCATCCCGCACCACAGCAACACATTCACCGGCATTTTCCGTAGCGGCAAACTGTTCAACCCACTCTATCTTGTAGCCAAGGCCATACTCTTTTGCCGCATCCTGGATGCAAACTCCAGCTTTCCCGCAAAGTTGTTCCATCTCCCAATTCCCCTCAGCCCGGAATGTGGCCATTATCACGCCCTTCCCCGGTGATGTACCAAAGGCAACATCACCCAGCCGCAGATGGATAATCGTAATAAATCCCGGATGCGACAATTGCCGGAAGGATGCCGATAGACGATCAAAATCCTGCACAACCTGCATCATGGCAGGAAGCGGGGAATTTCCCTCTTCGGGATGTCCGGCGTGAGATTCGGTACCCATAAAATGAACAACACACCCGCTGGATGCCGACGCAAAAGTGCCGTCCCGCACAACCACCCTTCCCAGAGGATACCCCGGTAAATTGTGCAACCCAAAAGCATAATCAAAGGAAAACTGCTGGAAAACCGGATCATGAATCACCGCCAGCGCACCGGTTCCCGTCTCCTCTGCCGGCTGAAACAGCAGCACTACCCGTCCTCGAAGCTGAGATCTATGCGACTCTATCCGCCGGGCTGCATCCAGCAAAATGGCTGTATGACCATCGTGACCGCAGAGATGTGCCACCCCGGGATGAACACTTTTGTAGCTGATATCGGAGATTTCGGTGATGGGCAATGCATCCATATCGGCTCGCAAAAGAAAGGTTTTCCCGGGATAATCTCCCTCAAACACCGCCATCACGCCATAACCGCCAACCCGTTCATAGAGCGCATCGGGATGGTATAAACGCAGCTGTTCACAAATTCTTGCAGCTGTATGTTCCTCGGTTCCCGAGAGCTCAGGATATCGGTGCATCTGATGGCGAAATGATTTTAAATCCATCTTCGAATCCTCTTTTTTTGTACGATGGTTGCGGTGGTGAGTTTCGGGTCAACTGCTTTCTTGGGGACAGTCGCGGCGATGTGGATACTTTCACCGCAGAATTACGGGCCCGAGAGGTAACGATTCTCTGCGAAGACCGCCACCCCTATGCCGGCGGTAAGGGGTATTATGCCGTCTATTTTGAATACCCTGATGGGATGAAAGTGGAGATTGTGGCGGATGAGGAATGAGAGAGATTTTTGCTTGACGGTGAAACTCTGCAAATAACTGATAGTAATCATAGGAATTATAATGTAATAAGATTCCATAAGGATGATGCATGATTAAACGGATTAATATGAAGAACTACGGGCCATTAGCTTCGATCAATTGGAAAAAATGCTCAAGGATCAACCTTATAATAGGAGACAATGGCAGCGGTAAGACATTCCTGTTGAAGGCTCTTTATGCTACTATTCGTACTCTGGAAGAATATAAACGGGGAGACAGCTTCCATAGAGAATCAGAAATTCTCTCAGAGAAATTGCATTGGTTGTTTCAAGCAGACAAAATCGGTGAGTTAGTAACAAAAGGTGATAACAAAGGGCTTTCCTGTTGCGTTTCATATAAAAATGCAGTCTTTGAGTATGACTTTGGCAGAGACACAAGAAAGCAAATCAAAAACATCAATAACACTATAGGAAACCTTAAAAGCAACTCCGTGTTTATCCCCGCAAAAGAAGTACTTTCCCTTCATCGAATCATCCAGAGCTCACGCGAGATTGAACAATCTTTTGGCTTTGATGACACGTATCTTGATCTCATTAAAGCACTGCAATACACACCAATTAACGGAGAGAAAACCCTTAACTTTTCGATTCCCGAGAATAAACTCTCTACCATAATTGGTGGTAATATTGAATACGATACACAATCCCGCAAATGGTTGTACAAAAAGGGGAATCAAAAATACTCCATGGGCGTAACCGCTGATGGGATAAAGAAGGCTGCCATCCTGAAAGCACTTTTACAAAATCGGTATCTGGGAAAAGAATCAATCGTATTTGTTGATGAACCGGAAGCAGCTTTGCACCCAAGAGCAATTTCACTGCTTATGGAGGCGATTTTTGACCTTTCAGAACTGGGAATTCAATTTTTCATTTCCAGCCATTCATATTTTGTGGTTAAAAAACTCTATCTTTTAGCTCAGCAATCAAAGGAATCCCTTCCGTTACTCTCATTGGTTGATGGCAAAGAACATTACGAAGATCTTCATGACGGCATGCCGGACAATCCTATCATCAATGAGTCCATACGATTATATGAAGAAGAGATACGCAACGCATTATCATGAGATCCTTCACTATTTCTGAATCGAATATGACTTTTGGACCTTTTTCTGACGAAGAGTGTTTTCATATCGAACTAAGTAACACCTACTATCGCATTCGTGATTCTGTAAAAATTGTGGAGTTTGCGCTATTGCAGAATGCCGAAAAAGATGCAGAAAAACTGCTTTTTGTAAAAGCAAAGAGTAGTTTTCCCAATCCTGATCATCGTTCCTGGTTCTGAATGAAGTAATGGCTCGAAAATGTAATTTGATACGAATATAAATTTTCATTACTGGAGGCACCATGTTACCCAAGATAGATCCAACCACCACCCCGGCCTGGAAGGCGCTCCAAGAGCATTTTGAGGCAATCAAAGATGTGCAGATGCGGGATCTTTTTGCCGCCGATGGGCAGCGGTTCCAGCACTTTTCCCACACCTTTGATACCCTGTTGTTCGATTTTTCCAAGCACCGTATCACCACAAAAACTCAGGAGTTACTGCTGGAACTGGCTGCCCAATGTGGCGTGCCCGAAGCCATCGAAGCAATGTTTGCCGGCGAGAAAATAAATGAAACCGAAGACCGCGCCGTTCTCCATATAGCTCTCAGACGTAGTGCAAACAAGTCGTTACCCTTCGCCGGCCATGATGTAATGACTGACGTTAATCGTGTTCGCCGGCAGATGCGGCGCTTTAGCGACGCATTGCTGGATGGTAGTTGGAAGGGCTACATGGGCACGCCCATCACCGATATTGTAAATATCGGAATCGGCGGCAGCGACCTGGGGCCGGTAATGGTTACTGAAGCTCTGAAACCCTATTGGCGCACCATCACACCTCACTTCGTGAGCAATATCGATGGCACACACCTGGCAGAAACCCTCAAAAAGCTCCAACCCGCCACCACCCTTTTCATGATCGCCTCCAAAACCTTTACTACCCAGGAAACCATGACCAATGCCCACTCAGCCCGGGATTGGTTTTTGCAGGATGCCGGTGATCCTGAGCACATTAAGAAACATTTTGTGGCCATCTCCACCAATCATCAGGGAGTAGAAGATTTTGGCATCGATCCGCAAAACATGTTTCCCTTCTGGGATTGGGTCGGCGGCCGCTATTCCCTGTGGAGTGCCATCGGACTTCCCATAGCCTGCACCATCGGCTATGAACATTTCCGTGAACTGCTGGCAGGCGCAGAAGCCATGGATAACCACTTCCGCACCATACCTCTGGCCAGAAACATCCCCGTAATCGCAGCCCTTCTGGGGGTGTGGTACAATAACTTCTTCGGGACCACATCTCATTGCATCCTTCCCTACGACCAATATCTCCACCGTTTCGCCGCCTATTTCCAACAGGGAGATATGGAAAGCAATGGGAAATCCGTAGATCGCAATGGCCATCCGGTACACTACCAAACAGGGCCCATCATCTGGGGAGAACCGGGAACCAACGGCCAACACGCCTTTTACCAATTAATCCACCAGGGAACCAGACTCATCCCCTGCGATTTCATCGCTCCCGCCATCAGCCACAATCCTCTGGGCGATCACCACGAAAAACTGCTGGCCAATTTCTTTGCCCAAACCCAAGCATTGATGAATGGCAAAACCGCAGAAGATGTGCAGAAAGAGCTGCATCAAGCAGGAAAAAATGATGAAGAAATCGCCGCTCTGCTCCCTTACAAAGTCTTCGAGGGGAATAGACCAACCACATCCATCCTGATGCAAAAAGTTACCCCCCGGGCTCTGGGCAGCCTCATCGCCTTTTACGAACACAAAATTTTTGTGCAAGGTATCATCTGGAATATCTACAGTTTTGACCAGTGGGGCGTAGAACTGGGAAAGCAACTGGCTAAAGCCATCCTGCCTGAACTGGCCACTCCGGAAAAAATAACGAACCACGACAGCTCCACCAACGGACTGATAAATGCCTTTAAAAAAATGAAAATGTGAGGAAACCAATGACAAACACAAACGTTATCTGCGAATTAGTAGTCGTTACCTACGATATCGGCCCCAGTCTGTCCCCTTTTGTGGCAGAGGTGGTAAAAGTGATCCAGACCGACAAAAAAGTACAGCATCTGCTTACCCCCATGGGTTCGGTTTTGGAAGGACCTTACGACGATGTAATGGCTCTGGTAAACCGCATCTTCCACCAATTTGCGCCGGACTATGAACGGCTGGGCATTACGCTGAAAATAGATTTTCGTCGTAGCAAACAAAACCGCATCCGGGGAAAAGTGGCCTCGGTGGAGGAGAAGCTGTG
>JAGGWK010000085.1 GCA_021157525.1 Candidatus Cloacimonadota bacterium | reverse complement strand
ATTTGGTAGTATATTTAACTGTAGAGCCAACACCCATAAATTTGAATTCTACGGCAGATTTAACCATCACATCATTACTTTGTCTATCAATAATTTTTGAAACCTTTTGTCCCGGAATAAACTCAGGATAACTTTCAAAGTCAGTCATTACCTGCCATACATTATCCAATGGAGCATTTATTAGGATTGCATAATCAATGTGTTTTATCCTTCCATTTTCTTCCTCAAGAAGAACTAATTCACCTTTGTTCAGTAATGCCTTTAAAGTTGATTCATCTAATGTTTGTTCTAAAAGATCGGCAAAAGCATTATTTGAAATCAGCATAAATAGACATACGGTTAGTATGATTGTCGATGTTTTTTTAATCATTGTTTTTTACTCCTTTTTACGAATACAAACTTCTCACTTGCGAAAAAACTAAATATCCCCGAAACACATAATGCCAGGATATTACAGATAATTATATGAAAATGAAAGAGTTCGTTGACTAAATCTAAAAATCCTATTTTCAAAACAAGGGAAATTAATAATGCTAAATTATAGTGTAGAAAACGCTTTAAAAAATCAGATTTTTCATTATGAACTCTATGTTTCCATATCCAGAAATAGCAGATAACATACGTTACAGCAATTCCTGATTCAGAGGAGATTGCCGGAGATAGTACATATTTTGTAAAATAGGAATGAAAGAAATATGTAGTAAGTATCCATAACACAGAAGTATCGACAACTGCTCCGGCAACTCCTCTTATTACAAACTTAATGAAGTTTTGCATCATATAAGCTCTCTAATACTGGCATAGTTTTTCATTATGAAACATCATATTCCTCATTCTTTATCCGTTTCTTCTCCAGATTCCAGATATTTTTCTTCCCAGATCGGGTCAAGGAGTTCAGCAAGTTTGTCATCGTATTGGATCATTTTGTTGTAGTAATCCTGGTCATGCAAACATACTTCTGCTGAAGGATATCCGGGCTTTGCTCCTGTTTTTATGAATAAATCATGTGCCTCTTTGTGATGATCTCGGATGAAGCAGGGTCTTATCTCGTTTCCCCGTACATCGGGTTTACGCATAAGGTTATATGACAATTGCCAGTCTCGAATTCCTTTAAACAAATCAGAATATAGAGCATCTGTTAGTGTTTTCCCTTGTTTCTTAAGATCATGAACATTATCCTTCCAGAAGGGAACAAAAACACAAGGATAAATGTTACCTAACCAGTCTATATAGAGATAACCTCCATTGCGACCACCGGCAAGACAGCCGGAAGAATAAGTTCCACCATTCCAGAAATCAGCCATAAATAAACGATCTTTTCTAACTATTTCTTGTTCTCGAGCCCATATTTTTGTTCGTAATTCAGGAGAAACCTGACGATCAACCTCCACTCCTCTTCCAATAGGCATATATTGGAAAAGCCATTCATAAAGTGCTCCCTGTTCATCGAAGTAGAATTTTATCATTTCTTTCGAGACAAGAAGTTCTGCATTGTCGGGTGTGGCGGTAACAGAGATGCCAAACGGAACACCTGCATTTCGCAGATTTTCAAAGGCAGTAAGAATTTTTTTATAGGTTCCCTTTCCACGACGCGCATCAGTTTCTTTCTCAAAACCTTCAACAGAAATAGCTGTTGTTATATTCCCAACTTCTGCTAATTTTTGTGCTTTTTCTTTATCAATGAGTGTACCATTTGTATAGATAAGAAAATATTGCTCGGGATGACGCCTTGCCACCTCAATTATATCTATATCTCCGTCTCGCCAGAGAAATGGCTCACCACCGGAAATAACCGTGAACCAGCTTCCCCACTTATCATATTTTTCATTGAGAATTCGTTCTACATCTTCAAAAGAAAGAGAAGGAAGTCCTTTGGAAACACTTGCAGCATAACAATCTTTACAACGAAGATTACAATTACCACCTGGTGAAAGAGTTATGAATGATGGTGGTATTGTACCATATTTTTTTTCAAATTTTAACATCTTTTCTTTTCTTTTGTCGCTCTTGGCCAGAAACTCTCTGAGAAATAATTTGGTCATACAATCGCGTACCGCTTGAGAGCCGTTATCATACGCTTTAAAAGCAGCACGTACAATATTTGCTCCTATGTAGAATTTGTCCTCTCTTTGTCGCCGAGGACCAACTTCTATAGGATCTCCTTTATCTACAAAATGCTTGTATGCTACTTTTTCAAGAGTAGGTAACATTACTTTCCACGCTTTTGTGATTGAACTTAGATTTGCAATTTGTTTTGCAATAAATTCACTTGATTTCATTGTGCTCGTTTTCATAATTAACTCCTTATTATTTAAATTTTTCTTATGAATCACAGGTGTTTTATAAAACATCTCCTTCTTTTATGTTGTCTTCTATCAAAAAATTTCCATTGTGCTTGCACTTTGCTGTTGGTCTCAAGTTCAGGATTACTTTCTGCCTTCTCGAAATTATGATTGATATAGATTTTAATAAGTTCACTAAAAAGAAGTGAATTTACACCCTTTCCCTGCAAATCAGGACGAACAGCTACGAGGTAGAGGTCGACCAGGTTGTTCTTTTTCAAAGCCTTCAATATATGTATAAATCCGAAGGGGAAAAGTTTACCTCTCGCCTTTTGAAAAGATTTTGATAAGGATGGAAATGTTATACCAAAAGCGGCAACTTTACCATCCCCATCAAGAATGATACTGATGAATTTCGGATTGGCAAAACTAATGTATTGTTCGATATAAGATCGAATCTGCTTTTCACTTAGGGGAACGAAACCATATAGATCTTTGTAGGCACTGTTCATGACCTCAAATAGTTCAACCATATATGGCTTCATCTCTTTAATTTTTGATACTTTAAGTATCTCTAATTTATTCTTTTTTAAAGTAATCCCGGCAATTCGTTCAACTTTTTCAGGAACTTTATCAGGAATTTTTATTTCATATTCAATCCAGTCAATATCCTTTGAATAGCCATATTTTTCAAGATGCTCAGCGTAATATGGATAGTTATAAATAGTGGCGATTGTGCCCAATTCTTCAAAGCCTTCAATGAGCATTCCTTCTGGATCAAGATCGGTAAAACCGAGGGGTCCGTGAACTGCATCCATGCCATTTTCTTTTGCCCAATTCTCTACTGTATTAAGAAGTGCTTTGGGAACATTTTCATCATCTACAAAATCTATCCAACCGAAGCGAGCATATTTGTTTTTCCACTTTTCTATAAAATTATGATTTATAATGCCAGCAATTCTACCGACAACTTGTTCATTTTTATAGGCAAGCCAGAGCTTAACATCGCAAAAATCAAAAGCAGGATTTTTTTCTTTTATGAAAAGACTCATCTCATCTTTTTTTAATTGGGGAATCCAATATTTGTTTCCTTTGTATAGTTTATATGGAAACGCAACGAATTTTCGAAGATCTTTTTTGTTTTTTACTTCATTAATTGTTATTTTCATTTTCCCTCGCCCCAATCTTCGACCGAAATGGTTTTTTGTTCGTTTTTAAGATAAAAAAAATAGCTCATCTTTTCACTATTCCATTAAAAAGTATTTCCAATAAGTTATCGATATTGGATTCAATTTTAGGGAAAGAGATATTTACAGACCAAGGGTATTCCAGACCCTTTATAGCGGAGAAAATAGCAAAAGCTGTCAATTCAATATCGTTTATCTGAAACAAACCTTTATCCTTACCATCTTGTAAAATTTCCTGTATGGTACCCAATTCTTCCCGAGTGTTATTTTCTCGTATTTTCCCAATGAAAGCATAATGTTCCAGATAATCATCTTTTAATGCACTGTTGATATTAGCAAGCTTTTTGAGATACTCCATTTTCTTCAAAATATAAATTTTCAATTTCTTTTGGGGAGCATCTTCATTGATTATCGCATCTCTGATTCTTTCTCTCATATATCTGTTTTCTTTTTCAATAACTTCTTTAAAAATATCTTCCTTACTCTCAAAATAATGATATAATGAAGCTTTCCCCACCCGTGCGGCTTTAGCAATTTCACCAACGGTTGTTTTTAATAAGCCGTATTTTGAAAATATGCTTTGAGCCACTGTAGTAATGATTTTCTTTTTTTCTTCTGCCTTCATCTACACCTCCAATACTCGAACCATATGGTTCTGTGTTCGAAAATTAATAGCGACTGATTTCCGTCAATTTTTTTTTATTTTTTTCTTGAACCGTGGCTAATGTGGAGGCTATACACCTGTAGCTTTCAGAACTTAAATAGTTGCATTATGTTCTATCAATCAGAGATTTAAAAGGGAAAAATTCAAAGAGATTAGCACTCTATACAAGAAATCGCATTCATCAATTTCCCGGCCTTTTATCCTACGCATTCCTTCATTCACTCTGTTTTCTGCTTATTACCCGGAAGGCGTCTTTTCCTATCTGTTTAATAAATAAATCCCTAAGGAAATACAACAAAAATATTTTGAAAGTACCGGTTTTTTTTCATTGACACTGAAACCCCCCATTTTAGTTTGGCCGTCCCGTTGAGGGAAGATAGATGTGAGAGATCAAAAATTGGTCCAGTAACTCAGTCGGTAGAGTATCTGCCTTTTAAGCAGAGAGTCGACGGTTCAAGTCCGTCCTGGATCACCATTATAAATCAAGCCCCGTTCGTCTAGTGGCCTAGGACTCCGGATTTTCATTCCGGCAACAGGAGTTCAATTCTCCTACGGGGTGCCACTTTAAAAGCGTCATTACTTGCATAATGGCGCTTTTTTTTGTTCTCTACAACATCTCGAAAAATCGTATTGACAGATTAACCCCCTCATTCTTTTCTCTTCGCTATTCGGAAGGGAGATTATGAAGAAATTAATAGTGAGTACTCTCGGTTGCATCATGGTTTTGGTCGCCTGCTCCACAGCTACACCAAACTTTGATCAGGACAAGGCCTTTGCCCACATCACAGCGCAGTGCGCTTTTGGTCCCAGGAATCCAGGCTCGGATGGCATTGAGCTATGCCGAGACTATCTTATCTCTGCCCTGAAAGTCTTGGGGGCCACAGTTACAGAGCAACCCTTCGTCGCTTCGGTACAACAAGATTCTGTTGCAGGCACAAATATCATCGCCTCTTTTTATCCTCAGATGAGTAGACGCATCTTGCTGGGCGCTCACTATGATACCAGGCCATGGGCAGACAAAGATCCGGATGCATCCCTGCATAACACCCCTATTCCCGGTGCCAACGATGGAGCTTCGGGAGTAGCAGTATTGCTGGAAATCGCCCGCGTGGTTTCCCGGACTCAACCCCAGCAGTTTGGTTTGGATATCGTTTTTTTTGATCTGGAAGACAGTGGCAGCTATGGTGACAACATCTCCTGGTGCCTGGGCTCACAATATTTTGCCGACAACATGCCCATCAATGAACCCGAAAAAGCCATCATCGTAGATATGATCGGCGACAAAAACCAGAACATCCACATGGATTATTTTTCCTACCATAACCATCCGATCTTGGTGAAAGAACTATGGGAAACCGCCCATGAACTGGGTTTTAACTCTTTCAAATCCACTATCAAACAGGCCATTTTCGATGATCATTATCCCCTCATCCAAAAGGGAATCAATGCCGCCGTCATCATCGATTTTGATTACCCTCTGTGGCACACCATGGCAGACGAACCGTCGGCCTGCTCACCAGCATCTCTGGAAGCAATTGGCGAGACCCTGTTACATATCATCTATGCAACCCAATGAAAAATCCACTACGCCACATCTTCACCCCTTCTGAACAACGCATCCTCCTCACCCTCATCTCATTAGCGGCCATTGGCTTAGCGCTCAAAGCAGCAAAGATTGCGCCAAAAATCTCTCAGGAATTTCCCGACTCGTTGGATCTATCCGTTGATTACCAGATTCAGTATGATTTACAAAATATAACCAAAAGTGAGTTGGTTTCCATTCCCGGCATCGGCCCCAAACGGGCCGCAGACATCCTGGCCTATCGTGAAGGATACGGTTTCATCCAACTATCTGACCTGAAACGGGTGAAAGGCATTGGCGAGGCCACCTTCCAACGCATCGCTCCCTATTTTTATCCATTGGACCCAAACGCTCATTTTTCACGGGAATCCGCAGATTCTCTGCACAAGAGTGGATTTCCTGTTGACCTGAATCTGGCCTCTGAACAGGATTTGATTTTGCTATCGGGAATCGGACCTTCCCGAGCACGGCAGATCATTGCCCTGCGAGATTCTCTGGGTGGGTTTTCCCGATGCGATGAGCTGTTGCAGATCAAAGGGATCGGACCAAAGACTTTAGAAAAAATACGTCCAAATATTATCGTGGGAGAAGATAAATGAGCAAAGTGCCAACCCTGACCCTGGCCCGATTATTTGAGGCACAGGATCAATTGATCGACGCCTATGTGATTTATTCCCACTTGAATAACCACACTCCGTCTGACCAGCTCCAACAAAAGATCACTGAGCTGGAAGAAGCCGTCTTTGACAAAGTAGCCAACAGTTATGATCAGATGATTTCGCTCCTTTTTACCGATGCAGAAAAACGTAAATTCCGCATCTTACCTGCAGAAACCTACAGCGCTTATAGCAGCGCCAGGCAGGATATTGCAGAGGATGCATCCAACCCGGAGCCCCCTGAAAAAGAAGAAATCCCGCATCAATTAACGGCCCGGGAGATCCTGAACTCCTTGACGCCCGATGAGCTAAATGAAGAAATTCAGGTGATTTTACAAAGAGGCACAGCCCTGGAATCCGTCTCCCTGGCGGATCTTTTACAGGCCATCAAAAATAGAAAAAGGCATGAAAAAAAAAGACCGATCAATCAATAAACTCTGCGCACGCTGCTATAAATCTTGCAAACAATCCAGCGAAGTGATTTTGCTGAGTTGCCCACATTATAAGTTTATGCCCAAGCAGCTGGAAATAAAATTCACTTACCCTAAAAAGAAAAAGAAGAAATAATGCGCATCATCACAGGAAAATTCAAACGCAATCAACTGTTCACTGTTCCCGGGAAAACTACCCGTCCCACCACGGATTTCATCAAGGAAGTTATTTTTTCCGTACTGGACAACTGCACGGGAAAGAAGGTGTTAGATCTGTTTTCCGGCAGCGGGAACCTGGCTTTGGAAGCCCTCAGCCAGGGAGCCAGCCACGTGGAAATGGTGGACATGGCAGACAAAGCCATAAAAACGATAAAGCGCAACGTAGAAAAGCTGGGATGTTCCGATCAATGCCGCATCGCCCGCAAGCGAGTGAGCTCCTACTTGGCTGGATGCACAGACCAATTTGACCTGATTTTCCTTGACCCGCCCTACCAGAAAAACCTGGTGAACAGAACGGTAGAGCTGATTGTGGAAAATGAGATCATCACCATCGACGGCACGGTGGTGGTAGAGCATTCACCCAAGGAAAAGCTGGATGCAAAGTGGCAAAAGTTTGTAACCTTTACCAAATCCACCAGCACCACCCAAATATCGATATTGCACATGGAGGAATTTTGAAAATCTATAATACACTCACCCGTACCAAAGAAGAATTTACGCCCATCACGCCAGGAACCGTGAAGATGTACGTTTGCGGCCCGACGGTTTACAACTACTTTCACATCGGCAACGCACGTACCTTTTTATTTTTTGATGTGGTGCGCCGCTACCTGCAATATGCCGGATACACCGTTACCTACATCCAGAATCTCACTGATATCGACGATAAGCTGATCAATCAATCCATCGCCGAAGGGATTCCTGTAGCCGACATCGCCAAAAAATACATCGCCGCATTCTTTCAGGATGCAGCAGCCCTTGGTATTCAACCTGCCGACCAAAACCCCCGAGCCACCGAATACATCGGCAAAATGATCGGTCTGATAAAGAAAATGGAAGCCGACGGCTATGCCTATGAGGCCAATGGAGACGTTTATTTCAGCGTGGAGTCCATCGCTGATTACGGTGCCCTTTCCGGCAAAAAAGTAGAAGATTTGCAGGTGGGCGCTCGGGTGGAAGCAAATACCCAGAAGCGCCATCCCGCAGATTTCACCCTGTGGAAAGCAGCCAAACCGGGTGAACCTAAATGGAAAAGCCCCTGGGGCGAAGGCCGTCCCGGCTGGCATACCGAGTGCGTCGTGATGTCCCGCGATCTGCTGGGCGAGCAATTCGACATCCATGCTGGCGCTATTGATCTGATTTTCCCGCATCATGAAAACGAAATCGCCCAAGCTAAAGCCACCACTGGCCTCAACCACGCCCGTTACTGGATGCATGGTGGTTTTTTGAATATCGAAGGGGAAAAAATGTCTAAAAGCCTGGATAATTTCTTCCTGGCCCGGGACATCCTGAAGCAGTACGATGCCGAAGCAATCCGCTTTTTCTTCCTGTCAAAGCATTATCGCAGCCCTATCGACTTCAGCAGGGAGATCATCCACGAATCGGCCCAGGCAGTGAAAAATTTCTACAGCGCTCTGGAAGATATTGATTACCTCGGCATTCGGGATGCAGCATATACTCTGGACGCAGTTCAGCTGGAGCTGCGAGAGCAATTTACCACCGCCATGGACGATGATTTCAACACAGCTCGAGCTATTGCGGTGCTTTTTGATGCAGCCAAACAGGCAAAAAATCAGAGCAATCCGGTGGAATCTCGGCAGAAATTTGCCCACATCCTCGTGGAGATGGGACGGGCATTGGGTTTCTTTGGTAATCTGGATGAGAAATTGAAAACCAACCTCAACGAAACCGCCGAGCAGCTGATTCAGCTCTTTATCACCTACCGCACCGAAGCCAAAAAACAGAAGAACTGGGCCATGGCTGACCGCATCCGGGATGACCTGAAAAAGCTGGGCATCCAACTGAAAGATACACCCAACGGTACTGAGTGGAAAGTAGAGAAACAGGCTGATTTTCTACCATAAAAAACCCACTCCTGAGACCTGCAGCAAGAGTGGGTCCAGGGGATATCGGATGGTTGGAAGGAAGAAATTCGCTTTTTACTAGCCCGCAGGGATGTATCTTCTATCGAACCGCAAAATTAATGAAGGGAAAAGGTCACGGGGAAGGTGATGCAGCAATCCACCAACTGTCCATTGCGTTTGACAGAACGAATCTCCCACTGTTTAATAGCGGTTACTGCCGCTTCATCCAGTCCATCCGGACCTGGGAGCAAAGAAGCTTGGACTTCTACTTCACCCACCTTGCCGTTGGCAAAAATCTCTACAGTGAGTACCACATCACCCTCATTTCTGAAGCACGGGCATTGGCTCGATATTTCGGGTTCACTATTTTCAGGATTATCGGCGGCTCATCATATAGTGCATATCTGCTGGTATGATCCGCATACTCACTTACTGGTGTACCGGACGCAATTAATGGCGCTTGTGTTGAGGACTTGGCCAGGTTTTGGGGATGTTTACTGGTAGCCGAAAAGCTGCATCCAGCAAAAATGACACAGAGAAAAAGAATCAGCTGTCTCATGATGACCTTGAAAGAATTTTTTACATACCTGCGCAATAACAGTGCCGATATTCGGATGCACCATAAAATCGAGATTTGTACGGCTCATCAGAGACTTTTGCGGCTATTGGTCTACTGTATCGTAGATAATCTGCAACATTCCTTGGACGTCAGATTGTACCGTTGCATATCTATTTATTGACACATACTCCCATAGTTAATAATGCTGGTAGAGATTTTTGAGGGGAGCAATGAAGATACCAAAATTATGTATTCGAAGTCATTTTATTGTTTTTGCTATTATTGTCGCCACTATTTTTGTATTGTGGCAAAAGCCTGAGCTGTGGCTGGCTGGTGGTCGTAAATTCACTACATCTTCCCGCCAATATGATACAGCACACAGTTGCCTTTATATACCCGGAGACAGCCTGTTTATCACTCTTGCTTCTACCACACACCTTCCCTCTACCATCGTGAAATATCGCTCTTCCTCCCAAGGCGTATTGCGGGAATATCACCTGCCCGGGCTCCGTTCACAATCCTTTACCGGAGATCGTCTTTCGCCCCTCTATTATGATGAGACATCCAATAGCGTACACACGATTCTCAACGATTCCGACAACAATTACGTCTTTGCCACTCTTCTAAAGGACGGCATGGTGAGTTCCGAGATCAGAACTTTTTTCCGCCATCCCCTTACTACCGCTCTCCACGATACCACCTACATCTGTAAAGGTCTCAGGTTTTACCCCTATGCTGATGGGGACAAAACCGAGATTACACCCTACAAGGATGGCTACCGTTTGACCATCGCAAAATCACAATCCCGGGAACTGCGCAACATCAACCATACCGATATTCTGGCAGATACGTTGCTCACCCTCATTTCCATGAGTGCAGTACGGCAAAGATTGCCTATTTCCAATTATGATGCCTACAAGATCATCGGCTTCTTCTCCCGTAATCACTACTACAACGAACTCTATTTTCGGCAGCAAACCTTCGATCAAGGATTTTTTCCTGCTATCATCCTGGGACGCACAGACAGCAATTACGACGGTATCCGGGACTACATCGTCGAGATATGCAGTCAAAGATGGGCAAATGACATCCTTCTGAGCTACGATGCGCTCAACGACTCCATCATCTGGCAACGGGAATTTGCCAATGGGCTGTACGGGGCTGCAGCAACGATGGCGGATATCGATGGTGATGGTAACTGCGAAATTATCATACCGTCTCAGGCACATTGCAGTGAGGTCCCTATCGATTGGTTTGAAACCCCCTCTTATCGTGATAACACCAACGCCTATTTTTACATCTTATCTGAAAAAGGAGAATTTATATCCTATCAAAACACGCCCTGGGTTGCTCGGCATGGCCCGGGATTTTTCTCCTACAAATACCTCCTCACTCAGGATCACAGCAAGATTCTCCTCGCCATCGCCTCCAGCGGAAATACTGCCAGAAAGCAGATTCAGTACATCTCATTACCAGAGGCGCAGGTCGTTACACTGGATGCATCCTATACCGAAGCTTCTGCTTTTTTTGAGCATGACAATCAGTTTTATTTTTATGAAACCCTGGAAGGAAAATTTCTGCGCAAAACCCTGAATTCCAAACTTGAGGTAATCGATCTTTGGACGTTGCCTGATGAGGAACAAAATACTTCTTTCTGCCCCAATACTGTTACCCTTTTCGGTAAGCCCTATGTTCTGAAAAGTAATGGAACCCTGTATGGCTTTGATAAAAGCATCACCCGACTTGATCAGACCTTACACCTTCGGGGCGATTATTTTACCGTAGGTAATTCCCTCTATTATATCGATTCTCAGCCCCAGGAAGACCTCTTTTGCCGGCTTACCTTCAAGCCAAACCACCAGATTAATCCCTATACCATCATCTTCCTATTGCTGGAAGGCATCCTTATCGGGACCTATCTTCACCTCAAGACATCCTTCCAGACCCCCATGGTATCACCTCAGGAAAACTTCATTTTTCTCTATATCGTGTTTGGACGATTGCATATATGGAAGGTTATCGGAAGTCTGGCCTCTCAGATATCACTCCCCAAAAAGATATCCATCTCAAATCGGGAAAATCAAAATGTGATCTCGGAATTGGCAGCCAAGATGCCGGTGATCACCAAGCGGCTGAACCTCTTTACCACCCTCAAGATATTCCCCATTCCCTCCCTCGATTATTTAACGGTGATCCAACGGATTGCCCACAATATAAAGAACGAATTGCTGGTATTGAAATTTGAAACCGACGAGCTGGCTGCAGGAAGCTCCGGGGACAGCATCAGCACCATCACTCAACATCTTCAGACCATATCGGACCATGCCCGGACCCTCTCGGATTTCTCCCGCATTTCTCAGATCAACTTAGAGCACCTGGATATCACCGAGATTTTGGAGTCTACTATCGTTGAGTTCTTCAATCATCCTAATTTCCTCTTTTTACACTACGACTTTTCCCAACCTCTTTATGTAGATGCCGATGAGAAGCTGTTGCACACGGCGCTGCGAAACCTCATCCATAACGCGCTGGATGCTGTCGAACCTCAGCAAGATATTGCTGTCTCTGTGCATGAAGAGAATCAGAATATCATCATCACCACCGAGAATCCAACTACTCTTACCGAAACCGAAATGCAACATATCGGTTCCATCGGCTATACTACCAAGCCCAACGGGTCAGGACTGGGTGTCTCTATTACCCGCACCATCTGCCAGCGCCACGGTGGCCAACTGATGGTATCTCTGCGAGACGGGCTCTTTGTGGCTACCTGCATCTTGCCAAAATCAACAAAAGGAAGATAAAGACGCTATCCTCTGGTGATAAGATCAGGTAAAAGCAGTGGAATTTCCATCAACTGCTGAGTCGGCCTCTTACATTACCGGGATTTGTGCTCCAATGCGCTTACGCTATGTTCCATACTCTTCCCAAGTCTTACTTCAGACCCCACCGTTGCCAGTAACGCCCTTGACTTCGGATTGACTTCCCGTCGGTCAGGCATCAGAGCTTCTTACAGCTCATCGGCTCGGTAAGTATTCCTGGCAAACAAAGTTGCCCCGACACTTACGTATCGGGGCGAAATTCCCTTATTTGAGCAACAGCATTTTCTTCGAAATCTCGATTTCTCCCGATTTTAGCTTATAGAAATAAACTCCGCTGGTAACGGGGTTGCCAGAATCGTCTTTTCCGTTCCACGTAACCTGTTGCATTGGGGATTGGGTGATGTGGAGATTTGAAAAGGTTTTCACTTTCTGACCTTTCAGATTATAGATCACCAATTCAATCTGTTCGTTTTGTTGGTCGCTCACACTAAAGGAAATCGTTGTCGTTGGATTGAAGGGATTGGGATAATT
>JAGGWK010000022.1 GCA_021157525.1 Candidatus Cloacimonadota bacterium | reverse complement strand
TCTCTTTCTATTTTAAAAGCTCCCAACGGGAGCTTTTGTGCGTTTATGGATGACGACACATACCCGTCTGAGAAGTAAGATTATCGGAACCATCCTGAATAGGTCTCGCTTCTGGTCAAAACATGCTTCCTGCATCCAGAAAAATAGAAGAATAGATTTTTACCGCCATCCGGGAATAAAATTATTGCCTTGAATCACCGGTATTGGTTCTTTGTCATGACAGGAGGTACAGTGGAAGATTTGTTTATTGAAGAAGAAATTGAAGCATTGCGTTTGACGATAGAAAAGCACAACAAGCTCTATTATCAAGATGCGGCTCCCGTTATTTCCGATACAGAATATGACCTGCTGGTGAAGCGTTTACAAGCCTTGGAAGAGCAATATCCTCAGTTCAAAGTAACTGCTTCTCCCACACAAGCCGTGGGATCAGACCTGGCTCCGGGCAGCTCAATACGTGCCCATAAAATGCGGATGTACAGTCTGGATAATGGTTACTCCTTCGGCGAAATACAATCTTTCCTTTCCCGTATCCAAAAAGAAACGACAACATTTCCCGTCTGTATTTTAGAACACAAGTTTGATGGATTCAGCATAAATCTTTATTACGAAAACGGGACTTTGCAATATGCCACCACACGGGGTGATGGCTACGAAGGTGAGGATGTCACTGAAAATATCTTAACCATTCCATCCATACCGAGGAACATTGCACACCAACTGCCGTTGGAAGTGCGGGGTGAAATCTATCTGCCAATTGCAGAATTTCAGCGTATAAATGATGAGCGGTCTGAACAGGGCGAAAAACCTTTTGCAAATCCACGCAATGCAGCCGCCGGAACGATAAAGCTCAAGGATAAAACAATTGTGGCCCAGCGCAAGCTGGAGGCTGTTTTTTATTCAGTCGGGATGCATGAAACTGAGCTTTCAAGCCAGGATGAATTGCTCAGGTTTTTAGACCAGCTGGGATTCCCCATCAGCAAAAATATCGGGCATGGGAAAAGCTTTTCGGATATCAAAAACTTTTGTAACGGCTGGGAAACAAAAAGGGGACAGCTTCCCTACGAGATCGATGGCATCGTGATAAAAATAAACGACATGGCTTTGCAGCAGAAGCTGGGGTTCACATCAAAATCTCCCAAGTGGGCTATTGCCTACAAATTTAAAGCGGAAGAAAAAGCAACAATCTTGCTGGATGTGGATTATCAGGTGGGACGCACCGGTGCCGTAACCCCGGTGGCGCGTCTGAAACCGGTGTATGTATCGGGTTCTACCGTATCAAATGCAACACTGCACAATGCCGATGAGATCCAACGCCTTGATCTTCATCTGGGTGATGAAGTGGTGATCATAAAGTCCGGTGAAATCATCCCGAAAATTATACGGGTAATAGCGGAACACCGTGATGAAACAGCTGTTCCGGTGAAGTTTCCTGCATCCTGCCCGGTATGTGGAACTCCTCTGGAAAAGGAATCCGGTGGTGTAGTGCATTATTGCAATAATATCGCTTGCCCGGCACAGTTACAGCGCAGGATCGAGCATTTTGCATCCAGGGATGCAGTGGATATCGACGGATTGGGTGAAGCATTGATTCGTCAACTTTTGGGACACCGCATCATTGGCGGCATTGCAGACATCTATAGTATCAATTTTGCAGAGATGGCAAAGTTGGAAAATCAGGGCGAGAAATCAATTGAAAACCTTAAAACCGCAATAGAGAAATCCAAAGATCAGAAATTTCACAAAATTCTCTTTGGATTGGGAATTCGCTATGTGGGAGCAAAAACGGCGCGCATCCTTGCACAACACTTCGGCTCAATAAAGCCGATGATGCAGGCAAGTAAAGAGCAATTTCTTGAAATCCATGAAATCGGAGAAAAAATAGCGCAGTCTCTGGTAGACTTTTTTGCAGATGAACATTCTCGGGAATTGATTCAGCGTCTGCTGGATGCCGGCGTAAACATGACTGCCGAAGTGACCCGGAAAAGTGAAACATTGCAGGGAAAACGATTTTTAGTCACCGGCACCCTCACCCATTTTACACGAAATGGTATCAAAGAAGAAATCGAGAAGCAGGGTGGCATCACCGTCTCTGCTGTGAGTGGGAAACTGGATTATCTGATTGTGGGTGAAAATCCGGGATCCAAATTACAAAAAGCGCAAAAGCTTCAAAGGGTTACCATCCTCAGTGAAGAGGATTTTCTGGAAATGATAACATGAAAATACTGGAAAAATACATTTTACGGGAAAACCTGAAACCCTTCCTGGTGTCATTGGTGGTCTCTACTTTTGTGATGCTGCTGGATAAAATCATCGATCTGCTCAATCTCATCATCGATAAGAAACTGGAATTCGCTGTTATCGTGAAGATTTTTGGTCTCAGCCTTCCTTTTATGTTGGCGCTTACCATACCCATGGCTGTGTTATTGGCATCGATTATGTCCTTTGGACGCCTGGCTACAGACAGCGAATTGGTGGCGTTTAAATCCTGTGGGATAAACATCTACAAATTGATGAAGCCAACTGTCATAGCAGCACTTCTGCTCTCTTTCGGGATGGTGTACTTCAACAATTATGTGTTGCCGGAAACCAATCACATGCTCAAAAATCTCATGATATCCTCCCGATACCGACGGCCGATTACCGAGATTAAACCAGGTACTTTCACCACCATGAAAAATCAGACAATCTATGCCCGGGAAATTGAGGGGGATGAGTTGCGTGGGATTATTATTTATAATCGCGAGGGTAAGAAATTTCCACAAACCATCACTGCGGAGCGAGGGAAGATTTATTTGGGAAACGGTGGAAACAGCGTTGAGATAGTACTTTACAACGGAGAGATGCATTCTCGTGATGAGAAAAAAAATGATGTGTATCAGGTGAGGCATTTTACATCCTATACCAAGATAATCCCCGATCTGGGATATCAGATTGATAAGGAAGGCTCAACATATCGGGGAGATCGGGAACTCAGTTCTGACGCGATGAAAGGGCTTATCAAGGAAAAGCGGGAAGAAATAAATGGACTGGAACACACGATTGCAACCATCAATAAACGCATCTCAGATCTGGAATCGAAAGAATCCCGAGATAGAAAAGAAGAGAGCAAACTGAAAAAAAACTACAATCTGGTTTCTATAAAAAAAGATAAAATAAAGGGATTGCAACGGAATATTCGTCAGTATCAGGTGGAAATCCACAAAAAATATGCCTTGGCTTTTGCCTGCGTTATCTTCGTATTGGTAGGTGCGCCCATGGGCTCAATGACCCGCACCAGCGGCGTTGGTATGGCGTTTTCCGTAAGCTCGGTAGTTTTTCTTATTTATTACGGAGCCCTCACATTGGGGGAAGAATTGGCAGATCGCGGCATGATGTCGCCCTTCCTGGCCATGTGGATATCAAACTTCATTTTCACCGGGGTGGGAATCTATCTTATTTCACTTTCGGTGCGGGAAATGAAAGAGATCAATATTAGAGGCTTTTTCAGAAAAATCGGAAAGGTGTTAAAACGCAAATGAGATTACTCGACCGCTACATCATTTGGGAATATGTGAAAATATTCCTCATCATCACCATGGCATTTTCCGTCTTGTTTCTGGTTATCGATATATCAGACAGGATGCCTCGGCTTCTGCGCAAAGGTGCTACAATGCAGGATATGTTCTCCTATTTTATGCTGCGGTTGCCCTATTTGTTCACTCTCACATCGCCGGTAGTGGTGTTGTTATCAGGGCTTTTTTTGATGGATGCCCTTTCTAAGTACAGCGAATCCATAGCCATTCGGGCGGCAGGCATCAGTATTTTCAGGATGGTTTTGCCACTGTTGCTTTTCGGTCTTTTTTTCAGCGGCGTGGTGATGATATTTGGCGAGTTGGTATTGCCCAAGGCGGAAGAAATGCGTCATGTCATCTACACCGAAAAAATAAAAAAGATGAAGGTTGAGGATAAAAAACTCCGGAGTCACATTCACTACATCGGGAGTGACAACAATCTCTACTATATCGATTTTTTCGATGGTTATCGTAACACCCTCAAAACCATAGACATCACCACTTTTGACGGGGATGCGGGACGTATCCAGCGGAAAATCACCGCAAATTCTGCATCATGGAGTGATAGTAACTGGGTTTTTGAAAATTGTCACATCCGCACGTTTCATCCCGATGGACGTTCAGATGCCACATACTTTCCTACTACCACCATCGAGGAGGTTGATGTAACTCCTATCGATTTTATCAAAAGCGCAAAAAAACCAATGCAGATGAATTATTACGAACTCCGGGATTACATCAATCGGTTAAAGAAAATCGGTGAAAATTACCGCAGCGAGCTGGTTGAGCTCTATCTGAAAATATCCTTTCCTTTTGCCAATTTTATCATCATGTTGTTCAGCATCCCGCTGGTTTCCGCATCCACTCGCAGCAAAGGGCGCGGCATTATTTTCGGTCTTGGTCTGCTGGTATGCTTCCTCTACCTTTCGGTATTGCGCATCTGCCAGAGCCTTGGGCATAACGGCGTTTTATCACCGGCACTTGCCGCTTGGATGCCTAACCTGATTTTCCTGGCTGTGGGCTCTTTGTTTGTAGCCAAAGCCGAGGTATAGATGCACATTCTCATGGTTTTGGAAGGCTCTTTTCCGCCGGATGTGCGGGTGGAAAAAGAGATTGTGTCGCTGCTGGAAGCCGGTTATAGCATCACACTTCTGTGCACGACCCGGTCGTTGCAGCCCCGTTTTGAAGCCCACACCGATTTTATTATCAAGCGGCGATGGATTCCTTCATTTATATACAGGATGCGTGCCTATGCCCTCACATTTCCCTTTTATTTCTGGTGGTGGCACCATACCTTGGGCAGAGAGTTGGCACAGGAAAAATATGATGCGATACATCTGCATGATCTACCACTGATTAAAGTAGCGGAACAATTTGCCAACAGATACCACCTTCCCTTAATTGCCGACTGGCATGAAAATCTTCCGGAAATAATGAAACTCTACCGTCACACTCAGCGGTTTCCTGGCAATCGCATAATCAAGCTGGATGCATGGAAACGCTATGAAAAGCGCTATGCTTCATTGGCGTACAGGCTCATTCTGGTAACTCGCGAAGCGCAAAAATATTACGAGGGGCACTACATTGCCCCGGAGGGCAATATCCGTGTTGTACCCAATTATGTGGATTTCCGTCAGATCGATGCTGTTGAACCAAATCCAGTGCTGGAAAAGCAATTCAACGGCCGCTTCACGGTGGTTTATGTGGGTGACACCGGATTGCGCCGCGGCATAATGACTCTACTTCTGGCTGCACAAAAACTTCCGGATGTTATATTTTGCATTGTTGGCAGCAGCAAAGAGCAATCCTTCATTGAAGACTGGGTGAGAAAGCACCGGCTGAAAAACGTTCTTTTACCGGGATGGGTTGACTTTACTACTGCCATCCAATATATAAAAGCAGGCACCGTGGGAGTGTGCCCCCTGCAAAGGAATATCCATCACGACACAACCTATGCCAATAAAATATTCCAATACATGGCCTGTGGAAAACCGCAGATCGTAAGTGATTGCCCTGCGCAAAAGCAGGTGGTGGAAAATGCAGGAGCCGGGATGTCGTTCCCCGCAGAAGATGTGGATGCCTTTATCAAATGCATAGAAATTATGCGCGCGTCAACCGACATCGACCAAATGGGGGAAAAAGCCAGGAAAGCCGTCGAAGAACGCTATAATTGGACTTCCGCAGCTTTTACCCTTACCGGAATATATCATGAACTTGATAAAAGATAATGTAAAAAAGGTGGTTTCCGCCGACCTGTGCATGGGTTGCGGAATGTGTGAAGTAGTGTGCCCGACAGCGGCAATACAATTATGGATGAATCCATCCCATGGCCATTTTGAACCAAAAATCAACCTCGATCTCTGTGTGCATTGTGGCAACTGTCTGCAAACCTGCGGCGGCTGGGAAGAAAACATGCCCCTTCTGCAAAAGGAGAAACATGGCGCATTGGCAAAATATCCATTTTTAGGAACAGTTTACTCTGTTTTGGCCGCTTCATCCCTTTCTGAAGATGTGCACAGCCGTGCTGCGTCGGGAGGATTTGTGACCACTCTGCTGCAAAATCTGTTACAATCCCACACCGTTGATGCAGTGCTCGTGGCCGACACAACCTGGCGCAAAGGTGTTTCCCTGGCAGGCCATCTGGTTACGGCTCCTGCTGATCTTCTGGATTTTCAGCGTTCGATGTATCTCAATGTGCCGATTTTACGTGCTCTGAAACAGGTGATTGGAACCGATAAAAAAGTAGCAGTGGTGGCATTGCCCTGTCATCTGCACTCGCTGCATAAAAGCTTCAACCAATTTCCCTCGTTGAAGCAAAACGTAATCTTCACTATTGGTTTGATGTGTGGAGGTACCTACAAAACGGCCATAATCGAAAAAGCCGCCCAGTTGCTTTCATTGCCGGTGGCGGATGTTCAATCGGTGCAGTTTCGTACCGGTACGTGGCCGGGAAGAATGAAGATAACCACCTCTGATGGGAATATCCACCTGATCAAACGTCCGCCAT
Organism: Candidatus Cloacimonadota bacterium; assembly: GCA_021157525.1. Taxonomy (GTDB): domain Bacteria; phylum Cloacimonadota; class Cloacimonadia; order Cloacimonadales; family TCS61; genus JAGGWK01. The sequence continues at coordinate 43,892 of JAGGWK010000022.1, read as the reverse complement.
TGTTCCGCTCTTTTTATCTCTCCCGCTGTTTTGTCTGCAATGATCTTCTCAATGACCTCGCCGACGTATCCGTGGGGGATAACTGGAGCGAAGACAATGGCCATGGAGAGAGTCTGGCAATCGTCCGTAATGCGGCGATTCTTCCCTTTTTAGATGGACTCGAAGTTCGTAAATTGTCACCGGAAATTCTCTATCACTCACATCGCTTAACCAGTCGGCGACAGAAATATACCAAAGCAAATCGGTTTATGGCAAAGAGACGGGGCATGCCCCTGCCCCTTCAAAAGTATGATCAGCGGATTATACCCGCGCTACGGCATTATGTTCTGGCTTTTTTAGAAAGTTGTCAGTTCTCGTGGGGTAACCGATCGTTAGCTGCCCTACGACGGTTAACAAAGCTCAAAGGCATGTTGGAACATCATCTGGTAAAGCGGTGGGACAGGAATAACGCAGCATCTTTGCAACCGAGCAGCGGGGCGGTTGTGATGATTACCGAAGCTGATGTGGTGGGTAATAAGGGCGCGGTGGCCATGCTTTATTGCATCCTGAACTATGTAAAAAAAGAGGTGCCCCACGCGCAGTTTATTGTCACCTCGCAATTTGTCTCCCGGGCGCCAGATTTGCCTGATGTTACCGTGATTCATGATAAAGACCAAACTTTTGATGTTTCCTTGGTGCGGGTATGGCTGTGGTGGCTGCTGAAAAAAATCCATATTCCTGCCAATGGATTGCTGAACAACCCGGTGATCGCTGCGTACCGCAAAGCCAATCTGGTGGTGAGCGCATCGGGCATCAGCTTTAACGAAGATTTCGGCATGATAAAACTCTACCACTTCAGCAAATTCCTTCAGTTGCCGCTACTGCTAGGGATTCCGGTAATTAAGTTCACTCAGTCATTTGGTCCCTTTTCTACAGCCTATAACAAACGTATCGCATCTCTCACGTTGCCTTGGGCAGATCATCTTTTTGCCCGTGGATACCATTCTCGGCAAAACCTGTCAGACTTGGGCATAGAACAGAATGTGACGACTGTGCCGGATATCGCTCTCACGCTGGATGCATCCTGCACAAAACGGGTGCAGAAGATGAATGAGATTACCCGGAAGCACAGGACAATCGGCATCGTGCCCAATATCGTGTGTGAGCGGCTGGATGAAAAAAATCGTTATATCCCGGCTCTGATAAGGCTTTGCACTCACATTCAGCGCACCTATCCAGATATTCATCTGCTCTTCATGCCTCATATGATCGAGAAGAAAAGTGCGGGGAATAATGACGATCTCAGCCTGTGTAATCGCATTGCGTCATATTGTCCGGATCCCTCCCGGGTGCGTATAGACAGCGAGTTTGACTATACTCCCGGCGAGACGAAAGCGCTCATCGGGGCTTGCGATTTTGTGGTGGCATCCCGCTTTCATGCGGTGATTGCCGCACTCTCCAGCGCAGTACCCACTCTCACTATTGGGTGGCACTGGAAATACGAGGAGACGAACCGATGGTTTGAGTTGAACGATGCGCTGGTACAATATTGGCAGCTGGAAAAAAAGGATGTGTGCAAACTCTTTGATGACCTTTATGAGCGACGGGAAAAAGTATCAGAGGAGTTGAAGAAAATTCTTCCGGAACTGGAGAAAAAAGCAATGGTTCCTCTGGAATATATTGTTGAGGAAATCAGATGATAAAACACATGATAGGTCGAATATTTTATTGGATAATGGCGATAAAAAGTGTGATTGTTATGTCGCTTTATTCTGCTTCAAAGAGAAAGAAAAAATGCGTAAAGAACTGATTTATACGGCAAGGCATACTGTGATATACAGCATTGGGAATCTCTCGACCAAACTCATCGGTCTTGTTTTGCTTCCCCTCTACACGGCCAAACTCACCGTAGAAAACTATGGTCAATTCGCCATTTTGGAAGTGACCATGCAGTTTTTCATCATGGTTTGCGGATTGCGTCTTGTTTCGGGAATGATGCGTTGGTGCTCGGATACGGAGGACAAAAAAGAGCAGGGCTCCATTATCTTTACTTCTTACCTGGCAATGATCGCTTTGGCCCTTGTACTCAACCTTATATTCCAACCATTGCGGAGTACTTGGTCACAAATTTTCTTTCACACGGCAGATTTCAACTTTTACTTTACCCTGTTATTTATCAATGTGGGTCTGGAAATTATCAATTCCATACCCATGAATGTGTTGCGATTCAGACAACAATCAGTACAGTATGTGGTGTTGTTTTCCTTGAAAATGCTCACCGCTCTCTCACTGAACATCTATTTTATCGGGTATGCGCATCGAGGAATTGATGGGATTTTGCTGAGTCATGTATGTGCAAACGGTCTTTTACTGCTGCTCTCAATTCCGATTATCATCAAAAACAGCTATTACAAATTTCGCATGAATTCCCTGAAACAGATGGTGCAATACAGTTTGCCGCTGGTATTCACCGCCATCTCGGTGCAATTGCTGAGCATGGGAGACCGCTTCATCCTTAAATATTATCTCACCTATGACGACGTAGCCATTTACAGTCTGGCATACAAAATCGCCGGGGTAATCAATGTGTTTCTCATTCAATCCTTCACCCTCGGTTTTTTACCGGTGGCATACAGGATGTCTGGACGCAGCGACGGCAAAGCTTTTTTCATCCGGGTACACACCTATTTCGCCGGTTTGTTGGTGGTCGCCGCACTGTTGCTATCTTTGTTTTCCCGGGAAGTGCTGGCTCTCTTTGTCCGGAATGACGCCTATTTAGCGGCAGCGGCCTTCGTTCCACTGTTAGCTTTTACCTTTGTTTTTAAGGGACTGCAATACATCTATTCCCTGGGATTTCATTATGTAAAAAAAACCAGGTACAATGCGCTCATCGTTTTCGGCGGTGTTATCCTCAACTTCCTTTTGAACTTTATGCTCATTCCTCGATGGGGCATCTGGGGTGCCTCAATTTCTACCGTGATTTCTTCGGTGGCCCTTGCGTCAGCATTTTACTATTATTCTTCCAAACTGTATCCGGTAAAGTACAAAGTACACACTGTCGGCGCAATGTTGGCATTGGCTGGCGCAATAGTGGCAATTCAGGGGTTGGTCAATGTTCACACGATTGCTTTATCGATCCTTGTTAAATTAGCTCTGGTTGCTGTCTTTGCCGTACTTCTATTTGTGCTCAGAATCTTTTCATTCAACGAGCTTAAACGGCTGATAAAAACCATTAAACCCCCACAATAGAAAATACCAAAAGTCCCACATCTGCACAAGGCAATGATGGAATGATGTGCTTATTTCAACAGCGTCATTTTCTTCGTCTGTTTCTTGTTGCCAGCGGCAAGCTGATAGTAGTAAATTCCGCTGGGAGAGCGATTCCCGTGAGCATCATTTCCATCCCAGTAGGCATAATGCGTCCCGGCACTCATCGTATTATTTACCAATGTTCGTATATACTGACCGCAACTGTTGTAGATTTTCAGTTTTACCCGTGCTTCGGCGGTCAATTGGTAATCGATGCGTGTAAAGGGATTGAAGGGATTGGGACGATTTTGCTCCAGGATTGGAGCTGTGAATGGGGCCGTGGTGCGTACCGTAAGAGTGATAGGAATAGTGATGATTTGCCCGATATCGCTGGTGATGATGCAGTAAGACGTGTAGTCACCAACATCCAGGCCTGCCGTGTTGAAGGTGATCTGGATGGATTCGGTCTCACCGGGCGTAAGGGTATTGCATGAGATAGAACTGCTTACCCATGCTACTGGGCAGTCAGCGATTTCAAAACGTGAGCTGGTTTGCTGAATTTCACCATCCTCAGAAGTGATGCGCAATTGGCACATTTCTGATGGGGGGCTGGTAACTGTGAAGGTGAATATCCCGATATTTGGTGCTGCAGAAGCTAAGGTTTCCCAGGAAATCCCATCATCTCGTGTAAGCTGAACGTTAACGGTTTCGATGCCGCCGATATCCTGCCAGCACAGGCTGTCGGTAGATTCATAAAACATGGTGGTTTGCCGGATTGGGTAAGTAATAGTAAGCGCAGATACGGAGAACAAGCCGTTGTTGATTCCACTGCAAGAGTCATCTCCAGCCCGCAACCTCAGCTTTCCCATGGTTGTGAGGGGAGCGGGAATGGTGTATGTCAGGTGATTTGTGTTTGGCATGTTTTCAAGGATGGTCGTCCAATTATGTCCCTCATCAGCAGAATAATCCAGATTCACCGTATCAAAATTGCCGTAATGCTGCCAGCTCACACTGTCCTGCAATCCATACATAAAATGTTCACCGCCACTGGGGTAGTGAATCCAGATATAGGACTCTCCAGAGGGAACCAGGGTGAAGTCTCCTGTTTTTGTGTGGGGCTCAGCGCCGGATTCATCTCCCTGAATTAGCCAGTTAACAGTGATGGGGTTGGTGATGCTGGCATCCACAAAACAGTGAAGTGTGAAATTCTGCGGTACTGTGGGGCTAATTGGTGCCCCATTGCCAAATCCCCAGGAGGCTGTAGCAGCATTTCCCACTTCTCCATTAAAATGCAGAGTCCCAATATCGGTAGCACCTGTCAGTTCCACACCATCGGGAAACTCCAGTTGAACGCCGTAGATGGCTTCGCCATCAGGGCTGTTGTGAATGAGGTAAAGCAGGAGATCGTTTTGGATGTAGTGCACAAAGGAATTTCCCATGAGAAAGATATTGTCGTTTTCAATAGAGCGGGAGCTCCGTGTATCACCATTGGGTAGGAAATGGGAGAAATGCAGATTATAGGAGATGTTTTCAGGTGATTCATTGCTCAGATTTATTTGGCGGGTGAGGGTATCACCAGCTTGCGCCTGCACGGAAAAATTTTGCTCAAAAGTGCTGAGCATAGGGATTGGTTGTGTGGAGATGGAGGTAAAGAGAATGGCCATTTCAGGTGCAATGGGATGAAAGGTCGGCGCATCAAAATTGGCGAAAGTGAGCAGTAATCCCTGGGTTTGCGTGGGATCCTCAATACCGATGGTGGCATAGTTCCCATCACTGTCGGCATTGGTGATATCTTTGTACTGAATCAGGATTTCTCCATTGCCTGAGGAGCTTGGGTAGAACTGCGGGTCCCGCAAAATCACCTGAAAATTCTCGACATCGGCATTGTATGAATCGGCCATATACCAGCCACTCCACTCAACAATAAACTGGTGATTCTCTGCATCATGCCACAAATAGACATTACCGCTGTTCAGATGATCCCAAAAGGGAGCGATCATTCCTGCGGGGCCGGTACTGCAGGGAATGGTTCGGTTGCGGAAGAATACGCCGTCGTCCTGCCCCATGGCGATCCATCCATTGGAATGGATGGAAATGTCCTGAAAAAACTGGTGAAAATAGGTAAAGGCGAAGGGCAGTTGGACTATTTTAGTAAAGCCATCGGTTGTGCTGTGGTCAGCGCCCATTTCTGCACCCGGCCCTCCCAGAGTCGGATCGATTTCTATCCAATTGTATTGAGGTATGTATGGATGCCCGTTATCAGAGCTTTCCAGGGCGATGTAGCCACCAGCCCCGAATGTGGGGCTGTCCTCTGAGATGTGACCGATAGGAATGGATGCTTCTGTGACAAACACTTCCACGTTGTCCTGAACAATACTGAGGTGAAGATGAGCCATCTGGCCGGTGATAACATCGCCAGGCAGCAGCGTTATGATGCTTCCAAAAGCAGATTCTCCATTGGGAATAGAACCAAAGTATGCTGTAGATTGCACTAACTGGCAGTTGTCATCGAGAGAAGAAACAACGCAGGAGAAATCATCGCTCACCACATCTCCGGCATTATATAATTGTAGTTGGATGTCAGTTTGAAGATTTTGTACCAGGCAGGTGTCCGGGCCGGGAATACTGTAATCTACCAGTGCAGCATCAGGGGCATGGAGTTGCAACAGCGTGTGAAACTCTTGCATCCCAACCGAGCTCTCTACGGAAATAGCAAAATCTACCTTCGTGTCAGGATGCCACAATCCATTACACTGGATGGATATTTGAATATCTTCGCTGGTATTTGGCGCCAAGGAATCAATGGAGATTGATGCTGGTGAACAGGTTATTCCCGGCAGAGATGTGGCAAGGTCTAACGTCATTCCGCTGATTGTATCCAAGGTCTTGTTTTCCAGACAGAAGTGAGCCTGAGATGTGCTGTTTGGTGACAAGGGGCCCAATACGGTTATATCTGCCAGTGCTAAGGCAGATGGTTGTCCCACCACTATTTCACGGCTTTCTGGCCGCTGATTGTAGCAGGAGGCCGTGAGGGTATAGATGCCTTTATCTAAAAAGCTGGCATAGATGCGGGCCATGCCGTTTTCATCAGTGGTAGCGGTGGCGATGAGCTCAGCCTTTCTGGTGAGGGCAATTACCGCTCCGGCCAAAGGGGCACCATCGGGCAACGAAACTCCTGCATCCAGATAGGTGGTTCCCCAAGAGAGGGAATCGGGTGCGGAGAGAGTGAGATGCTGAGGTGCTTTGGAGAGTACTTGCAGGCCGGGATCTCCCAGCAATCCATATACATGGAAGTAAAATTGGTCGGAATTGTGGGCATTTCCCATCTCGTGGCAGTAGGGATAATTGTTGTACAACGCCATTTTTCCATGAAGTAGCATCTGGCCGCAGCGGCGGAGATCGTAATTGGTAAAGCCATCGAAAATACCGGTATCAAGCACGTTATTCCATGCTGTCTGGGTGTCGTATTCGGTGGGACCGATGAAGGCGATACAGCCCTTTGGCTGGGCTGGTGTTCCGGCGGTGAGCCAGGTTTCTCCAAAGTTTGTGGGTTCCCAATGGGAGGCGAAGTCACCGCCGCCACAGGTGATACTGGCAACAAAGGGGAGCATAAATCCGTTGGCCAGATTTTCCACATCCTGGATGTCAAAAAACTCATATCCCGTGTAGTTTACCCAGTGGTCATGGCTGCCGGTTACCCGGGTGTTGAGGATGGAATAACCGTCATTTATCATGTCGGCCAGGGTGTCGTTGCCATGCTGGTAGGGATGGATGAAGGTATCGCAGACAGCAAACTCATCGGCTATCAGCAAGTTGCGAACGCCCATGACGGTTTCCCGATGGGAGTAAATATTGTAGGATGGAAGTACGTAACTCAGGCTCAAAGAGGAATTTGCCCATTCTCCCGGGTAGGGATTACTCTCGTAATTGATGATTTTGCTGACGGCTGTCATCAACTGCATCTGGTTTTGAAAACTGATGCGTCCTAAAAAGATGTCGGGAAAATAGTCATCACCTTCCAGCATTGTGTAGGGGTGGTCTGTGGCATCCATCCAGCCAAACCCCCCAAGGATGTAGTAGGTGGGGCAGAGGAAATTACCCGACTCATCACCGAACAGAATCACGTATTCGGGTGGGATTGTCCAGGTGTCATAGGCGTTTTGCAGGTAGTTTTGCAGGTCGGTATTGGTCGTGCCGATTTCCGACATTGGTGTGATGGTGGTAAAAAATCCCAATTTTTGTTTCCACTCAGCCAGTGTCTGGATGATCTGAACCGTGTTGTCGGGGCAGATAAAGAGGTAGCTGGATGGGGCTTCTTCCCGTGTGGATGGCGTGTAATTCATTGCCGCAGCGGCCATTTGGCCAAAATCACCGGGAGTGCGTAACGAAGTGGAGCGGATGGGATTTATGTTGGATGAATCCTGGGAGAGAGTGCAATCTATCGCTGAAATAACGCGGATAACATTGCGGGCTGGGTTGTATTGCACCGGATGCAGAGTGACGGTGGTAAAGCGGATACCTCGCATAATTGCCGGATCGGCGATGATCAGTTGGTTGCTGGGAAACCAGGCATCCTGAGTGGAGATGACGGCATCGGTTTCATCGTCATCTTGCCAGTTGAAAGGTGCCAGTGGCGCATCCAGGATGATCTCTTCAAACTGGAACGATTGGTGAGAAATGGCGAGGGTTCCCTGTGGATCCAGAGAAACCATATGACTGATCACCGGCCAGGCGTATGCACCGGCTTGACCACCGGGAACGCTACCTTCCATGGCAATCACGGTTTTGTCTTTGACCAGTGTAATTTGGGCCTGGGGCAAACGTCCGGTGATGGTGCCTCCTGTGGATGTGAGATTCCATTCTATTGCCCACAAGTATAGGATTGAAACACTTATGAGTAAAATCAGCACCTTTTTCTTCATAAAACCATTTCCTTTTTCATTCTTTTATTTCATCCAACGCAATTGTTATTCCTAGGCCAAATTTCTCAAAATGAGGTATTTTAACCGCTAACCTGAGAAAAAGCGCACTGCTTTTATGCTCGGATGTTCGATAACGAACGGCTTCTCTGCTCTTTTGATGGTTACTGGTTTGACTTCACTATTTCAGCAGCAGGCACTTCCTCACGATATCCTGCGTACCTTCGATGCTCACTTTATAGAAATATACTCCCGATGACACAGCTATATTCTCGTCGTTTGTACCATTCCAGAGGATGCGATAAAATCCCGGTGCCTGCTGTTCATGAAGGAGTTTTTTCACCCGCTGTCCCTTTACATTAAAAATGGTTATCGATACCTCATTTGCTTCTGGCAATTGATACGAGATCATGGTCACAGGATTAAAGGGATTTGGATGATTCCTCACATTATAAAGAGATTGCGCATTTCCGGGATCTGGCTTTGATTCCCGTGATGAGGCGGCGTATGAAACCGTGGTGTAGCCAAACTGTGCAGAGGTTACCGGTGTGGTTGTTCGCATTTGTGCGTGGGAAAATGCGTTGGGAAAATCGATGAGAAAATCGCTATCCAGATTGTGCCACTCTCCCCATTGGATCAAGCCCACATCATCAAACCAGGCCCGTGACGTATCCGCCGTGCTGGGGTAGTTATCGCAACGGATGTCGAAATACCGGGCATTATCAGAAAGCGATAGATCTTTGAATAGCGGCGTCCAATCGGTATCGCCATCCAGATACACATCGGGATCCTGATGTGTGATATAGCTTTGATGATTGGCATAGCGGCTGGAGTAGGTGCGGGCAGCGATAGTGGCGTGAGTGGCGTTTTGGGCTTTCACCCATCCGTGCAGAGTGTATTCAAAACCGGGGCGCCGTTTGATTTTGTAGCGAAGGGTGGATATGATGTTGCCGGGATAATTGCTGGGAATGGCCAGAGCCAGCGACCGCTCGCCCCGATATGATTCATCGCTACAGTATCCCTCGTACTGGCTGTTTAGCGACCATAAATCGGCTCCTTCATCTTCCATGTTTGCCTGCCATAGCTGTTCACTGCCCAGCCGTATTTGCCAGGATGCAGCCGGTTGTGCGCTGGTGATGTGATGAATAGAACCGCGGAAGGTAAGGGCCATGGGAGCCGAAACAAAGTAGCCGTCTTCGGTAACGATGCTATTTGTGCCGGCAGTATGATCACTGAAAAATCGCTGAGCTCCAGTTCCATCCAGAAGGACGGTGGCTCGGTTATTGGCGGTATCCACGCTGAGGATGGTATTGAGCTGACGGGAGCGAAATGCCAGGTAGCGCAGTATGTACGCACCCAATTCACCGGTTGCTGGCTGTGGGATGTAATTTCTGATAAACACCGGCGTGATGCTGTAGTTGTGAATTCCCTGGTGGTCGATTTCTGCATTGAGGATCATCGATGGCATGGTTTCCAGATAGGAGAGGTCAAAGGCAAAATTCCCCAAAGAATGGGCGATAACTTTGCCATGATACACCTCGATTCCCTGAATGATATGAGGATGATGCACGATAACAGCGTCTGCTCCTGCATCTATGGCAAAGTGTCGCATCTGGATGTCCCACATGTGAGGGATGTCCAGCCGCCAATTTTCATCGGTAAGATAGTCGGAATTGTCGTAGTCTTCGCCGGGCACCAGCGAGTATTCACTACCGGCGTGAAACTGCATTATCACAACATCGGCATCATCTCGCACCTGAGAAATCTGTTGCTGAATATTGTAGGGGGTCATCAGAGCGAAGCCGGGCTTATCGTATCCGGCATCCAGAAAGGGTTGCGCATTGTTGTATTGACCGGTGCGATCACTGGATGCGCAAAAAGCCACGGTGATACCTTTGGAATTGATAAATATCGGTTCCCCGGCGATCGTGCTATTTTCCCCGGCTCCGTTGTGCTTTACACCCACCGAATCCAACACGGTGAAGGTCTCTTGCATCCCCGGCTCCAAATAATCCATGATGTGATTGTTTGCCAGGGTTGCGTAATCTATTCCAGCGTAGGTCAGGCTGGATGCAGCATAGGGTACCGACTTGAAATAAATCGATTTGGTGGGGTGATGCACGGTAGCATTAGTGAAGGGGCACTCCAGATTTACCGCTGTGATGTCGGCAGCATTACCCAGGATAGATAACGTAGGTTCAAACACCGCATCGGCACTTTGGTTGGGCTCAACGATTTGGGTGAAGATGTTCCGAGCCAGCATGATATCTCCCGTAAAATTGATCTTCAGAGGTAATGAGGAAATCCCCGGATCGACCAGCACTCTGCGGGATGCCAGACCTATAAGCCCTGTATCATCGGTAACCCGCAGCAACACACGGTAATCATGGTCATCAGCTATCGTAAAGTTGTGTTGCGGATTGGGCGAAATGGCGGTACCGCCGTCGCCAAAATCCCAAAACCAGGAGAAGCTGTCACTGTCGGGATCTCGCACACGAGAGCTGAATTGTACTGAAACGCTTCTGCTTCCTGCATCCCTGGCTGAACGGGAAAAATTGGTGAATTGAACGGAGGGAGCAATGGATGCCTCATCGGTGATATCGAGAATTTCATCAAAATAGACTTCCCCGGTGCTGTAGTTGTCTTCGTCATTGATAAATCCGATGGTTGTGATGGTGGTAAGGGTATCGAAGCGGGCCAGCCAGTCATGACCGACAGGCAACATATAAGAGAACCATTCTTCTTCCGGCTGTGCACCTTGGTACACGGTAACCCATTGGTCGATAGATACCACCTCTTCGCCAGCAAAACTATAGCGTAATTCATGGATGCCATCGCTCAGTAAAAATCCGCTGATATTGGTTGTATTCCGGTAGTTTACGGCGATGCTCCACAGTCCCTTTGCATCCAGAGAAGTGGGGGAGATATCCAGGAGTTTCCAGCTATTACCGGTGATGTGGAGGGCAAAGGGAGAATTATTGAAGGTGGTGGTGTTATCCAGGGAAGCACTGTTTGGCTCTATATCTTCACCGGGATAGGAATAGAAGGGAGCAAAACCGCTGTCGAAATCGGCGATAACGATGCTGCGGGGCATGGCTGACAACAGGGCCACAACGCTGCAAAAAACGAGAATCCAGGCGACGTGATGATTCATGGTTTCCTCCTTTGTGAAAGGTGATATAAGCTGCTGGTGTGTCAATGGCAAATATTCCGGAGGATGAAGGTGACGCCAAGGGATGACCTGGAAATGCAGCTTCAGCGTTTATCTCCATTGACAGAAAAACATCCATGGAAATGATTATCACTTATGATAAAGATAGTAGGATTTTTTCTCAAAAAATATATCTATTCCCGTCGGCGCGAATGGTTGCGTTACGATTCGATGTTCCTTATTTTGGGCATCGTGATCTCGGTGGCTGCGGTTACCGTGGCGCTGGCGCTGTTTGAAGGGTACGAAGCTACCCTCAAGCAGACTATTCTGGATGTAAATTCTCATATCTACGTTTTTCAGCCGGGACACGAAAATCTCAGCGAAGAATCGGTGCAGGAACTTTCTGACTTCTTGCTCAGTCAGCCACAGGTGACGGTGGTTGCACCCATTATTATGAGCTCGGCCATGGCCACAAAAGGCACCAGAATTAAAGGATGTCTCATCAGAGGTGTCGACTGGACACGGCCGGAATTACCCACTCGATATCACGGCTTTGTCACCCGGGGTACCTCCCATCTGGAGCAGAAAAACGATACCGTGATTGGCGCAAAACTGGCTTCACAACTGGGTGTAACGGTGGGAGATACCATCTCGCTGATAAGTCCGCTGAACTCCAAAGTGACGCCGTTGGGGATGAGCCCAACCGAGTTTCGTTGTCGCATTGTGGGATTATATCAGTCAGGGATGTATGAGTATGACACCAAGTATGTATTTCTCAACATTTCGGTGGCAGCGGCATTTACGTTGCATCCCGAAGAATATTCCATGATGGAAGTGAAGTTGACGGATGATGCGGTAGATTCAGCGGATTTTCTAGCCTATCGCTGGTCAGAGGAGTTTGGCAATCAATATCAGATAAGTTCTTGGATCGATTTTAACGGCAATCTTTTTGCTCTGCTCAATGTAGAGAAGTGGACGGTTTTCATCATTTTGAGTTTTTTGGTGTTGGTGGCGGCCTTTAATGTGGTGAGTAGCGTGAGTACCACGATCTTGGAAAAGCGACGGGAAATCGGCATTCTCAAGGCCTGTGGTGCATCAAACCGTTTGCTGAAAAAAATCTATCTCAGCAAATCTCTCATCGTTTCGGTGGTTTCTATCATTCTGGGATTGCTGGTTGGTGTGGGCATCGGCTCTTTTTTGGAAGCCCAGCACTTTTTCCTGTTGAAGGGTGATGTCTATTTCCTCGATAAAATAAATGTAGCATTTCCATGGCAAAATCTGGGAATTACCTCTGTGGTTGCTTTGTTGATCGTTTACCTTACTGCTCAGATACCACTGCGGCGGATTTCTCAGCTGGAAGTTACAGCCATTCTGCGGAAAGAATAAAGGAGAACTGGTGAGTCTGTTAATTGCACAAAATCTATCGAAATCCTACCAAGAAGCTCACGGGCGGTTGGATGTGTTGCGAGGTCTTGATCTGACCATTGAAGCGGGAGAAATGCTTGCTATCACCGGCCAGTCTGGATGCGGTAAATCTACTCTGCTTCATGTGTTGGGTATGCTGGATCATGCTGATAGCGGCACCATTTTATTTCAGGATAAACCCATATCCATCAAAGATAAAACCATCCATGAGTTTCGCAATCGACACATCGGCTTTGTCTTCCAATTTCATTATCTGTTGGAAGATTTCACAGCTGAAGAAAACATTGCCATGCCACAATTTCTGGCATCCCATAATTTTACCAAAAGCCTGAAACAGGCGCGGGAACTGCTGAAGGAGCTTGGTCTGTACGATCGGCGGGAGCACTATCCAAACCAATTGAGCGGTGGGGAACAACAGCGGGTAGCGGTGGCTCGGGCCATGATCAACAGCCCGGAAATTTTGCTGGCTGATGAGCCTACCGGAAACCTGGATCCGGTTCATAGCTCGGAATTGGTTGATTTGCTGCATCAGTACAATCGCACCCGGGAGCAGACTCTGGTAGTGGTTACTCACGATATGAATATTGCAGCAGGGGTGAAAATCCATTACGTACTGGCTGACGGGATATTGCATCCTGCCTAGAGGTACCCGGTGAAAAAACAGAAGTGGCTCCTGATCTTGATTGCAACGGTGGTTTTGCTGAATATCGCCGTCTTTATAGCGTTGCACCTCACCCAGGTGGATGCACTGGTGAAACATAAGATCACTCGGCTGTTGGCCGATAAACTGGACATGGATGTACAGATCGGCAGCTTTGATTTCAATGATAAACAGGTGAATGTTTCCAATATTACGCTGCGCACGGCAGATGGCAAGGTGTCGGGGATTATTCGGCAGATTTACATAGAATATGATCTTTTTTCCTTCCTGCTGCATCGTTTCCGGGATTTCAGTTCCATCTCAAATATCAATATTTACGATCCCGATTTTCAGCTTCGCATCCCCATTAAGCAGTCCGATGGTGAGTCTCCTTCCTTCGTGATGCCAGATCTGAAAACCTATTTCAAACGGGTAAAACTCCATAATGGTACTCTGGATGCCATCGTGCTGGCCGACGCTGGCACCCTTCATCTGGCGCTGCAAAATGTTCAGTTGGATCTGCGGAATGGTCCGGTTCTCCGCATAGACCTCAGTGCGATGCAGGACAGCAATGCCACGCTTCAGGTATCCGCCGCTTTTGATAAGGGTGCGCTGCAACAGGCATCTATCTCGGTCAATCAATTGCATCCAGAGGTGAAAATTGCGGCCTTGGATCATCTCGATTTTGTGCTGGATGCCGCAGCTTCTTACCGTCCGGATTCGTTGGCATATCGCTTTTCCATACAGGATGTGGCGGTGGATGTGGCCAAACAGGAGATTCGGGCAGATTCTCTGATAATCAGCGGGAATGACGCATTGGCATCTCTCGCCGCAGTTCAACCCCAGGTTAATGGTGCTGCCGTAATGGTGGCTGCCGATGTGCTTCATCCCTTTAGTTCTCCATGGCTTCAGGGCTCGGTGCAGGTGCCACAGATGGAAATAAAAACCTATGTGCCCCTGCTGGATGCCAAGGTGGCTACAGTAGCTCACTTCGATTGCCCCCTGAATGACATCCGGGCTGAATTTTCTTTGCAGTCCAATAGACTGAAGGTAGCCAAACAGCAGATATCTACCGTCCGGATAGCGGGAATCGCTTCTCCAAAACGCCTGGATGTGACGTCGATACGGGGCCTTTGGGAGGATAACGCCATCAGGGCATCAGGCTATTATATCTATGGCAAAGATATGCATGCTTCCATCAAGCCGATGAACATAAACTATACCACTGGCGGATTGCGACTCAAGGGCACTGTTGCGGCAGAAATTTCCTACAAAAATGATGTTGTGGTGAATGCCGAATTTTCCGACGGCATGGTAAAGATTGGACCTGTGGAAGTGCATGACCTCACGGGATCCGTTGCCTTTGAAAAACAGAAATACCATCTTCGGCTGAAACAAAAAACCAATCTGGATGCCAAATTCCACGGCAATCTGAAAACCAATGAGCATACTGCTGACATTTCATTCAGCCGATTTCGTCTGGATACCGCCAATTCTTCCCTGAGTCTGCCCATGGCTTCCGGAACATTGCAGGCTACATACTCGCCGGCCACCGTCCTTGTGGATGGAAACATTCATATTTACGACCAACGATATGGTAAATACGATGGCATCATGACCACGCGGCTGGTGGCCAATCGCGACCAAAACCATTCAAAGCTCTCAGTGGCTTTTGAAAACGGCAAATTCAACTACACACCCATCCGGATGCATCTGTTGGCCGAAGGCACCATGGACAGCCTCCAAACAACTTTCTGCACCATCAACGACCAGGTGATGATCGATGGCTGGATGCGTCTCACGCCCCAATTTGATTATGGTGTGGCACTACGCACCCGGCGGCTCCACATCCGGGACATCCTGCGCTATTTTGCGCCCTCCTATGTGGCGGAAAATACCACCGGACTTCTGGATTTGGACCTGAATTACAATTTTAACAAAGATAACCGTGTGGCGGGAAATATTGCCCTCTCCGATGTGACCAACGGCACCACCGTGCCTCTGACCGCATCCATGAAAATTGCCGGAACCCGGGATTCTTTGGATGTTACCACATTGGATGTGAGTACCAAAACCCAGCATCTGCTTTCTGCTGTGGGTAGCGTCGCACTGTCCCCTCAGTTTGCCGTGGCCGCCCGTGGTGTGGTGCGGGATGTGCAACTGGAGGGCATCCTGCCGGAAGTTCCACTCTCGGGGCAACTCAATGGCCGGATGGAAATAGATACTGCCCATGGAAAATTGCTGGATGCATCTGCGGATGCAAAAAATCTCTCCTATGCAGGGATAGTGGTAACGTCTGCCGACTGCTCTTTTCATCAGCGGGACTCGCTTTTGACAGTGGATTTTGTCCGGGCAAAATTAGCCAACGGACTCACTTTTTCCGGTGATGGTGCTTTGGGATACAACATGTTTTCCAGCCAGGTTTTTGCCGATTCAAGCAGGGTGCAACTATCTTTGGATGGGAATTACCTTGGCATCCTGGCTCAGATTTCTACCGAAGTGCTCTCTGCCTATTCCGCCGGAACCTGTTCCCTTACCATCGGTACCAATGATGAGGGGCTCTGTGTGCCCAAGGGGGATCTGCAGATTTCCAAGGGTAGAGTGGTATTGAAGAGTCAGCAGGAAGCCTTGGAAAAAATCCGTTTCCATGGGGTAATTAACAACAATGTTCTGGATATTCAGCGTTTGAGAGCTCAGCTGGGCCCCGGTTCTGTAAACATCAGAAATCAGGTGCTGGATGATGAAAACGATTTTATCTTCGGACCTCTGAAAATCGGGCATCTTTACATCAAAACCATCGACGACGGCGTGTTGCTGCATATGCCGGGATACATCCCCGATAACGGGGTTGCCAGTGTTATTATCCAGGGGAGAGACAGTGAGGAGATGGAGGTTTCCGGCCCCTTTGACGATCTGCAGATTTTGGGAGATGTGGTGATTTCCAACGGCAACGCCATTTACCCGGCTGGCACAGAAAATCTTTTGAAGATATTTACCAGGTCTCGGCCGGAAAAACGGAGCGAAGAGTCCGCCGGCCTGCCTTTCACACTGGACATGATGTTGCATTTTAACGACAATGTGCGCTACGTAACCTATCCTGTAGATATCCTGGTGAAACCCGGGAGCTATCTCAATTTATCCTACAAGGATGGCCAGTGGTCGGTGCCTGACGCCCTTTTTACATCGGATTCGGGGTCGGCAAACATGTTTGGAACCGATCTCACCCTGGATTTTGCCGAAATCAGCATCAGCAAGCATCTGGCTGAATCCGGCCAGGGCATCAAGATAAATGGCACGTTTTACAAAGACACTCCCGACGGTACACGGGTATTGATGGATGTGTTTACTGACAGAGATCGTAAAGGCTATTCACTTGGCAACTTACGTTTTACTCTGCACAGCGATAAAGGGGATCAATCTAACATCACCGACATCCTTTACCTTTTGCGCTATGGTCGCCGTCCCACAGAAATATCCGACAGCGAGCGAAATGCACTGTTTCGGGATGATATGGTGCAGATGGCCGGATTGGGCATAAACAGCGTGATCCTGGATCCTCTGATCTCTCCTGTGGAAAACAACTTGCGCCGGTGGTTACGATTGGATGTGGTGCAACTGCGAACCGAAGTCATCCAGAATATTTTCGCCACTTACTACACCGGCGAGACCAGCCAGGAAGGGTTTGTGATGGAATCAAATCGCGCCAGTACCACTAAATTCAGCGCAGACACATTTCTCAATAATCTCTCAATACGGATGGGTAAATTTATATCCCGGAAGCTGTTTTTCGATTATGAAGTGAAGTTTCAAAAGCCCGCAGATATCAATCTTGAACCGGACATCGGTATCTATCATGATGCATCCTTGCGCTATACGTTACCCTGGAAATTATCCCTGATTTACTCGATAGAGATTGACCCCGAAAAAGATGAATTGATTCACGAAGTTTCCCTGGAGCGTTCCTTCAGATTTTGGTAGATTTTGCCTTTATCCAGATGGGGTTGGTAAAAGCCAGTCCCTTTTTTTGTGTGTACAGCGCCATACGAAGGTAACCCTCTGGTGGCAACTGGATGGATGAGCCATCCGGTGGTGCCGGTGTCGCGTTTTCTATGCCGGTTTCTACATTGCCCACATGAAGCACTATTTCCGAGATTTCTCCCTTTTCAGCCATGGATGCAGCCTGATAATGCACTGTGGCAACGGAAGCGGAAACTGTGGATCCCATGGGGTAGATGCCGTGGTCTGTGCGTAATTCAAAAGTGATAAAAGGGCCATTGCTGACGATGATTTTTCCCCCTTTCAATCCGGCTACCGGGTCGTTACTCTGATGCTGGAAGACAGTGAAAACTGCGCCGAAGGTTTGTTTTTTTGCTACGAACAACGTGAGGAAGGGGAGCTTGATCTGGCGCATGAAATTAAAGTTTCCATGGGCGTCATTTCCCGCCATTAAAAAGATGTGGTGCCCTTTGAGCAGTAACGCCGTCCATGCCTTTATTCCCCGCAAAACATCCGGAGTTTCGTTACAATTGATGAACTGTCCATGAGTGATGGCTCCGTCGATAAAATCCTGCTCGTGCCAGTGATCGCGTTTGAGGAGCAACTTTTGAGATAGAGGTGCCGGTTCTGCGGGATGTGCTGCGATAAAGAGATTGGTGGGATGATGTTTGGTGGCGATATCCCGCAGAGGTGTGGTTGGGGTATTTTTACCCCATTCCTCTGCGCTGTCCCCCATGCCGGGCAAAAAATCCTGATGCTGTATCGCCAGCAGATGAACGTTGTGCTCTTTGCAATTTCCTATCGAAACTTCTTCCCCCGGGATAATCCGCACCGCTGCACTGTCTGCGTGGCCCACCGCTTCCTGCATCCTGTGCCATAGAGGCAGAGCAGGATCGTTTTTTGTGTAGCTATCGATGCAGTCATCCAGGTCGTAGGAGTGGTCGGTAACAAAATACCAGGAAAGTCCCAGGGCTTGGGCCATGATTCTGGTGGTGACCAGGTCTGCACCAAACTCCACCTGATCTTGGGTGAAGATGCTGTGGTAATGGGGATCTCCGGCGAACCAGGTTGGGGGGAATGGAAGGGGTGAATCGGTGAGATAAGTGGAATAAAAAGGTGTTCGCAATCCGGGATAGCTATCCTGTTTAAAGCGTCTTGTGCGATTTTTGATCCGGACGACGATCTCCGTTTCGATGTGAAGATATTGCTCCGCAGCAAAGGAACCGTGGGGCAGGAAAAAGCATTTGGCAAAGTAGGGTTGTGAAAGGGATATGTTGAGATCAAATAGTTTGGTGCGTTGCTGCTCACTCCCGGAGATACGCACCAGAAGAGAGACAACAGTGCAGGGGTAGCGGTGTGCATCCTTGATAATAAGAGCGACCGGAATGCCTGCTGTTGTTGGGCGGATCACCCGGGTAGGAACGTCGGTAATGATCTCGGGATACCGCCGGAAATAGGCGGGATAGAGCAGAGGCAGATGATAATGAATCTCTGCGTAACTGGCAAAAAGTGGAGTGATCATACAAGAAAGAACCTTGCAGATGGGCTACAAGGTTCTTTGAAAATTGGTCGCTTCAAAACTATGGTAACCAATTAACGTCAATGATGCTTTTGGTTACAGCATCTTTCCCGGCCTGGAATGGACCCCGAGGAAGAAAATACTGAATCTTTACGCCTTCTGTCCCAAAATTTTGATTGGATATAGCGACGACAGAAGAATCGGTAATGGCATAATCAAAGAAGAAGAATTCACCTGTTTTTTCCAGTTTATCTGCTACATAAAGCAGGTCTTCTCCAGCTTCCTGTGGAGGAATGATGTTTCCCATAGAATCTTTTGCAGCTGGCTCATACCGTACCACTGTGTGCTCAAACATATAAGAGCCGTCTCCGCCATCAACATCGTTTTTCCAGGCGACATCAGCCCGTGCAATGATTTGTAGATTTTTTATTGCTTCTTTCACTTTCTCCTGATTAACTCTGTCCGTTCGAATAGGTATAATCAGGGTGAATACAATGCCTACGATCATGATGATCATCAAGAGCTCAATTAATGAAAACTTGCTCTTTTGTTCTATTGAAGAATTATTATCCATGTTCCCTCCATAAATTTCATAGCAAAGAATTCGAACCGAATATCTGTTGTCAAACAATTTTTCCCAGAGCCTCATTATGGAAAACACTTTGACAAGACAAAGCCGGTTTATTTTGTTTACTTCCCCTTACGTTGGGGATTGTGTAGAAACGTACAAAGTTAAAAGGAAATAGAAGGAAAGTCTATGAAGAAACGAGTTTTCATTTTTCTCGGATTGTGTATGATAATGGCGGTAGCGTCTGCTTTGATAGATATCAATGAGGCCTCCCGGGAGGATTTGGGTCAGTTGCCAATCACAGCGCAACAGGCCGATGATATCTACGCTTATCGTACGTACATCGGTTATTTCGAGAGTCTTTATGACCTGCGGAATATCACCTCAATCGATCAGGTAACTTTGCTCAAAATCAAGCCGCTGGTGTCGGTATCTCATTTTACCACCAATGATGCGGCGGCAGAGCGACGGAACGAGATCTTTTATCTTATCCAGCGCCTGGGAGCCAACGAAGGATTTCAAGAGGGTCTCAGCGATGTGTGGGAAGATTATCTTACCACCCCGCGGAATATCAATTACATGACCTTCAACGAGATTCTGAATATGCCAAATACCTCTCCGCTGGATGCAGCCGCTATCCTCAATCGGCGGGTTTTGGGCGATACCCTCAGCAGTTATCGGGATATGCGCCAGTCTCCGGGCATCTCCTTTTACGGTGCATCCAACCTGCGACACTACGTCTATTATGCCGATAAAGCTCAGGCGCCCCGGATCTATTTCGATTACCAGATGAAATACAACACCAACGAGTATGACGAAGCTGCCTGGGATATGTACAACACCTCATTCATCAATCTGCATGAAGTCGAAAGCGGTGGTGGTTATGATCCCAATTCCACTACACCAAAAATCAAGAAGCAGGGATATTGGGGCTATTTTGACCTGGAGAATAATACGCCCCAGGTGATCAATAAATTGCGCATGCGCTATGGCGGAGACATCAAAGCCGGGGTTCTGCAATATACCGAAAAATACCGTAATCCTCTGCCACAAGCCGACTTCTTTGAAGATGGCGTGAACATGAAATATTTTGCATCCTATGAAAAACAGCTGGATGCATCCAATAGAATAAAAGTGATTGCCGGAAACTACCGGGCCACTTTCGCCGAAGGACTGGTGATGGAAAACACCGACTTCTTCAGTTCCCGAAAAACCGGCTATGGTTTCAGCAAACGGATCACCGGTATCACCGAAGATTTGTCCCGCTCGCAGGAATATGCCCTCAACGGCATCGCCGCCCAATGGGATAATCCCCATTTCAACGCCGCTTTCTTCTTTTCTCATGATGACAAAGATGCTGTGGTGTATGATTCCAATGGCGACGGCGTGCTGGATGACGACGACGATGTACTGGGCTACATCACCATGACAAACCGCTTTTCCAATGACGACTTGGAAGAGAGTGAAACCTTTTATAATGAATATACGCAGGATGGATTTGTTAAGATTACACATGACATCAATATTGCGCCACGGCTGGATGCATTGGAAGAACAGATTTTGGGTGCTCATCTGGAATACAGTCCATGGGTGGGAACCCATCTGGGATTTACCGGCTATGAAGCGGTGTACGATCGCGATATTTCCGTACCTCAAAATGATTCCCTCAAAGCGCTCCTCTTTATGTATGAAGAAGATGCAGCGGAAAAATACAAAACCATCAATTCTGAAATCGAATCGATGTATAGCACCAAAACCTCTGGCTACGATCGGGATTATCGTCGGGTTATCGGTTTCGACTGGCGTACTGTGCTCAACAACACATCCATCCAGGGTGAGTATGCCGAGCTGAGCGTAGATGGGAAAGAGGCCAAACTTGGCGACGATCCCAAAGCGCTGATCCTGAGTTCCTACAGCCAATTCGATAATCTCTATCTCATCTCGCTGTATCGGGATTACGATCTGGGATTTGATAATCCCTACGCCCGTGGTTTTAGCGAACATGAGCGCTTTGACGGTACAGCGCTGGATAGTTACGGCTATGCCATGGCCAATCCCCTCATCGCCGATATGGCAATAAACTCCGCTCAGGCTCAGGCCGAAAAAGGGGTCTATCTGGAAGCTCGCTATCGCATAAATAAGTATCTTACCCTGAATCGTACTTACCTCGACCTGTGGGAACGTAAGGCCGATTCCCGCAAGAGCGTACGCTTCCAAGGTGAACTGGACTTCCGTCCCATACACCAGCTGAGTCTGCGGGCAAAATACAAACACCAGACAAATCGCTATGACGATACCGCCGATCGGGCTGTTTCCAAAACCGATGAAACCACACTGTCGGTACGATTCTTTCTCTCTGCGATGGACCGCATTTCTATGGAATATCGCTATCTCACCGTGTGGCAACCGCCCTACCCGTATCTTACAAACGATCCAGACCCGGGAAACACACTGGTGGCTGGAAACGTGCTTACACACGGGGATTACATCGCTGTGGATTATACCCACAATTTCAACAGCAACCTCAAAGTTCAGGGTGCCTTTATGGTGTGGGATGGCAATGGCGTGAGCCACTGGGACTGGGAAGATATTGAGATCGACTTTATGGGTGAACAGGGTCTGAAATACTGGTTTTCCATTCAGGACAAAATATCCGATAATCTCTACGTAACGATGAAATACAAAATCAAACAATATGTAACCAACGAGTATGAATTCCGCGCTTGGTGGAACGAGCCCGAGCCCGGGATGGCCGATTATTTCGATCGGGTAGAACGGGAAGATCATACGCTGCGCTTGCAGTTAGACTGGAAATTTTAATGGAGGACAGATGAAACGACTGATAGCAATAACACTTTTGATAGGCCTGATGCAGGCAGGATTTGGCTACTCATTACTCAATCGGGAAGCCGGTGATATGGTGCGGAACTTTGATGCCCGCACAGCCGGTATGGGAAGTGCTTCGGTAGCTGGAGGGCTCTCATTGCTGGATGGCGTGGTAAATCCCGCCAATATCGGCCTTATGGATGCAGCGCTGCAATTGCAGGCCAGTGCCTATGTGGCCAAAAACAACGATGATCGCTCCTTACCTATGTACAATTTCTTTGATAGCTATGTGGGCGATGCAACCTATGCCACCAATGCCAATTTCTTCGACGATTATACCTTCGCTCTGAAGTATGCTCTTCAGCTGGATGACCTTCGTCTGGCGGTGGCGCTGTCCCATCGTCCTGTGGTGAATTTTTACAGTGAATATGACGAGCAGGTGCGTAACGACGCCAATTCCAATTATGAAGAATATCCTCCCATCATTGCCCGCAACAGCATCGATGGGAAAGGGCGCATTCAGGCAGGCGGGATGCAGATCGCTCTGAGCTATACCGATATGATTTCAGCTGGTATCGGTGTGAATTACCTGTATGGCGATACATCTCTTCGACGCCGCATTGTGTGGGCTGATGCCGCCTACGATCTGGTGTCCGGCAGTACAAATCTTCAGGATGCCGATTTTTCTTTGAAACGGGATTTTGATGCAGCCATCCAATTAAGTGGGGGTATAACCTATCGCGTCAGCCAACGTTTTGTTCTGGCGGGCAGTTACACTGCCAAGACCGAACTGGATGCAACCCTCAGTGGCAACGAAAATGGCGTGCTGCTGGATTCATTAGCAACGGCATCCAACCTGCATGATGCCTATGATACCTACACATTGCCGGCAGAAATCCGCGCCGGTGTGCGCTACGAACCCCGCAACATCATGCGCACGTACTTCAATGCCGATGTGCGCTTTGTGAAGTGGTCAGACGTTTCCAGCCGCTATGATGATGTGCTGAATTATTACTGTGGTGTGGAGCATCGTTTTGCATCCAGCCTGCCACTGCGCATGGGCTTCATGTACGAAACTACCTACACCACCGTCGATGAAGACGGCATAGTGTATGGTCAGGAAATCACGACACCGGGATTTTCTTTGGGTACCGGATTTGCCGTGTTGCCCAAGGTAACCGTGGATGTAGCGGCTCAGTTTAACTATCGTACCTACGAATGTCTGGATCTTTTTATGGATAGTTTTTATGATTATCCTGAACTGTGGAACGAGATAGAGCCGGCGGATCGTGGCTGGGATAAGCCGGATACGGTAAAAGAAACCACTGTGGGACTTACAACCTCTATAAGCTATAAATGGTAGGTGAACAATGAAAGGTTTACTGATTTTCCTCGCCCTTGTTATGACGATGGCGATGGTGCAGGCCGATGATTTGCTGCTGGATGTGCTCTTTACCAATGACATCCATGGAGGCATAGATTCCTACGCTGCCACCTTTATCAACCCGGATTTTCCACCGCAGTTAGGTGGTGGTGGCTCTGCTGCTACCTATATCAAGGATGTGCGCCAGATGAGCAATGGGCGAACCCGAGATAATTTTTTAGTGGATGCCGGAGACTTTTTTCAGGGGCATCCGGTGGGTACCGTATCAAAAGGCGCCTATGTGGTAGAATACTTCAATCAGATTGGCTACGACCTTACCGTGGTAGGCAATCATGAATATGACATCGGTGAAGAAGCGCTTATGGAAACCTACAGCAAGATTAAGCTACCGGTGCTTTCCTGCAACATTGTTCGCAAAGGCACCAAAGAGCTGGTTCCCTACGTTACTCCCTACATCATCCGTGAAAAGATGGGGGTGAAGTTTGGGATAATCGGCGTGACCACCACCGATACACAGCAGATGAGCTTTCCCGAGAACATCAAGAATGTGGACTTTCTTCCTGCTAAAGTGGAATTGCAAAAATACGTTGATCTCATTAAGGACAGTGTGGATGTAGTGATTGTGGTGGGGCATATGGGTCTTCCATACGATCCTCAGCCGGCCTATGATCGTCGGTACCTCAGTGGCCGTACCTACAGTGGAGAGCGTCGATGGGGCTATGATGCACAGGAATTGGCACACGAAGTAAAGGGCATCGATGTGTTCTTTGGCGGCCACATGCACAAAGGGGTCTCCAAACCTTGGGAAGATCCCGACACTCACACCCTGGTGATTCAGGGATGGGCCTATGGCAGCAGTATCGGACACATCACATTGAAGATAGATCCCGTTACCAAAACTCTGGCTGGATATCAACTTCCTGCCATCAGAGAAGGGGCATTACTTACGCTGTTTGAAGATGAATTTTTACCCGATGCCGAGATTGCCTCTTCTATTGCTGCCAACCAGGCAATTGCCGAAGAAGGTATGGATGATATCGTCGGTGAAGCTGCCATGCATCTGAGTAAATTCGGTAATGGAGCCCAGAGCCTGATTGGAAATCTGGTATGTGAATCCATGCTTGACTATGCCGATGCCGATTTTGCTTTTTTAAACCTGGGTGGTGTTCGGGGTGAACTGAAGATGGGCCCAATTAGCTATCGGGATGTCTTTAATGTGATGCCCTTTGATAATCAGATAGTGATGATGGAAATCAACGGAGCCTTTTTAAAGGAAATCATCGAATTTCGTGTATCTGGCGGGCGGCATGGCTTGCGGGTAGCCGGGGTAACTGTGGAATATTCCAAGAAGCGTAAGAACTTCGACCGGGTAACAAAGCTCCTGGTAGGTGGAGAGCCCTTGGATCCTGATAAGATCTACCGGGTGGTAACTACCGATTTTCTGCTCCAGGGAAACGCTGGTCTCTCAATGCTTACCAAAGTTCCTGAGGAACAGGTTACCCGGTATGAAATGAATCTTCGGGATGCCATTGTGGAATATATTCGGAAAAATTCGCCTGTTACTGCAAAGATAGACAATCGGTGGGTTCAGAAAGACTAGAAAAATAAGGGCTTTTGTCCCTTATACATTCCTTTGTAAAAGGGGGGCAGACAATAGTGTGCCCCTCTTTTGTTGCTTTTGTCATCCGCAAGTGAAAAACTCATTGACGGATTTGTTCCCCGTTGGTTTTGTTGTGTCGCATTTTGAATTAGAGATGTTAGAAACTATGAAATTTCAGCATTTTAAGAAATCTGGAAGCAAACAAGAACTAAGGATAAAACATGTTAAAGAAAATTGGAAGATTAGACACCGAAGCTATCAGTGAGCTCGATCACATCATGCATGAGATTTTTGAGCTTTTTGATGATCGGAAACTCAAAGAAGTTGAGGAAAAACTCATTACCCTATCAAAGACTCCGAATTATTTTGTTCGAGAATACATCGGCAAGCATCTGGTTGGATACCACGATTTATCACTGGTAGATCCAATTGCTCAGCGCATGATGGATCATAAGATATATGGCGTTAGGGCTACTGGGCTTTTCTATTTTTATGAGAAGTATGGCACCCAAACCGATAAGATTGTCGAGCTCATCACGCGCTATTTCGAGAGCGTACCCTGGGAAGTGGAAGGGCTGATAAATGAGATGTGGAAGCGGGATCCTGAGCTGATGAAGCGTACCATGATTCAATGGGTGAAATCTGACAACGAGCGACAACGCGCTCTGGCATTTCACGGGATGGAAGCGGTTTCTGAAAATGACCCCGGCTATATTATGGACTTTATTTCCTATGCCATTGATGACGATTCGGTAGATGTGCAAAAGAAGATCACCCACATCCTTACGCAGGTGGCACGGGTAAATCCCATTATCGCCTTCCCTTACATCCGCGAATGGCTCATCGAAGGGGAAGACAAACGGATTAAAACCATCTGGGTTTCCATGAAAAAACTTACCAACATTGTGGTTCAGAAAAATCGTCGGGACAGATACAACGAATTTGTGATTCTCACGACACAAACGATAGAAGACTGGATGAATGATGAGAATGATTATGTGCGTCATATGGGCGAGCGATTGGGTAAGATACTCGACATTGGCCCACTATCAGAATCCAGTAAAAGAGCACATTCACACAACGGTAATATTTAATTGACAATCTACTGAGCTATCTTTTTTTCACTGCATGAAATCAGATACAATAGCTAAAATAATCGTGCTACTGATCACGTTGGTACTGTGGTTGCATCTTACCCTTACCAAACAGCAGAGTACCGATATTGATCTGCCGGTGGTGTTGCAAGACCTCCCAGCTGATCTGGTGTATGACAATTCAGAACCTCTCACAATTCCCGTTACCCTGAAGGGGAGCGGCTTTGATCTGATGATAACCATGCTCAGCGACCATTTCTTTCTGGTTCCTGCAGGCCATATGACCTATGGGAGAAATAAGATAACCGTTAACCAAGGAGATCTGATTGTTCCTGAAATTGTGTCGTTGGATATTGCGTATGGGGAAGAGGGAAATGAAAAAACCATTTTTCTGGATCGTATTATCTCCAAAAAACGTGGTTTGGAACTGGAATATGCCTCAACCAAAGACGAAGAATATTTTATTAAGAACCGTGTGGATGTCAGCAATCATACCGTGATTATCACGGGCCCTGAAAAAGTAGTATCTCAGATAGCCAGAGTGAAAACGATTCCCCTCTCGCGGAAAATGGTAGATAAAAATAAACTCACCGTGAACTTGGTGCAACCCAGTCAACTGGTCTCCCTGGATAAAAGTCAGGTAACCCTTCTGGTCATTACGTCCAAGCAGATCAACCGCACTTTCTCCCTCATACCGGTGGATTACCCCCATAACATGAACATCTCTGTGATACCTCAAAAAGTATCGCTGATGGTGCGGGGCCCCGAAGAAATTGTAAATAAGATGACAGCAGGCTCCATCAAGGCAACCCTGAACATGTCACAAATGTGGATCAACAATCAGGGAACCGTGACTTTCGACGTTCCTGCCGGCGTGAAAATAATTGAATACACTCCTAAAAAGCTACAAATACA
This sequence comes from Candidatus Cloacimonadota bacterium, assembly GCA_021157525.1. GTDB lineage: Bacteria > Cloacimonadota > Cloacimonadia > Cloacimonadales > TCS61 > JAGGWK01. The sequence goes on along the minus strand of JAGGWK010000022.1, from coordinate 16,627 downwards.
GAAAAATGAACAAAATATTAGCCTTTGAAACTTCCTGCGACGACACCTCTGTGGCAGTGATAGATACCGATTATCATGTATATGTAAACCTCATCTCATCCCAGGTAACGCATGCCGACTTTGGCGGTGTGGTGCCGGAGCTGGCATCCCGCCTTCACCTCAAAAACATCATGCAACTAACCAAGGCAGCCATGGATAAAGCACAGCTTAGTTTTGATGATATCGATGCCATCGCAGTGTCTGTAAATCCCGGATTGATAGGCGCTCTGCTGGTAGGTGTTTCCTTTGCCAAAAGTCTGGCATACAGCCTGGATAAACCCCTTATCGCCGTGAATCATATGCTGGGGCACATCTACGCAAATCGCCTCTCTCACCCAGAAATGATGCCGCCATATCTGGCCCTGGTGGTTTCCGGCGGCCATACCGAGCTGGTGCATTTTAAAGGAAATGAGGACTTTGATATAGCAGGACGCACCCGTGACGATGCTGCCGGTGAAGCCTTTGACAAGGTGGCCAAACTTCTTGGGCTGGGCTATCCTGGCGGACCTTTGGTAGATCGCATTGCAAAAGGCGGCGATTCTCATTTTGTCGAATTTCCCCGAGCCCTCAATCGCAAAGGCAATTTTGATTTCAGCTTCAGCGGCTTTAAAACCTCGGTACGCAATTACCTGGCGAAACAGAACTCCGCCTTTATCGAAGCACATCTGCCAGACATCACTGCATCGGTGCAAAAAGCCATCGTGGACAGCCTGGTGTCAAAAACCATTGCCTATGCACGGATGATTGAAATCGATACCATTATCGTCGCTGGAGGAGTCTCGGCCAACAGCTGTCTGCGTAGCGAGATGACATCCCGAGCAAAACGACTCGGAATAGAGGTGTTTTTCCCAGAGATGCAATATTGCATGGATAACGCTGCGATGATAGGAGCTGCGGCAGTAGATAAATGGCATCGCAAGAAATTTGCTCCCCTCGACCTCAACGCTTTCTCTACCAAGGGAGTACGCCGCATTTAGGGAAAAACCCCTTGACGTAAAAAACCGGCCCCATTTTTTCAGTGACGTGTTGCTGGAATAGCTCAGCTGGTAGAGCAACTGATTCGTAATCAGTAGGTCGGAGGTTCGAGTCCTCTTTTCAGCACCATACTTTGGGCAATGCATATTGCCCCTTTTTTTTAGGAGAGGATCATGATACATACAGAGAAGAAACGGCGCTGTTTTGCGCTATTTTCCGGAGGCCTGGATAGCATGCTGGCGGTACGGTATATGATGCAGCTGGGCTATGACGTGCTGCCTATCTTTTTTCAGACCCCTTTTTTCGGGCCTGCCAAAGCTCTCACCGCAGCCAACCACATCGGAGTGGAGCTGATAGTTCATGACATCACTCCAGAACACCTGGAAATGCTTCAACATCCGCGGTATGGCTACGGCAAAGGCATGAATCCCTGCATCGATTGCCATGGACTGATGTTTCGCATGGCCGCCAGCCTGATGCAGGAATATAAAGTGGATTTCCTCATCTCTGGAGAAGTCCTGGCGCAACGACCCATGTCCCAGCGCCATGATGCCATGAATTCCGTGGCCAAACTCAGCAGCGTAAAAGACCTTCTGGTGCGGCCCCTCTGCCAGAAACTCCTGACCGATACTTTGCCTATACGAGAAGGCTGGGTAAACAAAGCTGATATGCTGGATATCCAAGGCCGTGGTCGTCAACGGCAGATGGCTCTGGCAAAAGAGCTGGGTATCACTGAATATGAAAATGCTGGCGGCGGCTGTATGCTCACGGAAAAAATCTATTCTCTGCGACTTAAAGACCTTGTCATTCATAAACAGTTTTCTCTGGAAAACATAGAATTTCTCGCTCTTGCCCGCCATTATCGCCTTTCTCCCAACTGCAAACTCATCCTGGGCCGCGACTATGAAGAAAACGAGAGGCTTATCGCCATGGTCACTGATGAAATTGTGATGAAATCTCCTGAGCATCCAGGTCCTCTGGGTGTGCTGAGTTGTCAAAAGCCGCCTGAGGAAAAAGAGCTTCAAGTGGCTGCATCCATGCTATTGCGCTACGTAAAAGCCATCCAGACAGAAGGAGAAGTGCAATGGGGCCAGAAAGAAGCAATGAACAGTGTGGTAAAAGTGCCAAAAATGGCGCCGGAAATCGTGGAAAAATATCTGATAATGTGAGGAAAAATGCGCATTGAATCCTTTATAGTCCTGCCACAATTTGGCACAAATACCTACCTGGTGTGGGATGAAACAACTCGGGAAGCCATGATAATAGACCTGGCAAAGCCATCTGATGAAGTATGGAACGTAATAGAAAATAAGGGAATTACGCTGAAATATATCGTAAACACCCATGGGCACGCAGACCACATCGGCGGGAATAGCTTTATCAGAGGAAAAACCGGTGCCCCCATCTGCATCCATCCTGCAGATGCGCTCAAGCTGGTGGATGCCAAAGCAAATCTCAGCACCTTTATGGGTACTCCCATTTACAGCGACCCCATGGACATTCCCCTCACACAAGGATGCATCCTTACGCTGGGAAATATTACCTTTACCGTGCTTCACACCCCGGGCCATTCTGCTGGATGCATCAGCCTGTTTTCTCCGGGAGTGGTGTTTAGTGGCGACACCCTTTTTGCCGGCAGCGTCGGGCGTACTGACTTACCGGACGGGAATTTTGATCAGTTGAACAGCAGTATTCGCAGCAGACTTTATACTCTAGCCGATGAAACCGTGGTGTATCCCGGCCATGGAGAGCCCACAACAATCGGGGAAGAGAAGCGAAATAACCCCTTTGTGAAAATGTAAGAAAAATAATGAGATAAAAAAAGCCCCGATTACTCGGGGCTTTGTCTCGTTATGGATGAACCAGAATCTTGATGTGATTGTCTTTGTCTGTGATGAGTTCTTTGAACCCTTTCTCTACGATGTCGTCGATATCGATCTTAGCTGTGATGAAATCATTGGCATTGATGATTCCTTTGGAAACCAGATTGATGGCTGTCTGGAAATAATAATTGTAACCGATAACACCGATGATTTCCTTTTCTCCGATGACAATGTCATTCATCTCCATGTCGCTGGTTGGATGGGAGAAAATACCGGCAACAGCGATGCGACCCCTCTTTATGGTAGCTGCCAGTGCCTGCTGAAGGGTGATATCCAGCCCAACGCATTCGATAGAAACATCCGCCATCATTCATGGCCTTTATGACTTCTGTCATGTTCTCTTGTTTGGGGTCTATAATGGCATCTGCGCCAAGTTTCCGGGCAAAGGCTTTGCGGGTTTCCGAAATTTCCCTCAATTTATGTACCGCAGTTTTTGTATATTGGCGGGATTTCCATGTTATATCTGGATGCAGGGTATCTCCTTACATGGAAGTATAACATACCACAGAAGTGATTGTCTTTTTTTTTCATGATATCGTCTTGGCAGTTGAACCGATCCTTCTTACCTGGCTGTAGAGTCGTGGGCTAGCAGCATCATTTTTATTTCAAAAGCAGACACTTCCTCACAGCTTTGGTTTTATTTCCTACTTTCAATTTGTAGAAATATACTCCTGAAGCGGTTGGATTGCCATAATCGTTCTTGCCATCCCAAATAAGAGAGTGATCCCCTTTGGGACATCTTTTATCAATTAAAGTTCTAACTTTTTGACCTTTGATGTTAAAGATTGAGATATTTATCTTTCCATCTTCTAGAAGCTGGAAAGAAATAGTCGTAGATGGGTTGAAGGGATTTGGGTAATTGGTTAATTGGTAAAAGGTGTTGAGTATTGGATTTTGGATTACTCCAACCGAATCTGCTCCAAATTCATAACAACCCATGTCAATAATTGCACTTCCATTATTATCGCCGTCCCAGATCCTTTGATTGTTCAGCAAATCCCAGAGAGGAAGATATAAACCGGTTGTATCCGGGATTCCGGCATCGATGCAAGGGCTGTATTCAGATAACTGGAAATCATCATTTGTTGAAAATTCGGGATTAATAAAGATGTTTCCACCTCCATTTATGGCATTGTAGGGAATGCTGTCTTCAACACAGCAGTAAGCAATAGTTGTAACGGTATCATCCCAGTAATCATCGAAGCTTGCATCATTAAAATAAATTATGCAATTGATGACCTGAGGTGAGCCGGAACTGTAATGACACGAAAGCCCTTCATTGTTATTAACGATCGTGTTATTGACTATTACCGGTGAAGATGGACCTAAACAAATTATGCCATCATCTTCATTTTCCATAATTAAATTATTCACAACTAACGGATCTGAATGAGAGATATAAACGCCATTCTGATTGTTGCAGAGATAATTACCGTCAATAACAGGAGAGAAATCATGACAACTTATTCCATCTAAATTATTTGTGAAATGGTTCCCTTTGATAATAGTCCCTGTACTATTTCCCGAAACTCCCCAAATATTATTGATAAACGTATTGTTTCTTACCATTGCTTCGGAATCATAACAACTTAATCCAGTGCTATTTTCATTAAAAAGATTATTTTCGATGATAACATTATTTGAATTATTGATTTTCAAACCTTTATTTGCACAATATACAAAGTAATTATCACTAATTGATAGCATTGATGAAAAATTGATATTTACTCCCGAACATGCACCACCGCCAGTATTCGTGATTACATTATTATTGATGTTCAGTGAAGCATTATAACCATAGATACAATTTACATAGTTATAAGAGTTTAACACTGTGAATCCGCAAATTTGGGTAATGTTATTTGTGTTATTTTCCAGTTTGATCGTGTGATCACTTCCCGTGCCTTCAATAATGGTCGTCTCAATATATGAACTGTCTTGAGTTGTAAGAAACAGACTTCCCAACACGATGTTTTTCTCATTGAAATTCACGCTTTCAAGATATGTGCCAGGATGAACAAGAATAGTATCTCCATTAATTGCCGCATTAATTCCGTCCTGTATAGTAGTAAAATCACCGGTTCCGTTCTGAGCAATATTGATAATTCCGTTCGAACCAGTGAATTGGAGAACAAAATCAATATTGGAAGTAATTTGTCCCTGCAGAACCTCAACATCAGTGATCTCAGAATTTTCATATTCTTCTAGAGAAGCAGTCAGGTTATAAAATCCCGGTAATAAATGGAAAAAGTAATTCCCGATTTCATCAGGACTGGTTTGAAATTCACCACAGTCAATAACGGCATTTTCGATATTGCCATAGCCACCTGAGAGACTGACATTCCCGTTTATTGAGCCATAATCACTCATTTCAAAATATCGATAACCGATATCGGCGATGGTGCCATCAGGATCAAGCTGATACTCTGGATCACCGGCATTGATGCAGGGAGATTGCAGAGTTAAATTAAAATTACCATTTGCAGGAATTTCGAATAATGGGTCGCTGTTTATATTGCCTATCCCGGGAAAACCATTTTGGATATCGCAGTAATTTACCATGATGTTTTCTCCACATACTTGTGCGATTGTATTAGGCTGATTGTTCCAGACAATGGTATTGATGATTTCTATTTCTGAAGTTTGAGATGTGCAATATACGGCTGATCCACTATTTTCTGTTATCGTATTATTTGTCAAAATAGCAGAGCTATAAGCTTTTACCGCTATTCCACTTCCGCTGAAATCAACAGTATTATTGTAAATCAGGTTATTTTTAATAGTAATATTTGTCGCTTCACACAAACAGATCCCTGCCCCATAATCAACTCCATTTCCACTTTCTGTTTGATGATCGTGTATGATATTGCTGTCTATCTCAACGCCATCAGATTGGTATACATAAATTCCTCCGCCATTATAGGCACCATTATTACTTCTGATAATGTTATTGCTGATTTTAGCCGAAGAGTTTTGTATGCCGATTCCACAACCGTTTACATACCAGAAGCTGTTATTGTCTTCTATGATGTTATGCTCGATGGATGGGGAACTATCGATAATATAAATTCCTACTCCACAGGCATTATTTTGCCCGTAATATGTTCCATAGCCATTTCTAATTGTAAATCCGATCAGTGTTGCTTCTCCGGTTTCGCCATTTGTAAAAGAGACAATTCTCTCGTTGTTATTTCCGTCGATAATGGTTTGGGAAATGTATGATGTATCTTGAGTTGTTAGATAATATGAAGCGATTTTGATGTTTTTCCCATTGTAGTTTATGAGCTCCGAATATAAACCAGGCTGTACCAGAACTGTATCTCCATCCACAGAAACATTTATACCCGCCTGAATTGTCGGCTGATCTGCAGGGATGTTGATGATGATGGCAGATATATGCAAAACAAAAACCAAACAAAAAAACGTCATGAATGTTTTCATTTTCTCCTCCTCTGATATTGCAGCAAATGTCTGACGTATGCCGCAATGATTCCTGGCTCTCTTCTTGTTGAACCCGGGACAATATGTTCGTGGACGTCAAACCTGTTTTGAAGCATCTCTTTCCCATTCGTTACCGTTTTTTCCGATAGGTGTGACTTTCCACGGCACAACTTATACTATCTCCCTTGGTTTGGTAATACCATAGTCAAGGATGGATTTGGCTTTGTATGTGTCAATTCTGTTTTTTGATTACGCAGGTGTATTTTGGCCACCCGCAGATTTGAGCCTTCATTGAGCACAACTCACAGGGAGCAATGTTACGACCAGATGGGGATATCTCAGCGGATGGCAAGCAGGGTGGGGGCATCAAAAAAAGCCACTTCTTTCGAAGTGGCGTAAACTAATGGTGGAGCATAGCGGGCTCGAACCGCTGACCTCTACACTGCCAGTGTAGCGCTCTCCCAGCTGAGCTAATGCCCCACAACGTGAGTACAAAAAGAAAAGGCCCACCGATGCGTCAAGACTTTTGTATCCATCCTGCTAAAATGCTTCTTGTGCTAGAAATAACTTTACGACATACTCGTCTTTTAATTATTGGAGTACAAATTGTTCAGTTAATTCAGGTGGAGGTTTAATGAACGTGAAAGCAACACTCGTGGTTCTGCTCGTGATTATCAGCAGCGTTCTCATTGCACAAAATTCCCTCATATTAGAAGTTTCAATTCAGGGAAACAGCAACATCAAAACAGATCTTATCCAGTCGTTGATCACTCTGGAAGTGGGTGATTATCTCAGCGGCGACAATGTAGCCAAGACCTATAAGAATCTCAATCAACTTGGGGTATTTAAAGATATCTCCATAAACAGTGAGGATATTGCGCAAGGTGTACGCATCACGATAAATGTAACGGAGTTCCCCATCGTGAACGAGGTAAAGATCAAGGGGAATGACAAGTTGAGCAACAGCAAGATTCTGGAAGTGACCAATCTGAAATATGGCAGCTATTGGTCTCCTTTCTCAGAAGTTGAGATTCGCGAAAAAATAGCAGACGAATATGTGAAGAAAGGATATCACTTGGTTCAGACGGAATTTGAAACCAAAACTTTGGACAACAACTATGTGGATGTCATCATCAACATTGATGAGGGGAATAAAGTGGTCATCAAGTCGATCAACATCCATGGTAACAAGGATGTGAGCACCAAAAAGATTCGCGGCATCATGAGGACCAAAAAGGCCAGCCTCTTGCGCTCTGGTAAGTATGATGAGGAAAAATTCGAAGAAGATTTGCAACGCATTGTGGATTATTACAACAAAAAAGGGTATATCGATGCCCAGGTGAAATCCAGTGAAGTGAACTTGAAAAATGGTAATTATGCGATAGATATCTATCTCTTTGAAGGGAAGTCCTACTTCTTTGGCTCTGTCTCGGTAGAGGGGAACAAGCGCTTTAATGACGAAAGCATTATCAGCAACTTCCGCTTTAAAGAAAACGAAAAGTTTAACCTGGAAAAATTCAATAAGCAGCTAAGTAGCGTTGCATCCATGTACTATGAAGAGGGATTTATCTATTCAAACTTCGATCATGAACTGGAGAAGAAAGGCGATCGCATTGATGTGAAGCTGAAGATTACGGAAAACACCCGGGCGAAAGTGCGCAAGATAAACATCGTAGGCAATCGTCGCACCAAAGAAAAGGTGATTCGTCGCCATCTTTCTATTTCACCGGGAGATTATTTCCGGCAGTCAAAGGTGATTCAGACCCAGCAAAACATCTACAACATGGGACTCTTTGAGGCAGACCTCTATCCTACCTTTGATCAGATAAACACCAATGGCGATATCGACCTCACCGTGCACGTGAGCGATCGGGTGTCTGGCTCGGCAAACGGGGGAGTAAGCATGAACAGCTCCGACGGCATCTATGGCCAGTTGGCACTGGATCACAAAAACCTCTTCGGTAACGCTTGGCAGGCTGGCGTCCAATGGGAGTTTGGGAAAAGTGTCCAGAATTTCCGTCTCAACTTTACCAATCCCTACTTCATGGATAGCAATGTGCTCATGGGATTTGATGTATATCACACCCAAAAAGAATATACCACCTACGAGCTTTACACCAATGGTGGAACCATCCGCACCGGTACCCCTCTTACGTTTCTCAATTTCTCCAAGCTGGTCTTTGGATACAGCTATTACCAAAAGAAATATCGCATCCTGGACGACGTAGATGTGGATGATGTCTCTTCTTCTTTAGTCAGTTTGGATGCAACCGGCTGGCAGACTACAAGCTCCATTTCAGCCACTCTCACCCGTGATAGCCGCGACAATGTATTTTTCCCCACATCGGGTTCCAATATCACCGTGTTTAACGAATTGGCTGGCGGGCCATTGCAGGGAGACTTCGATTATTATAAGCAAATACTGCAAGTGAGCTGGTACACCAAAACCATTTGGGAACTTACGCTACGCACCAAATGGCGCTTTGGCTATGTGGAAGGATACAATGGTAAAGAAGTGCCGCCAGACGAACGGTTTTACCTGGGAGGCACCGGGCCGGACGGCATCCGTGGCTATACCGATAACTCGATTGGACCCACCGAAGGCGGTTTGCGTGAGGTGATATTCTCTACCGAATACAGTGCACCCATTGCCGGAGATACCGTCGTGGGATTACTCTTTTTTGATGCAGGAAACAGCTACAACAAGCTGGAGCGGTTTAACTTCTGGGAAATGAAAAAAGGGGCTGGTGCAGGCTTGCGGGTACGCAGTCCCATGGGCCTCATCGGGTTTGACTATGCATACAACTTTGAAACCGATACATGGGAACCTCATTTCCAGATGGGGACGACCTTCTAGCTCAACCTTTACCCCGTTTTAACAGCCTGCTCTTTTTTGAAATAGGAGTGTGAAGACGGAGTGTACGAAAGGTACCTGATTTTATTGGCCACCTCCGATAAAATTCTTGACGCTGAAAACCCCTCTTTTTTAGGTGGCAACTCAATACGGGGCGTAGCGCAGTTCGGTTAGCGCACTGGTTTTGGGAACCAGGGGTCGGAGGTTCAAATCCTCTCGCCCCGACCATTAATCGGCAACTTCCCAAAAGTTGCAGAAGATAGAAGTGAGAATGATAAAATGGGCGTTTAGCTCAGTTGGGAGAGCGCCTGCCTTACAAGCAGGATGTCGGGGGTTCAAGTCCCTCAACGCCCACCATCTTTGCCGATTGTGAAAACAACCGGCTTTTTTTGTATCATTGTCAGCAAGGTTCCAAACATCTGAGAAGTACCATTTGATTTTAGTCACTGAAGGCACCGAAAACATCGAGCCGGAAATAAGAAACCACGAATGAACACGAATTAATACGAGGGAAAACACGGATCAAACCCCCTTGTAAGGGAAATAGATTTTTGTAATTTCTAATGGCATATTTTTCTGATTAGGATTTATAACCCAGCAAGATTACAAACATCTGAGAAGTACCATTTGATTTTAGCCACTGAAGGCACCGAAAACACCGAGCCGGAAATAAGAAACCACGAATGAACACGAATTAATACGAGGGAAAACACGGATCAGACCCCCTTGTAAGGGAAATAGATTTTTGTAATTTCTAATGGCATATTTTTCTGATTAGGATTTATAACCCAGTAAGATTACAAACATCTGAGAAGTACCATTTGATTTTATCCACTGAAGGCACCGAAAACACCGAAAAATCAGTCTTCTCAGGCTAAAGCCGATACGCCGCGACACAGCAAGATGCGGGGATTGTGCAATATCCCTGAATACTCCATGCAATCAGCTTCTTCTCGCAGGATTTATGCATCGTCTTTTTTAGAGCAGAGACTTGTCACACAATATTGGGTGGGGTGGCAGTGGTGCCGCCACTGCCGGATGATGTTCCATAAAATCTCTGACGTTGGCAAAACTCCGAGGAGGTCGATGTGGTTTTGCGGCGCCAATCTACTTCGACGACTTCAATGCTGCTGCAACCCCATTCCGAAAAAGTCCTTGCCCAAATATCCATCCTCCCAAATCTCAGCTGAAAGAGGTTGCAATGAAGAAGGTATGGTTTGAAGCAGAGATGATAACCGAAATCTTCGTTGTTGGATGCATCTTGCTTCTGGGCATGGGTTTACGCATCCTGAATATAAAATAAATACGGGTAATGAACATGCTTCCGGCATTGCTGGTGGCGATAGGAATTTTATGGATGGTATCATGAAAACCGAGTTTGTAGATTTTACCGAAGACATCATTGTTCGCGCCCTGGATGGATTGGCCGCAAAACCGGTGCTGATGCTATTTCCCACACGGCAGAGCAAGTTGCGGGGTATGCAGATGTTCCAGCCCAGATGGGATTTTACTCCTCACGTTTTTTTTACCATGGATGAATGGAAAGAAAGTTTGCAGCAGCACGATCGACCTTTGCTGCGGGAAGAAAAGCGCACCCTCACACTCTATCAGAGCCTCAGCGATGAGGACAAAGATTTTTTCCATTGCCATGATTATTTTCTGTCCATCGAGCTGGCTCACCAGTTTTTTGATTTTTGGCAGGAGCTGGCAGAGGAATGCGTGGAGATGGACAGCGTGGAAAAGGTGCTTCTGCAAAAACAAACCGCCGGAGATTGGCAGTGGCAAACCTTTCAGCGGATGTGCTCCATACGGGATGCCTACCGGGCAAAGCTGGATGACATACATGCCACCGATGCTATTTTTTCCGCCATTGATGTGCCCACGCTCAGTAGCGATTTTGCCGAGATTCGAGTAGTAAATCAATTCTATTTTACCGCACTGGAAAAGCAGCTACTCAGCCACTTCGACGAGATCGTCACCATCTACGTGCAAGGGCCATCCAGCTGCTACGACAGCGATCGTATGCAACTCACCGAGGATTTTGGCGCACACTGCCTGCCACTGGATTGCAAAGAACGGATTACCGTGATCACCTCTGCAGACGAATGGGAAATGCTGGCCCGAATGGCAGAACTCAGTAAATCCGGCCATCCGCTGATGATCGACTTTAAGCCAAACCGCCAGCCCTATGCCGGGATGCTGTCTCCCAAAATCTTTTCTCAGCCCGCCGACACCACCTTTGCTGCCACCGCGCTGTATCAGTTTTTGCAGCTAGTTCTGGATGTGTACCACAGTCGGGTCTTTGACGGTTCTCCTTTCCTCCTCAGTCTTCCTGCCCTGGTGCAGCTTTTTAACGCAGATACAGCCGTCAGCGCCATGGCACCACAGGCCGAAGTGCGGCAATCCATCCGGCAGCGACTCTTTTATTTTATCGAAAGAAGCTACCAATTCATCGATTTCCGGGCCCTGGAGCGGGAAGCGCCGGAAGTGCGCTCCACCATTATGCAGGTATTTCATCTGGTGCGCAGGCTGGATGACGTCACAGACATCCCGGCCTTTACATCCTTGCTTTTACAGGATTTTCGGGCAGACGTCCTTCTGGCATCAGATGCGGGGAAAACCGATATCTACACCCAGTTTTATGCGTCACTGGCAGACTTTGCAACCCTCGACGAAGCGGCTGTTATCATTTCATGGAAAAGGATTTTCCCCACCCATACCGGCGCTCAGATCCTCCGGCTTTTTCTGGATTATCTCAAAGCCAAAAAGTTGCGTTATCACTTTGACGATCTGCCTAAACACCGCATCCAATGCACCTCTCTCCAAGATACTCGTAATATGAACTATCCCCTGGTTTTTGTTCTCAATGTAGTAGAAGGGATATTACCAGCGGCGCGGCAGCAGCAGTTCCTCCTCAGCGAGCAACAGCGCAAAACCCTGGGACTGAAGACCTATGGTGATATCCGTTTACGGGATAAATACTACTTTTATCGGTTGCTCGCCGGCAGTGGGAAATCGGTACTTTTTACCCGACTCAATAGCGAGAAAAACATCGAAGTGAGCTCATTTGTTGAGGAACTGCTGCTGCAGGGTATGGCTGCTGAGCAGCCATCGCCACCGCTCCCGTCAGCCAATGCTGCTGCCTGCAAAGCACTGTTGGGCAGCGCGGATGCCAAATATGCACCCTGTCAGCTAGAGGATGATTTTTTCAGTTTTACCTTTGACCCTGGCGAACTGGCAGAAAACACGCTGCCCCTGTCGCCCACCAGTTGGCAGCAGCTGGCGGCCAATCCATTTGAATTTTACATCCAGTATATAGGCTCATTGCGGGAGCGGGCGCCGCGGCTGGATACCGACTACACCGCTCGGCTTACCGGCATCATCTCGCATGGGGTTTTTGAAAATATCTGGCAACGTCTTATCGAGGTATATGAAGGTAACAAAATGCATCATAACTTTTTGCATACCGCCCGAAATCATGCCCTCCGAGGCATTCAGCACTACCTCACCTACGATCGCAATTTCCGCTATTATTCACCCCACAATTATTCCGACATCTACTTTCATAAGGTGTTTATTCCCCTTTTGCAACGGGGTGTAGAACGCTTCTTTTATGCCCTGCATAATCAGTTACATCTCTCGGATACTCCTCTGGAAGTGTTCATCGAAGGTCGTGATGATGCGGGATTTTCCCTGGCCATGCCCCATGGTGTCATCATCCGCTTCACCGGCCGTCCAGACCTGCGGATACACACCGAAAATGGTGCCAGAATCATCATCGACTACAAAACCGGAGCCATGGATGCATCCCGCCTGAAAAAATACACGGAACAGCTGCAATTCTATGAGCTGATGTTCTACCCGCAACGCACAGGAGGTGAGGATCTGGAATCCTATCTGTGGTTTATCGAGCAGAAGCAGATGCACCGGATAACCAATCGCATCTCGCTGGAAGAGGCCATTTTGGAAGTGTGGGACGGACTTGAGCAGGATGGCTTTGTCATTCCCCCGCGCCGAGCACCCTACGAACGCACCGACATTACCCGCCGGGACAAACAAGGAGATATCCAATGAAACCGCTGATAATACGCGCCAGCGCAGGCACCGGCAAAACCTACCGCCTTTCTCTGGAATTTATCAATGTTCTTCTTACTCATCGGGTGGATTTCGACGAGATTCTGGTGATCACCTTCACCAAAAAAGCCACAGCCGAGATTCGGGAGCGGATTTTTCTACAGATTCAGCACATCGTGAAAGGCACCCCGAAAGGTGCGGAAATCTGCAAAAGTCTTACCGAAGAGATCAATCCTGACTTACGGCTGGATGCCGACGCCATGGGGTTTTTGGCAGCAACCTACCAGCGGATGCTCACCCACAAAGCCGACGTCTCCATCAGCACGATCGATTCATTTATCAATCGCATTTTCAGCGGCGTCATTGCGCCCTACCACAATCTCGGCCAGTTCACCATCGATAACGGCATTAACGAAGAATATCTGCCGGAGCTGTATGAGCACATCCTGGATGCAGAGAATCGCCAGCACTACGAAGAGCTGTTTCACACCGCAGCCAAGCGTAACCTCAAAGGCTTCGATTCCCTCATCACCCAGATCATAGACCAACGCTGGATCTTTGAATTTATCGAGCCGCACCATCTGGATAGCGAAAATCTGGAAAATCGCATCGATGCAGCCCGCCGGCATTACCACAAAACCACCGAAGAATTTTGCACTCTCCTGTGCAAACAGCTTGAGCAGTATTGGCATAAGAAAAAGGGCGGCGTTTCCTGGAAGGATGTAATCGCTAAAAAATATCTGCAACTCCTGAGCCCAATGCTGGATGACGTCCCATTCGTCGCTGCATCCAGCCTGCCGGTGTTCCTGGATTTCCTTACTTCCGAAGCCTCTTTGGACGAACATTTTAACCTGCTTCTGGAAGAAAAGGGTGGCATTTGGAATGGCACGCGGATACGAAATCCCGAGCTGAAAGAGGCGGCAGCCATTATGCGTAACGCGCTGGGTGAGTACCTTTTCCTGTCTCGGGCCATCACCGAGCAATCCCAGATTATCTCACTGGCGGCGGTGTGTCTGGCGAAGTATGATCAGTTGAAATTTCGGGATAAAATATTCACCCACAGCGACATAAGCTATTACACCTTCAGGTTTTTGTACGATCCCGAGCTGTCATTGATAAATCGCCACAGCGTGCTCAATCTCTTTTATGAGCAGCTCAGTTACACCACCCGCTTCATTCTTATCGACGAATTTCAGGATACCAGCGTGTTGCAGTGGAGCATTTTTAAACCTCTCATTTACGAGACCCTCAGCGGCGAAGGCCAAAAGGATTATGGCAACCTGATAGTGGTGGGTGACGAAAAACAGGCGATTTATGGATGGCGCGGCGGCGAGCGGCGGCTTCTCAGTCACTTCGATTCGTTGTTGGGCTTGCCCATCGATCAGCACCAACTCACCACATCCTACCGCAGCAAACCCCTCTTGATGGAGTGGCTCAATGGGCTCTTTGCGTCTCCCAGCTTTACCCGAGATCCCGATTGGGACTACGTGCCGGTGTCTTGCGCACAAACTGCTGGCGGGTATGTGCAGGTGCAGCTAACCAATCGTACACCCCGGGATGCAAGCCAGCCCAAGCATAGTACCATCGATGTCTATCGAGAATTTGTGGCAAACCGGCTTGTTCCTGCTCTGGATGCAAAAACCATAAACCCCGCCGATACCGCCATCTTGATGCGGCGCAACAAAGACCTGGATGAAATGGCTGCGGTGCTGGAAGAAGAGCATATTCCCTATGCGCTTCAATCTTCCGGCTCACTTTTTGTTCATGATGCGGTGCATCCGGTTGTGGAGTTGCTGAAGTTCTTGTGTTATGAAGATCCCATTTCCCTCCTCGCCTTTTTGCGCAGTGATGCCGTGTTGATGGGAACGACGCAGTTGAAGAAGGTGATGCAGACCTGGAAAAGCAATTCCTCGTTGGAGCCCTTTTTTGCAGCATTAAGTGACCTTCCCGCATTGCAAAATATTGGTGTCCTGTGGCAGCAGCAACCCTCTGTAGCGCTGCTGATTCAGCGCATCATGGAGCTGTTTAACTACCCGACAATTTACCCGGAAGAAAGCGATATGATAAACCTGCATCGGCTGGTACAGGTGGCGTTGGAATTTCAACAGACACCGCATCCACAAACTCTTGGCGGTTTTTTGGAATACATTCACAACCTGGAAAATCGCGACGAATATTCCCAAGTTGGCCAAGCTCACAACGATGCCATCACGTTGCTTACCATCCATAAATCCAAAGGTCTGCAATTCGAGACCGTCTGTACCTTTTTTGATATCACATCCCACAGCGGTAACCACGGTGGCCTCTCCCTGTACCATCAATTTTCCGATGATTTCATGCATCTCGATGATCTGGCCATCACCCTCAATTTTGGCCGCATCCTGCAAAACAGCCACAAAAAAGAACTCCTGGATGCCGTGGCCAATAGAGAAGCCGCCGAAGAGCTCAACACTATCTACGTAGCTCTCACCCGGGCAAAACGTAATCTCTTTGTCTGCCTGCATTTCAATAAAAAAGGCGGCGTGGATGAGCTTCTCAAAAAAGACGCAGCCAAAACCTCTGTACCAAAACGGCTTCTGGAAGCGGTGTGGACGCTGGAAGAGTGGCAAAATCCCGAAGCCGACACCCAGATACTCACTCTGGGAGAACTGAGTTGTGAGGACCGTGGCGAGATCGAGGCACAAGGCGAAGCATCGGTGGACTTTGGCGATTTCATCGGCCTCCAAGATTTCCGCACCGCAGCCGATATCGAGGCAGAGAGCCCGGCCGGAATGCGGCAGGAATTTTTGTACAACAAAAGTGTATTGGTGGGAAACATTGTGCATGAATTTCTGTCCCACATACCATACCTGGATGCATCCAACCTGAACCGTGCCCGCAAGCGCACCACCGCCCTCTATGGTACCCTTTTGCCCAGCTCCCAGTTGCAGAGGGTTTTTGCACAGACTGAAGCACTTCTGTCCGCTCACCGGTCTCTCTTCGATGCTGCACTCTGGGATCGGGTATTTACCGAGTACACCGTTTTCGATGCCAATGGCCGGGAATATCGCATCGACAGGCTGCAGATAAATACCGCCAAAAAAACGATGCTGATTGTGGACTATAAAACCGGTCGTCATCATGATGAGCAACAGCTGATCACCTATGAGGAGATTATGCGGAAAATTCCTGCCGCCAGCGACTATTCGGTAAAATCTCAGTTTTTAGAAATCACTGTATCGCTGGAGTGAAAATAGTTTTATCGGGGAGAAGGCCCAAGAACCTTGAAACCCCTTTTGATTTGGAGTGAGATATGCAACGGAAAAAAGAGAGGATAAAATACATTCTTCTTCGAGCTGCCGAAAAAGAATTTTCGGCTGTA
>JAGGWK010000040.1 GCA_021157525.1 Candidatus Cloacimonadota bacterium | reverse complement strand
TTCACTTTTCTCAGGGGATTGTAATTGTAGGGCACAGGATAAAAAGCCACTTCTTCGAAGCTGTGAATATCGATAACATGCAGATAAAGGTCGCCATTTACCCCTTCATGACTGTACAAGTAATCACCAGCAATAAATGAAATGTACGCATATGGCCATGAAAATTCGGTGAGAACTTCAGGTTGGGTTGGATCGTCTATCGACAGACAGGTAATGCGACTGGAAGGATCTGATACCAGAAATACTTTATCTCCACAAACGGTCATAGCCGTTATTGTTCCCTGCAGACTGTAGTCGGTAATCAAATCAAAATGTCCCTGACTCAAATCATATATCTGAAAACTGCGATGATTACAGATAAACAGAGAATCATTTCTGATAATATGGTTATTCATTCCTGCATTCTGGTGAAAAAACTCGGAGAAGGCAAATTCATTCACTTTTTCGATTTCAAAAGAGAAAAGAATACTACTTAATAACAAGCAACTTGATAAGAAAATCCATCGTTTCATCTTTTCCTCCATTTTCATTTTTTTGTTTTTGCGGAAAATAGAGTTCTCAAATAAATTTGTTCTTACCGATGTTTACCAACATACAGCCCTCCTTCATATCAGAAGGAAGAGCGGTCACTTTTTCATTGACTGCAAATCAGTACTTACCTGCACTGTCCGCAGGATGAGTGGGTGACGGAATATTGCTGAGTGTTCTTAGCGGTGAGATAAACGGGAACAGGCTGAATCTCCAACTCCACAACCCACAAGCTCACAAACGCCACGTTTCTTTGAGACATAGATGAAAACATTATGGCTGTTCCACCTCATACTCCACAATGAAGTTTTCCAGAGGCAAGAAATCTTTCTTCCTCCAGATCAGCTTATAGGAAGTCTCTGTCTCTTCCAGATCATCCGGGATGTATGAGAGAGATATAATCCTGATGGATTTCTCGAAAGTCAGATCGTAAGAAGCGCGTTCAAAGCCACGGCCCCAGCTGGCGGTGGACTCCAATATATATTCAGCCTTACCACCCCTCAGGCGATGGTTGTACCAGATGCGCAACTCGGTGGTATCCTGCGCGGGAATAGTTACTTGCAACATCGCTCCGACATTATCGAACTGGAGTACACGGGCAGAATCCGGTCGGGAAAGATTCTGGCAGCCAACGGTATCAATCATCCCATACAGACTGTCTTGGGGAAAGGGGTAATAGAGAATCTGGCGCAACGGTTTATAAAATTCATTGCGAAGAAAATACGATCCATCCACGGTGAAAGAAGAGTCGGTGAGGGAAAAATGCAGATCTTCGCGGTAGAAACGCAGTTCAGCGGCGGCAGAGAGCATCAGCGCAAGTAATACAATGACAATCAGTGGTTTCATTGACATCCCAGTTTCACTATTTTAATAAGAGCATTTTGCACTCTTTCAACTGCATCCCGCGGGACATCAAGCGGGCAAAGTACACGCCGGATGCAACTGCTCTTCCCGCAGCATCAGTGCCATCCCAGGTAAAGGTAGTGGGCGTGTTTACCTGCACTGCACCGCAGGAGTGTTTTGTTATTTTCTGACCTTTGTTGTTAAAAATCTCAACCATGACATCATCCAGGGAAATGGGCAAGGTGAACTGGATATTCGTGGTAGGATTAAAGGGATTAGGGAAGTTGGTCAGGCTACTCTTGCGCAAAATAGAAAGCGACGGTTTGGCTGAGGTAATGGGTAATACAAAATCGCAGTAGGTTGTGGAATCTGGCGCTACACAGATGGTGGTATCAATATAGGTAACCTCGTTGTAAATCACCTGAATATCATAGCGAACGGTGTACATCTCTTTGTTGAATTCTCCATTCATATCCGTGATTACATTATATTCTCCATCGGGTGGCCAATATTCCACAATTGCTCCTGCCAGGGGAAGTCCTTGAGCATTCATGACATTACCACAAAAAGTTCCGTAACAGCCTGTATCATCATTTGACTCTCCCATTGTGGGTGAAGTGTCTCTACAGTACAGACCCCAAGTCATGAAATGAATTGGATCTGAAAACATCTTTCTCACAAGGGACTCACCTGGCAAAGGAGCCATACTGTATTGATCTGGCCCATAGGTTATCCAGCAAGAACTTCCCACCAATGAACCATTCCACCCCAGTTCGATTTCATCCTGCATGGGATGCAAGGGACAAGCCAGTTGAAGATCGGTGCTATCCACCACGATAAGAGTATAGGGAAGAAAGGAGCCCGGCAGAAAATAGGATGATCCGGCATTAGCAGACAGATAGCATTCTTCCAGAGTTGGGTATGGCCATTGATCTATGCGATTATACATTTCCAGATTCCACTGACCATCCACCCACATCAGCTCGTTGCACACAGGCCCGGGAATGATGATATTGGCTTGCAGACAACATATCGTCGTTAACGCAATAAAAATTATTCTGTACTTCACTCTATCCTCCAAATGTGTGTTGCCATTCACAATTCCATTTTTACGATAGTCTTCAATTCATCCGTTGCTTTGCGATAGAGCACCTTTGATTTATTACTCAAACCAGAAACTGAAATCATGAGGAGTTTTGTCAACTCTCTTTTTGTTTTACGTGGTGTAGTAAGACCGAGGCACCTCTCTGATTCATTCTCCCCTTCGAAGACGAGAAAGATTTGCATAGCAAATCAGAGGAGTTTCTGCTTTATCGAAAGCGCTAATGTCCATTGGCGCCTGCGGTAACAAAAGACAAACTCTCCGGCAAACCTGGCAGGTTGAGAAAAACCTGCCGGGATGCCGGATTCGTTATTTCAACAGCAGCATTTTCTTCTGAGCAAGATGCATCCCGCGGGACATCAAGCGGGCAAAGTACACGCCGGATGCAACTGCTCTCCCCGCAGCATCAGTGCCATCCCAGGTGACGGAACAAGAGAGATCCCTCAACTCCGTTCGAGGTGACAAATCAATTCCTAATTCACGAACCTTCTGCCCTCTGGCATTGAATATTTCTATCTTGGCGTCTTCTGCGTCATTAGCGGTGAGACTGAACATAATTTTCGTAGAGGGATTGAAGGGATTGGGGTAATTCTGCATCCAGGTTTGATAAGCCGGAGTCACAGGTGGATCGGTAGAGACAAAATCCGTGAGCATATACACGCCGCTGTCGGTAAGGGCCATCACATGCATAATGCTCATGGCGGGGTTCACATAGAGCCGATTTATATTCAGACAAGGCAAACCGTTATTCATGAAGTTCAGATTATTATCGTGATATTTTGCAACTCCGCTGCTTTCCCAACCCATGAACACAGATCCGCCGGGCGCAATGCACACGCAGTTTGCGTCATCGCTCCAGGCCGCCACCTCCCAGTTGGCACCAAAGTCCTCCGATTTCCACAATCCCGATGAATTGGAAAATCCCGGGAAAATGCCCCAGGCAACGCCGTCATAGCCGAATTCCATATCCTTCAGGGGTAGAGTATAATTAGCCGTTCCTTCCCACGTAAGACCATAATCATCGGAGAGATAGACGTGATTGGCGGCATTATCCACGGAGACGATGTAATGATTTTCGTGCATGACCATGTCATTACACTCCATGCTGGCAAAAAAGGTCTGCTCAGTCCAGCTACTGCCATCCGAGGAAAAATAGAGCCCCTCATCTGTTCCCAGATACCAGCCCAGCTGTTGAGCATCGTACACCAAAAAGCGGGGGAATATAAACCACTCCAGCACGGTAATTTCGTGGGTATTCAGGTTCATCAGCCACACGCCATCGGAATAGCTGCCGCATCCTTGAATGAAAATTACATGGGACGCATCGAAGGGCAGCACATCCCACACAGGCAAGGATGTCTCCACCTGCTCCCACTCCTCGCCGTTGTAGAGCAGCAGTCCGTTTTCGCATCCCAGGATGTGTTGGTACAATCCCACCACCGATGGGCAATAACTGTAGATTTCATGGCCATCCCCACCGATGGGAATCCACTGATAGCCCCACAGGCTAATCCATAAACATGCGATAAGAAGTAGCATCAACCGTGGTTTCATCACTTCCTCCTACTGCAATAGCAGCATTTTTGCCTGGGCAAGATGCATCCCGCCAGACACCAATCGGGCAAAATAGATACCGGATGCAACCGGACTTCCCGCCGCATCTGTGCCATCCCAGGTGACAGAACAGGAGAGATCTCTCAACTCCGTTCGAGATGACAAATCAATTCCTAATTCACGAATCTTCTGCCCTCTGGCATTGAATATTTCTATCTTTGCATCTTCTGCGTCATTAGCGGTGAGATTGAACATTATTTCTGTTGATGGATTAAAGGGATTAGGGTGCACGGAGATACTCACCTGCGGCGGTGTGATTTGAACATGTGCACCTACCGGTACAAAAAGCTGATATTCTACGGAATTCTGGGAATCCGGTGCTATGGAAATGGTGGTGTCGGCCATGGCCAGAGAGTAATATTGCAGGTGTACATCGTACTGCAAAGCATAGGGCTGCAGGGTAAAGGTACCGGTTGCATCCGTGGTTGCGGTAAGTGACGTCGGTGAAAGGGAGACCACCACATTCTCCAGAGGGTTACCATCCTGATCATGTACCCAGCCGCTAAAAACTCCTCTGTTATTGGTGTTATCATTGGGTTGGCCCATAGAGGGACTGGCATCCCGAACAAAGAGAAAGGACTCGGTAATGTCTCCAACGCAACTGAGAGACTCGCCCGATAGTGGCGGTTCAGTACAGGTACCGGGCCCAAATGCACAGTATCCAGACCACTCGCCGCCGTCTTTGTAAATGTTGATTTCCGTGCCGGTAGGATCGATAGTAAAGGTTTCTTGCAGATCGCTTTGCTGCACAACGAGATAGGTATCCATCAGAAATAATATTCCCGTATTGAACCAAGCGGTATCGCCGGCTGCACTCATATAGCAACCATCCAGGGAATTTTGATCGAAATAGCAGTTATAAAGTTCCAACTGCCACGCCCCGTCTACCCACATCAATTCGCTGATGCGCGGGCCAGTTAAGATAGGATTTGCCCACAGACCTCCCCCCAAGAGACAGAGGGAAATGACTAATACAAGGTTTTTCATAGTGCACCTCCAAAAGACGAATCGAGGTTGGCTTTTAAAAAATAAGCTGTCAAGTAGCTTTTTTCTTTTTCGTCAGTTATTTAGATGCACAAATTGCGCTTGCCGATGTGGGCTACTCTTTCTCTTTTTTTGCCTCTACTTTGTAATAGCGGTTTCCCTCCTGACGAATAAGGCGATAGCGTCGCAATCCATCCAGGATGGTTTTGGCAAAATATTTATCCGATTGAAACAGGCAATCGTCCGGGAAGCTCAAATTCATTTCATGCTGAGACATGCGGTCGATAAATTCCAGCACATCATCCATTGTAATTCCTTTGTCATCAATCTTTTGCAACAATTTCCGTTCAATAGGTCGCATAGTCACTCCATTTTTTTTTGGACAAAAATCTCCCGCCCACTCCTTTGTCAAAGAGTTTTAGGAGGCGTATGAAACAGGTTTTATTGATCGTCTATTATTGGCCGCCCAGCGGTGGCGCAGGAGTTCAACGGTGGCTGAAGTTTGCCCGATATCTGCCACAGTGGGGCATCAAGCCCACGGTAATCACCACCAAAGACGGAGATTATCCAGCTCTGGATGCAAGTCTGGAAGCCGAAGTGCCAACCACTTTGAAAGTCATTCGCACCCACACTCCCACCTTTTCGGGCTTTTATCGCCGTATCTTCGGTGCTGGCAGCGCAGTTCCCTACGGCACCATGCAGCCAGGCAAGGATGCATCCCTGCTGAAGCGGCTGAGTTTCTGGGTGCGTCGTAATTTTGTGATACCCGATATGCGGGTGATATGGAATCGATATGCTCTTGCGGCGGCAATTGAGGAGCTGAAAACAACCCCCTATGACGCAGTAATAACCACCGGCCCGCCTCATTCCACCCACCTGGTTGGCAGAGCCCTCAAGCGCCGATTTCGCATTCCCTGGCTGGCAGATTTTCGCGATCCATGGAGTGAGATAGATTACCTGCGCGGCACTCAACGCACTGTTTTGACTCAAACTGTCGATAGAGCTCTGGAGCAGAAAGTAGTTCGGGATGCCGACGTCATCACCGCACCGACCCGGGCTATTTTGCGCTCTCTGGCTGTAGCCGACGGCATATTGCTCTATAATGGATTTGATGAAGCGGATTTTGCCAGCATCCCTGCTTGCAGAACTTCTGACGTTTTTTCGATTCACTATTTTGGTGTGCTCTCCCCGGAGCGCACACCGATGGCGCTTTTAGATGCTCTCAACAACGTGATGGAGCTGCATCCAGACTGGGAAATAGAGGTACATTTCTGGGGAAATATTGCGTCGGAAGTTTCGCTGGAAATAGAGAAACATCCACAGCGAACGCGGGTGAAACGGCATGGATATGTTTCACATCGGGAAGTGATTGCCCGGATGAAAGGGGCGGATGTGCTGCTGTTGATCATAAACAATGTGCCGGAGAATGAGGGGATTATTACCGGGAAATTATTTGAATATATCGGTTCGGGACTGCCCGTGATAGCGCTGGGCCCACCGGCGGGAGAAGCGGCAGATATCCTTTGTGGCAGTGCTGCAGGAAAGATGTTTGATTATGAAGATATCGATGGACTGGCAAACTTCCTGATAGCGCGCTATCAAGGTGAGGTATTCCTGCACCCGGAAGAGAAAACTAAAAACCTTCGCTATAGCCGAAGAGTGTTAACCCGACAATTGAGTGAAATTTTGAAAGAGCTGTGATCACCCGATATTTTCCGTAGAGCACAAATGAAAAAGCCCGGCTATTCGCCGGGCTTTTTTATGTTGGTAGTCGCGTTATTTAATCAGACCGAGCACATCTCCCAGCAGGAACTGGATACGGCCGATGAGTAGCGAGATACGGGCCATCACGGTATACCCGAAGGAAGCACCGAATCCGATCATCATGTACCACACACCGACGTTGGTAAATTTGCCATACACACCCTTATGTTCTTTTGAGAAGAAGAAATAGAGCAGGATGGTAACAGTCCCGATGAAAATCAGTGCGGTGTTGATGTTGTCCAGAGGCAGCATGGCACTACGCATCTGAACCAGCACAGAGGAGTGCATAGACATCGGCACACCCATCCCCACGATACCCATACCAAATACAATGGGATAGCGGGAAAGCCAGCTGAGGTTACGGGAGAAACGGAAAATATAGAGTACGCCCATGAGTGAAGGGATCAGGATGATTAATTTTCCCTGAAGGAAAATAGGCTGATAGACAAAGGGCAGGAAGGCGTTTTCATACACCAGGGGAATTGCATATCCCATGGAGACACCAATGAAGAGTGCTTCTGCGAATTTGTAAAAAGGATTATCCTTATACAGAAACGAGAAAATGCACAGGGTAAGGAATGCGGCAATGAGATTACTTATTGTTTCAAACATATCATCCTCCTACATCATCTCTTGTTCTTTCTTCTTTTTACTCAAGAAGAAACCGATGTTACCAAGAATGATGAAAACAATAATCATCACATGAGCCACCGTCTGAGCGTTCATCCCGATACGGGCTGTTTTGTACACACGTTTGTCAACATCAGACAATTTAATCCATGATTCTTGCAGAATTTCCTTACTGTAAGAACGACCGATGGTACCATCGGGATTTTTGTGTGTTGCAAAGACATCCACCAGCTTTTCATACTCGGCAGCACCTTTCAATCCGCTGAGCATACCCACCAGCTGGCCGGTTTGCAGATACGGATAGTTATCGGCAGCCATCACGGCAGTAATACCGGCAGCAACGTTAACGCCGTAACGGGCACGGGCATAGACGATCCAGGAGTAGACCGCTGACGAAGCGGCAAAGTCAACTACCAGATTCATCTCGTTGTAGTTGGTGATATCTGTCATGATGGGAAGGTTAGATATCTTGCGTCCCTGGGCATCTGTTTCCACGATTTCGGCAATGTCATCCCCCATACCCAAAAGGATGGGAAGAAACAGGCCATAGGGCTTGTAGCCGAAGTTACAATAATCGATACCGTCCTGCACATCGTAATCTTCTTTGGCGATGTTCAACGCGTAGTCCATAAGCGGGGATGCTGCAGGCATAAAGCACAGGGTAAATACCTTTACTTTCCGTTGGAAGCAGTGGCGCAGGATGGCAACTTCCATAGGCGTGAGTTCAGCCATGGTAGAGGCATCATGAGAGAATGAGAGCAGGATAGCACGGTCGCTGCGTCCGGCATAGGAGTCGATCATTTTATAGACGTTAGCCGTCGGTTCGGTAACGTAGGTTTTCGAATTGAAGGGAATCAGTAACGGGATAATGATAGCAAGGGCCACCACCAGGTAGATATACCGGCGGTCAAGGGCTTGCATTTTTTCAAAGAATGGGACGATATTACTCATTCTAGTCACCTCCACCCAGGTACGTACGTTCTATTCCAAGCAGGATTTTCAGTGATGTCGCCGTCATGCCCAATCCTACGCCCAGCGCGATGCCCCGTTTTGCAGCAAGGTTTGGCACGTTGAGGATCCAGCTGGAAGTTTCGGGAATCCATTTTGAAATAGCCATACCCAGAGGAACTTGGCCCAGCATCACAATGATAGCGGCGATCAGAAGAACGGTTGCTTCTGCGCTACGAGCCCGGAAGGCTTTGTAAGCCGCCGATGCGATATGGAAGGCCAACAGAGAAAACATGGTAGAGCCCATGGGCATTTGTACATTTTTAAACAACCACATAAAGGGAGTGCCTTCGCTGGTTCCCCATATAAATCCTGATGCACCGGTGAATACCAGGGCAAACAGAGTGAGGGCACTATATTGCCAGTTTGGGGCTTTACGGGAAATTTTGGTACCGTGAACCATGGTAAGGCTCATGATACCCAGAATAACAGCGAAGGGAGAAATAGCTTTCGACCAACTTACCCACCAATCATAAAAAGCAACAGATGCTTTGTGGGGAATAAAAGTATGGGCGACAAACATAAATCCCAGGGTGATAACGATTATTAATGGTATTTGTCTTTTCATTTATCCTCCTATTTCTCTGGGAATGCGTTGATCAGGAACGTGAGATGTGCTGATGAAAGCAGGGTTCCCAAGATGATAAAGATCAGGATTAACATCTTGGTATAGTCTGTCGCTTTCAGCGTTCCCAACTGCAGTGGTTCCCGAGCCAGGTAGGCAGATGCAGCATACAGCTCTTCACCAATAAGCGTATAGTCACAGGTGGTGATGAAGAAGGGAATCTGTGTAACGGCGTCTGTACCGGCGATCTGGATGGCACCGGTAGTACTTCCGGTTTCTGTCATCAATAATGCTTCAGCCCAGAACATTCCCATATAGAAGTTCGTTGCTGTCTTTTCACGGATCATCACACCATTTACACCAGCCACAAAGGCAAACTGCGTGTCTGTGATAAAGAACACGCTTCCCTTGTCGTAGGTATCGGGACGGCCAGCTTCGTAGTGAGCTTCCTTCACGATTTCCTGAGCAATGGGCAGTACCAGATAGTCTCGTACTGGTACCAGGATGCGGGTATCATATTCTGCGGATTTCTTTGCCACCCGACCAAGGATAGCCAGACCGGCGAGTGTCGCCACATCGCTAATGCCGGAAAGACCCGGTACAAAGAGGATGGGTTTTCCCATTTCTGTTGCACGACCAATAGCATTATCGATTTCCTGGATACCAGCGATGGGACGTACGAAGAGATCTTTTCCCTGTTTCGCCTGGTTGATCATGATAAATACCAGCATGCCAAAGATCAATGTGGCAATAAGCGCTGGAATCATGCTTTTTTTAAACCAGTTTGGAATGGGTTGGAAATATCTGGTGCCAAAGTCTTCCAGTCCAACCATATATTTCACATCGGCTGCCGTTTCGTAGGGTGCGTCTGTGGTATATACCGGAGATTCGGTAAAATGACCCTTGCCATCACTTTTTACGATTTTGTATTCGAAGCTACGGGCAAGATTGCTCTTTACCCGCATCAGAAAATTACGCCGTTGTTTACCACTGAGCTTGCTCAACTCTTTGGCAATGTCGTTATCCAGGATGTATCTCATCGAGGCGATGGCTTCGGTGAATTGTTCCCGTTCTTCATCGGTAGTGGCAGAATCTCGTTTTGCTTCGTAACCGGCAATCTGTTCATTGATCTCTTTTTCCATATCTTTTGCACCAGAATCAAAGAGTTTGGTAAAAGACTGAAATTTGCGATCGATATCATAACGCAGGGCTACCTGGGTAGAAACCAGGAACATCTTCTTTTCAGCATCATATTTTGACACCCCTTTAAAGACGGTGGATTCCAGCTTAATGTTATCGTCCAGCTCCCGCTGAGTAGAAGACACTTTACGGGAAAGGCGCCACTCTTCACTACCCACATTACGCTTGTACACATAATAGTCGGTACTGTTGAGATTTTCGTTGCCCATAAAGAGATCGGCAGGTTTCAGGGATTTGGTTATGGGGTCATAAACCAATTTTTGTGTGAGAGTGTAGTCATCACCCACATCAGGATTACATTTGAAGCTCATGGAGAAAAAGAGAGGTGATGTGGTGACATCCAATTCTTTGGGAATCTTGATGTTCAGTTTTTTGTCTTGGTAATATTCATCAATTTTCCGGATGACGTTACCATGCTCATCTCGTACTTCAAAGTAGATGTTTTTTACTTTGAAATGCTTATTAGTATTTACATCATAGTTCACCAGAAGCTTGGTTTTGTCTTCGTTTAAGAATGTAGCATTGGTAAGATACACAACGGGCTTTTCCCAATAGAGATAGTTGTAATCACCTTTGTCATCTGGCCTGTCTTCTACCGTAAAAGCAGAAAGAGTGGGTAAGTCAGATGACGCTGAATGGGAAACCACAACAGGGTCTGAGAAGGTTTCATTTCCATAATAATCGGTGAAGGAGAAGACAAAATAATAGTCATCGATTTCGTCGGGTTTCACCACTACATCGATTCCCTTTTCGTCATTAACGATACGATTATTAACGATAGGAACGGCGGCGGTTTTTACCGGCGTGTAGGGGTAGCCACAATAGCGAGAGAAAATCAGCTGAGCAGGGTTTTCTGTTTTTACTTTATATACAGCAGTGGTACTGTCTTCTTTTACATCCAGCTCATTTTGTTCTTCCAGAGCAACTTCTTCCAGATACGCATTAAACTGTGCCAGTTTGCTTTTGTGGATTTTGTAGATATTGTGATCTTTATGGTCGGAAGAAAAGAGGGCTAAACTCCATTCAAACTGCAGACGTTGTGCATCATCCAGATAGACAGCGTACAGAGTTTTGGGTTTTTCCGGTGGATTTTCCCGTGGGATACCAACCGCAGGTTTTACATTGGGGAAGTACTTTCTCGATTCACTTACCGCAATCACGGTGTAGTAGTATTCTTTGTCAGCCAAAAGCTTCTTGTACATCCGCAGCTGTTTCAGTTGCAATCCGGCATAGGTTGTGGTATCATTTTCGGTAATCACATTGACCGGTGTAGATTTCAAGAAATATTCCTTCTCATCAATCACACCCAGGATGTTGTAATTTTTCAGCTGCTCACCCGTTACTTTGATATCCCGCGGATACCGGCCATACAGTGGGCTGTCGGCAGATTGTTTTTTCTCTTTCTTCAGTTTGCCGGGTGCCTGAAGATCGAGGAAATAGTTGTAGTCTGTATCGTAATAATACATACGATCCCCGGAAAATCCGGCAGCCACGTTTACATCAATACGACCAATGTAAAACAGAGAATCCGGCACAACTCCGCGATAGAGCCGGTACTCGATAATTCGTCGTTCTTTAGGCAATGGTATCCAGCTGATCAGCAGTCCCGATCCGTCGTCGTTTGGAATGTCTTCCACTTTCAGATCCTTAACCATGTTTGCGGCGGAATCTGTAACGGCATGCGAGAAGGATGGTATCAGCAGTAATCCAAAGACCAGCAAAACCAGAACAATCTCTGTTTTCAGTCTTTTACATTTCATACACCTCTCCTTAATTTTAGTGCTATACTTTTAATCGCAATTTCTGCAAAAACACTGACAGAGGTCTTTACTGTCAACCTTAATTTCAATGATTACCAGCATTCCCGTGGGCTTCCATCCTTTTGCAGCACAATCTCGGTTCACTCTTCCGGCTTTTTCGATGAGCGACTAGTCATCGAGTTGTGCCTCGGCGAATTTTCTGTCAACCCCTTTTATCGCAGATTACTGCGAAGCAGAAAGATCGCCCGGGGCAACAGCATCGGGAACACCACATGAAGGACAACCACATCAAAGGGGCTTTTACGCTCTTTTTCTTCTTTTGCTTATGGATGGCAGGACTCTTTGACCATGGCGCATCGGAGGATTCCCGGATAGAGCAACTACCCTGAAAATCCTGTTCAGCAGGGCATATGGCGCTGTCTTTCCTGAAAAAAAAGCAGCGGCAGAACCACCTGCATCCAGCCAAAGAGAAAAGATGTCGGCTAACGGAAACGCATCCATGCCAAAAGAGATGGCGGTGGTGGCAGCGGAACGTACTGTGAGGTGAACAAGAAATCCCCGGAGGATCGTGATTTTCTTCCTCTCATTGCTACCTACGGAATTTTCAGAAGGCAGGCACAGCAATCAATTGCATTTTCGCTGGCTTAGATGATGCAAAAAGCTTGACCTCCCGGAGATAAAATCAGTTTTGGGAATGAAATGAATAATGTAAGGTTGTATAAATGATGACATTAATCGGCGTATTGATCGCTTTGGGGATATTGGTTACCGTCCATGAGGGAGGCCATTTTCTGGCTGCCCGCTGTTTTGGTGTGGCGATAGAAAAATTCTCCATCGGATTTGGGCCCAAGCTGGTGGCGTTCTCCCGTAGAGGAACCGAATACCGCATCTCCCTGCTTCCCCTTGGAGGCTATCTGAAGATGAAGGGTGAAAATCCTGATGAAAAAACTGCCGACGCCGATGCCTTCATTGCAAAAAAATGGTGGCAGCGAGCAGTAATTGCCTTTGCAGGGCCCTTCGCCAATCTGCTTCTGGCGATGGTGGTTATTACTTTTTCCTTTGTTATTGGCCGTGAATTTGTCGATAATTATCCCATCGTCGGCAGCATCGTAACCGCAGATTCGTTGCAGATTCAGCAGGGAGACGAAATACTGGCGGTAAATGGCCAGAGGGTAACGGGGTGGTCTGAGATCGGGATGCAGCTCAGGAAATCCGAGCCAGCCAGCTTCACCCTTCGTCGTAATGGAGCAGAGCTCACCTTTGTCGATTCGTTGTTTACCCTTTCCCTCTGGAAAGAGCAAGGAGTGTTACCTTACGCTCCCGCCGTTATCGGCAATGTTTCTCCGGGATTACCGGCCTACAAGGCAGGTCTGCTGAGCGGTGACAAGATTCTCTCCGTTAATGGTATTCTCGTGGAAAACTGGTACGACATGCGTGAGAAGATCATTTCTACGCCGGGAACCGAGGTAACGCTGGAGATCGAGCGTGACGGCACACAATTCAGCAAAACCTTAAAGATGGAAGAAAATGTGCTGGAAGATCAGCGGATAATCGGCATCACGCAAACCCTTCCCATCAAATCTCGGGAAGCCTATCCTCCGTGGATGTCATTAAAGATAGGATCTATGGCCACGGTTCGGATGGTGGGGGCTTATTATACCACCATATACCAACTTATTAAAAAACCCTCCACCATTGGCAGCAATATCGGCGGCCCCATAATGATGTACGAAATGTCGCGCCAAAGTGCCAAAGGAGGGATCGACACTATCTTCTGGTATTTCGCTGCCATCAGCATCATGCTGGCTGTGGTAAACCTTCTGCCCATCCCGGTACTGGACGGCGGTCAAATTTTCTTTCTCTGTATCGAAGGCATCAGGGGAAGACCACTGCCCCAAAAAGCACAATTTGCCTTCCAGAATATCGGGCTGTTCATTATCCTCTTTTTAATGGTTTATGGCTTTTTCAGTGACTTTTCGCGGGTGTTTGAGCGCGCATCAAATGTGCGTCAGCAATCCCGGCTATTACAGGAGTAGCATATTTTTGAATTTACACTGGTAGCCCAAAGCGGCAATGCACGGGCCGGCATCTTACACACGCCTCACGGCGACATAGAGACGCCTATCTTCATGCCTGTAGGCACTCGCGCCACCGTAAAAACCCTCTCTCCCGAAGAACTGGAAGAAGACATTCATGCACAGATTATCCTGGGAAACACCTACCATCTCTACCTGCGTCCCGGCCACCAGCTGATACAAAAAGCCGGTGGTCTTCACTCCTTTATGGGATGGCAGAAACCAATCCTCACCGATAGTGGCGGTTTTCAGGTGATGAGCCTGAGCGGCTTACGCAAAATCACATCGGAAGGTGTACGGTTTCAATCCCACATAGATGGCAGTTACCACATGTTTACCCCCGAGCGGGTAATGGAGATTCAAAACGCAATAGGTGCCGACATCATCATGTCCTTTGATGAATGCCCGCCCTACCCCGCCACTAAAAAATATGTGGCAGAATCCCTGAAGACAACTCTGGAATGGGCAAAACGCGGACAGGATGCACACCGGCGTCATGGCGAACAAGCTCTTTTTGGCATCGTGCAAGGGGGCATACACGAAGACCTGCGGGAAGAGAGTGCCAAAAAACTCATGGCGATGGATTTTCCCGGTTATTCCATCGGCGGCCTGGCGGTAGGAGAAAACAAAGCTGACATGTTCCGCATCACCCGCTTCCTCAATTCCATCCTGCCTCAACACAAACCCCGCTACCTCATGGGGGTGGGAACTCCCCGTGATCTGGTGGAAAATATCGCCAGCGGCGTGGACATGTTCGATTGCGTGATGCCCACCCGCAACGCTCGCAAAGGCACCATCTTTACACGGCATGGACGCATGATCATCAAGAGCGCCCGCTACAAAGAAGACTTCCGTCCCATCGATGAAGAGTGCAGTTGTTACGCCTGCCAACATTTCTCCCGGGCTTACATCCGCCACCTCTTCAGTGTGGATGAAATTCTGGGGATGCGGCTGGCTTCCATACACAGCCTCCACTTTTATCTGGAACTGATGGGCATGGCCAGATCCGCCATCATTAACAACACATACGAAACATTCCGTAACGAAATTGCTGAGGAATTGGACGTGGTACTATAATAATGAAACGATTTAACACCGGCAACAAAACACTGATGCTGGTCATCATCCTGCTGATCACCAGCCCTTTTTTGATGGCTCGGGAACTCTCGCCACCGCTGAAAAAACGCATCCCGATAAAAGCTGCCGGACTCTCCATCCTGCTGCCGGGGGGCGGGCAAGTGTACAATCAGCAATACATCAAGGCGGGAATCGTGGTTGCCCTGGAAGGCATCTGCGCCGGATACGCCATCTATCATGACGGCCAGGCCGATGATTACCTGAAGGCCTACAAAATAAGCCAATCTGCTCAGGATTATGCACTGTACACCGATTTTTATGACAAGAAACAGAGCGACCTTTTCTGGCTGGGAACCGTTATGTTCCTTTCATCTCTCGATGCCTTTGTGGACGCCCATCTGCACAATTTTGACTACAATAAAGCAAAAGTAAGACTTAAATTTGATAACAAATCCCTGCAATTGTCGTTCAGATTTTAGGATTGGATTTCACAGGCTAAAAAGCCGGTAGTTAATGATATCTCCTCCTTTATTACTAACCACCTGGTGGTGCAACTTCGTCTGACGGAAAGCCTTTCTCTCACAACGCAAAGGAGGCGGGAAATCCCGCCTCCTTTGCTTATTTTCGCAACCTTCTAAAATCCGAAATCCAGACTAAAGGTAAGATATTGATTGTCTTCGTAGGCAAAGGTAACAAACACCGTATCGGTGGTTTTAAATTGCAATCCCGGATAGATGTAAAATCCATCGCCGAAGGAGGTCTTTGCCAAGTCATCAAAGGCTTGTGTCGCTTCCAGCACCACGCCGATGCGATCTTGAATCTGTTCCAGTAACGGATAAAAATGGATACCCGCCTGCATCCGGGTTACATCCACATAGCCACTGATATTCAGAAAGTTGTACAGGGGCAATCGAAGGTCACCGCTGAGGGATGGTGTAATCACCGGCGACACATCGGAAATATCTTCTTCCCGCAGATCATCGTAATAGGCTTTCACACCAAAGGCCAATGTCAGCTTATTGAAGCGCCCGGTGTTTTTCAAAAATTGCACCCGGGCATCAAATTCCTGCATATTCCACCGGCTCTCTTCAAACCAGCCGGTAAGACCAAATTCCAGTACCGACACCCGCATCCGATATTCGGTGTCCAGCAACTCAAATTTATTGATGCCAGCCTTGCATCCGGCCACAAAAGTGCCGGGGATGGACTGGGCATTGCGCATGGTAACCAATTTATGGGCGCCGTGTTCAAAGAGGTCCGGGTATTTTTGTTCCAGTATTTCCCGCTGTTTGGACACCAGTAATTCTTTCTCTTTCCGCAGTTTTTGCTTATCGGCGATTTTCTTCATTTTCAGCTTTTCGTTTTCTACCTTGGCACGTTGGGTTTCCCGATTTTTTTGTTCTTTCAATCGATTCTCTTCTTTTTGCTTTTGCAGTTCCGTTTCTTTGCGACTGATGGAGCGGGAGATTTCTTCATCGAGGATGGAGTAATAGGTGTCTTTATCGTATTTTACAAGGCTGTACCATGTGTGGCTGGATGCATCAAAAAAGCGATTGGTAACAGATATCCCCTTGAGACTGACATCTGAGGATATTTCCGATGCGTGGACGATAAGCTGTTTCACCTTCCCCTGTTTTTCGGAGATGTGCTGTTCTACCAGAGTCTGCACATTTATCTCGATGCTCTGGCCAAAGGCTTTGAGGGCTTGTTGGTCTGCATCTTCCTGGGATGCAGAGGACGACGCCACGCCGAAGTAGTATTGGGCCGGGTTATCTAATACGATCTGGCCGGCATTATGGCGGGCAACCCACTGCGGCATTTTTGCATCCTGTGCAGAGAGATTGAGGGTAAAGAAGAAAAAAATGAGTGGTAACGCTTTTTTGAGCATGATTTCTCCCGGATTATTCTGGTTGGACTTGATACTGTTTTTTCACCGTTTCTACCGCACTCTTGCTTTTCTGGAGTAATTCCTGAGCACTTTGTTCCGGAGATTTGCGAGTATAAACCGTGTAACCCACAAAGAGAACAGCAAGGATGAGGATGACGAAAAAAAGCTTTTTGAGCACTTTGAATAACAGGAGACAAACCAGCAGCAGTGCTACGCCGATGGCAATCTGCATTCCCAGCTCTGCCTGCATAAAATAATCGATTAATCCGTTCATGATTTCCCCCTGAGGATGGTTAAAAAAAAAGTGTGGCGGCTCCCGAAGAAACCGCCAATGGCACGACTAATTGTCGTAGTTGGTCATTTCCTTATCCAGAGAATCGAAGGCCTGAGATGCTTTAAAAGCGTTGTACAGAGCTTCTTCCTGTTTGATTTTGTTTACCATGTTTTTGTTGATGGTTTCTTTGGGGATACTGACGCATACGTAGGTTACATAGCGTTGGCCGTTTGGCGTTTCTTCCATGGTGGGTTTTTGTTTGGTAACCAGAGTGTTTGAGAATTTTGCTTTGGAGACGTTTTTTACCACTTTACTGGTAAGTTTGGTTACGGTAGGATCAACCACGCCAGCTTCTTCCTCAAAGCTTTTTACCATACCCTGTACGTATGATTCTACATACTGAGCAGCTTCCAGCATTGCGTTGTTTTTAGCAGCATCAAAAGAAAGGTTGCGGCTGGTACTTTCACCGATGCCGAAGGTGTTTACATAGTCAGGATTATCCTGCAACATCCACCAGTCGGGAGTCCAGAGTTCTTTCGGGCCACTTGCCTTTTTTTCTTTGCCGCATCCGGCAATAACGACGACTGCGATCATCAGAATGATTAAAAGTTTCCAATTTTTCATTATTCCTCCTTTGGTTTACTGAATACTCTGTTCGTTTGAGATAAAGTCCACCCGGTTTTCGGGTATGATCTCGTGGTTTTCGTCTATGTGGAATACATGCCAGCAATTTCCCTTTTGGTTTGTTGGAATCTCAAAGGATGCCAGCAGTTTATTCTTACCATATACGTACACCGTTGCTCCACTGCGGGAGAGTTTTTTGCTTCGTTTTTTCGAACGGTTACTGTAGTCAAATACTGAGTAACTGTAGTTGCCAACCGCCGGTTTATAGATGGTAATGGTTTCCGGGCCATAGCCGGAAGTATCATCACGGTCGAGAAAATCTCTACCGCCAATGAGTACTTTGTGACGATACCAGATGTGGAATTGTCCCCCTTCCGGGAAGGGCCCGGTAAGGTGTGCATCCAGATCTGCAGGCCGACTGCCCCAGGTAACAACGATACGGAATTCTTTGATTTCCGGTGACAGTGCACAAATCACTTCCCGGGGTGTTTCATCCAGTCCCATGCGGGTCTTCACGGTCATCCCGATAAAACCCTCTTTACCGCAGGAGATAGTGTGTTCTCCCAGATCTGCATCAAATAAAAAGATGCCGGTTTCATCGGTGACAAAGGTTTTTTGGGATTGGATGTTATCGATTTTTACAACCTGTGCGCCATCCAGAGGCTCTCCTGTGAGAGCGCTCACGACGCGACCAACAATGAGACGGGATTTGGGATAGTATTTTATCTCTGTATCTATCTCCCCTTCGTCTGCATCCAGAGTAAGCACTTTACATGCCAGCCCCTGGCCTGCCGGGATGGGAATCGTCTGCATTATGTGGCCGTTTTTAAAAACCGTAACAACCGGTTTTGAACGGGCGATTAATCCGGGATCGGCATTCATATCCTGGTCGGCAAATTTGTCTTTGATCCACAGGGTGAAGTAGCCTTCGTCTGCGGAAATCTGGAAAACCTGCATTGCCTGGGAAGACATCCCTTCGCCGAGAGATACCAGTTTTCCATCCAGAGCGGTACCGCTGGATACGCCATTGAGAAAGCCGAAATCCTTTCCGATAGAACCACTTACAAATCCGTTGCATTCACCTTCAAACTCATCCCAGGATAGATGAATTTCATAATGTGCAGCAAAAAGCAGGGTGGCCCACAACATGATTAGTGGGATAATGAATCTCTTCATGTAACCTCCGGTGCTAAAGTTGGAAAAGTGAAACTTAGGAGTCAAGTAAAAATCTTTTATTCTCCCTATCTGCCTGTGCCTTGGCTACAGGTCGAGATTTTCCTCCGGGGTTCCATAGGTTTTTTCAACCTTGATCAAATGCAAAAAACCAACTCCCTGCTCGTCTAGATCAATGCCGTTTTCTTTGAGAAGCAACACCAGTTTGGTGGCATCGTGGCGATGGGTAAGGGTGGCGATAATCACCTGAGAAGATTTGGATTTCCCCTGAGCCATATAGCTCAATCCGGCAAAGACAGGCATTTCGTAGGCCATTTTCCGAGCCATGGATACGCCATTAAGCAAGGTAGCTCCAGTGATGCCGATCTCCACCATTGCAGCCAGCACGTCTTCGGTGTGGGCCTCGTTGTGCAGAGTAAGGTACATCAGAAAATTACCCTCTTCATCATCCAGAGAAGTCTGCTCATCATACCGATAAATCAGTTCGGCGATTTGCTGAACATTCTCAGCATCGAGGATTTGTTTTCGGAATACCTCAGTGCGCAGCAGGCGGGATGCATGAGCCAGAAGCCGCAGATATTCGCGGTTTTTATCTTCAGGGCATCCAAAGAAAAAGATGATCCGTGCTTCACCGTTATCCGGATGCTGATAATCGATTCCCTCATGGTGAACAATGATGGAGACGAAAAGTTTATCGATGACGTTACTGCGGGCGTGAGGCAGAGCCACGCCGGGAATAAGCTCGGTGTTGGCCATCTCCTCCCGTTCGATGAGGGTGGCTAAAAACTTCTTTTTATGGGTGATGTAGTCATGCTGATAGGCATGACTTACCATGCCTTCAAAGAGCTCTTGTTTGGTAGAGATGGGCGGGTCGATAATGATAAGGTTGGTATCCAGGATTTCCTTCCACATAGTCTCTCCTTAAAAGGATTTTCCCCGCATCTGCGTGAAGCCAAACTTGAGCAGAAACGGAGTGATTATCGCACTTACGATAACCATGATGATGGTGGCAGAGAGGATGTCTGGTGGCAGGATGCCATTGGCGAAGCCCATGTTTGCCACAATAAGGGCTACCTCGCCACGGGGAATCATCCCGGCACCAATACGAAATGCCCGGGTTGAATCGAAATGAATCAAGCGCGCTCCCAAGCTGCTGCCCAACAATTTTCCCACAATAGCCAAAACGATGAAGGAGAGGAGAAACATTGGCTCTGTTTCGATTTCCAGCAGATCAAACTGCAACCCGATATTCACAAAAAAGACATCCACAAAAAAAGATTTTCCCACTTTGGTAATGCCATCCTGCACCGCATTGCGGTACTGGGTTTGCCCGATGAATAATCCAGCAAAATACGCGCCAGTAATGCCGGCTAACCCGGTGCGCTCGGCAAACCACGAATAAAGCAACACCACGGCAATGGCCAATGATACCACAACATTATCCATCAATACTCGTTTGAGATTGAGAAAAAAGGGCTTTATTACAAACATCCCTACGACAAAGGCGACAATGAAAAAACCGACGATCTTGGCAATGGATATAAACAGTACCGAGTTATCCTGATGACCACTGGCCACACCAAAAACCACAGTGAGCAGCAAGATGCCAATGATGTCATCGATGATGGCGGCATTGACGATGCATCGGCCTTCCAGGCTCCGTAGCTTTCCCAGATCAATCAGGGTCATCACGCTCACACTCACACTGGTTGCAGTAAAGAGGACGCCCACCACCAGACTCTGAATAAGGTTGTGAGAAACGATCCATGATAACCCGCCCCCCAGGAAAAAGGGCAGAATGATCCCACCCAAAGCGGGCAGCAGGGCTTGCTTGGAGTCGGTGCGAATCTGCTTGATATTGGTTTCCAATCCAGCTTCAAAGAGCAGGAAAAGCACACCCACCTGGGCAATCCACTGAATTACCGCATCGGGTTCGATGAAGTGAATAACGGTGGGCCCAAGTACCACCCCAAGTATCAGCATCCCGATAACCGGAGGCAACTTGAGTTTCCTGGATATGGCTCCCAGAACCTTGGATAAGAAGATAATGATGGCCAGGTGTAGGAGAATGTTTTCGTTTTCCATTAGTGGTTGATAGAACGCTGTTTGGCCAGATGCTGGTCATAGGTTTGCGAGAAAATATGCCGTCCGTTATTGGCGAAGAAAAAGAAGTAATCGGTTTTTGCCGGATGCAGTACGGCAGCGATAGTTGATTTTGCTGGAGAGCAAATCGGGGTGGGCGGGAGTCCGGGATATTTGTAGGTATTATACGGAGAATCTACTTTCAGGTCACGATAATAGATTTCAGTACGGGATTTTCCCATCTGCTCCAGAGTATAAGCCACAGTGGGGCATGCCTGCAGAAGCTGATCATCTTCGATGCGATTAAGGTACACGCTGGCGATAATCGGCTTCTCCTCTTCCACCCGGGCCTCTCGCTCTACGATAGATGCCAGGGTGATGGTTTCGTAAAAACTCAGGATCTGGCCGGGCTTGAAGTTCAGCGGTGCCGTTTGAATAAAAAACTCTCGGGTCATATGCTTAAGGATAAATTCTTCACTTGCGCCATCGGGGAAAAAATAGGTTTCGGGGAAGAGAAAACCTTCCAGTGATGGGACGTCAAGTCCGGTGCAGAGGCGTACAAAGGTGGTATCATAGGCTAATGTGTAAAAGGTGGTAAACTGCCCGAAGTGCTTCTTGGCTAAAAGCCTGCTGGTTTTGGCGATGGTGAGTCCTTCCGGAATGGTGATGCGATTGAGCTTTACCTTTCCCCGCTGGATGGTTTCTACCACATTTGCCATGCTCAGATTGCCGTCAAATAGGTAGGTTCCATAATCCAGCGATCCCTGCACTCCACGAAGACGCACATAGGCATAAAAAAGCAGGTCGCTTTGTATCACACCGCGATTGAGCAGTTTAGATGCAATACTGTGGGCCGATTCTCCCTGTTCTATGGTGAGGAGAACTTCATCTACCGGAGTAGGAAGGTAAATAAGGTTGATATTGTAACCCACGATCATCAGGGTAACAATGCCAAAGATGAGGAGCAATTGCCGAAGAAGTTCTTTCTTCATTGGTTATCCATATAACTTTGAAGCAAAATCGAAGCGGCGACCATATCGATCACGGCCCGTTCCTCCCGAAAGGAGTAGCCCAGCTTTTTCAAGGCACTATTTGCTTCTACAGTGGTATAACGTTCGTCAAAAAACTGCACCGGCAGAGAAATTTCCTCCCGCAGTTTTTCTTCGAACACACGAACTTCACGGGTTTTATCGGTATCTTCACCGGCCAGATTCAGGGGTAATCCCAACACCACCTCACCCACATTTTCCCGGGCAATAATGGTGCGCAACTCATCAAAAAACGAATCACTATTTGCCAATACCCGATAGGGCCTCGCGATAATGCGCAGGGGGTCGGAAATGGCTATGCCGATGCGAACCGTTCCAAAATCGATAGCTAAAATTCTGGTGATCGACATGACTTACCGTGTCAACCCTGTGGACATCTGTGTTGCTCCGGCCACGTTACTCTTTGATGTCCTCTTCGGGGACACTTTCTTTGAGTACTTCGATTTCTTTTTTCAGGTCTTCGATCTCTACTATCTGTTCATCGATTTTTTGGATCAATGTGGCAATTTCGGGGAATTGCTCAAATTTATCCCGATTGGAAAACACCAGCTCCCCAATCTCCGTTTTGGTGGATTTAACATGGGATTTCAGGCTGTTGATCTTCAGCTTCAGCCCGGATATCTTACCAACTTCTTCAACTTTACCGATTACTTTGGAAAGGGCAATGCCAGCTTCCTTGCGGACATTAGCAAAAAATTTCTTATCCATATCTACCTCCCAGTTTTAAAGATAAATTTGCAGAACTCTTTTATTTGTCAATTTCTTTGCTTCTTCGCATGATGCTTTGTTCCATAGAAGGGAAAAAACAAAAAAGTTGGCACTCTATTTGCATCTAATAATAAAAAAGAAGTTAAAAGGAGATATATATGAAAAAGCTTTTAATACTATTTGCCCTTTTCACTGCCGTCAGTGCATGGTCTGGTACCCATTCCATCCAGCTGGATGCACCCGCCACTACCGTGGATGTGATTAACAACAGTGAGCAAGCCGTTACTTTTTATTATGCACTGGATGCATGTAACACCATTGATATTCAGACACAACAAGGCACCTTCACCGAAATCAGCGTGCCGGGGTACAGTCATTCCACCCAGGTGGGAGCTCCCAAACTTCCCGTGCTGCGCAAGCTTATCGCCGTTCCTCTGGGCGCAGAAGTTCAGTTGACTCTTCGGGATTTTACTACGCAGGAAATTTCCCTTGCTGATAACGGCATTATCACCAACATTATGCCAGCCCAGGAATCGGTATCCAAAAGTGCTGATCCAGCTTCGATAAAATTTTCTTTTGATGAAGCCCAATACCAGATCGATGGCTACAATCAGACCAAATTGGTAGCGGTGGAAGAAGTTGGCATTATGCGCGGTGTACGCCTGGTAAACCTGGTGTTCAGCCCGATTCGCTACAATCCCGTACAAAAAAGCCTGAAAGTTTACAACAACGTTACCGTGGATATAGCGTTTACCAATGCCGACCTGGCTTCCAGTGAGATGCTGCGTCGCACTACCTATTCACCTTTTTTTGAAGCGCTGTATCAGCAGCAGCTTCTCAATTACCTCCCTCTGGCAACCCGGGATGATCTTACCACCTATCCTATCAAATATCTGGTGATCGCAGACCGTATGTTCGAGACCCAGATGGAACCCTTTGTTGAGTGGAAAGTTCAATCCGGTTACGAAACATCCATGGTGTTTACCGACGAAATCGGCACTTCAACCACTGCCATCAAGACATATATTCAAGGTCTTTGGGATGCCGCTACCCCTACAGACCCCGCTCCTACCTTTGTACTCTTCGTAGGGGATACCGGCCAGATTCCCGCCTGGAACGGCTCCACCGGCAGCCATGTAACAGACCTGAATTATGTGTTGCTGGAAGGTAATGACAAAGTCCCCGAAATGTACTACGGTCGTTTCTCCGCAAACAATGCTGCCGAGTTGCAACCCCAGATCGATAAAACCTTGATGTATGAAAAATACGAAATGCCGGATCCCTCTTACCTGGAAGAAGTCGTGATGATCGCCGGTATGGACAGTAGCCACGGAAATACCTGGGGCAATGGACAGATTAATTATGGAACGGAAAATTATTTCAATGCTGCCCATGGCATCACGTCTCACACCTACCTCTATCCTCAGTCGGGAAGCAATGCGGCAAACATTGTACAAAACGTGAGCGATGGTGTAGGCTATGTGAACTACACAGCACATGGCAGCTCTACCAGCTGGGCAGACCCCAGCTTTACCATCGCCGATATCAACGGACTGCAAAACAGCGGAAAATACCCGGTGGTTGTGGGTAACTGCTGTCTTACCAATAAATTTGAAATTCCCACCTGCTTCGGAGAAGCATGGCTTCGGGCCGAGGACAAAGGCTCTGTAGCCTACATCGGCGGAACCAATTCAACCTATTGGGATGAAGACTTTTTCTTTGGCGTAGGGGCTGGTACCGTGAGTGCAAATCCAACCTATGCCGGTACAGGCATGGGCGCTTATGATGGCATCTTCCACGATCACAACGAACCCTTCGCCGATTGGTTCACCACCACCGGCGGCATTATTTATCGTGGAGACCTGGCCGTAGTAGAAGGCGGCGGAAACTTCAATTATTACTGGGAAATCTACTCCCTGATGGGAGATCCTTCTCTTACTCCTTATATGGGCGTCCCCAGCGAAAACACCGTGGTTACTCCCAGCACAATATTCATCGGCCAAACCTCCGTCACCATCACTGCAGAACCCTACTCCTATGTTGGCCTTTCCATGGATGGCGACATTTATGGCCGGGGACTGGTAGACGAAACCGGTACTCTGGTGCTTGACCTTGTTCCTATCGGAACTCCTGGAAATGCCACCCTGGTGATTACTGCACAAAATAAACAACCCGTCATCCAAACGGTTGAAGTGATCCCCAACAACGGTCCCTACGTGGTAGTAGATAACTTCAGCGTAATGGCCGGTGGCAACGACGT
>JAGGWK010000017.1 GCA_021157525.1 Candidatus Cloacimonadota bacterium | reverse complement strand
GTAATGGGCGGATTACCTGGATGGGCCAGTATGAGTTGCGAGACTTATAATTATCAGACTAACCAATGGGAAACTGTCGCTTCAACCTATTATCCATATTCTAATTTCTCTTCTGAGGTTTTAAATGATGAACGAGTATTAGCTATTAGAAGTTGGTGCGAACTCTACACATGGAACTACACACCAATTGTTTCTCAACCTCAAAATCATGAACAAGGGACTATTGGAGATATTCTAATTTTCTCTGTTACTGCTTCTGACCCAGATTCTGACAGTATTGCTGTCCGCATTAATTGGGGCGATAACGAAATCACAGAATGGAGCGAACTTAAACCTTCTGGGACCACATTTGAATTTTCTCATGCTTGGTTTGAACCGGGACAGTATGAAATTCGCTCACAAACAGCAGACCAATGGCACTTTCTTAATGAAGAATGTCACAACTCAATTTCTGAATGGAGCGAACCATTGATTGTAACTATCTCGGGAACACCAGAGATTCTTGTTTTGACAGAACAATTAGATTTTGGAACTGTATATGTTGGTTTAGACAGCACAAAAACCATTATGATTTCCAATCTGGGAAACGGAGTCTTAGAAGCTGAACCCTCAACTAACACAGATGAATTCTCTGTATATCCATCCAGTTTCAATATAGAACCAGGTGAAAATCTGGAAATTGAAATCACTTTCACTCCAACTTACGAAGGGATAATTAGAGACACTCTGACTATTCTCAGCAATGACCCGGAAAATCCGGAAATAGAAATTTTTCTAACTGGAGAAGGTCAAATACAGGTAAGTATCGATGATGAATTTAATAATGCTGAATGTGTAATGAACAACTTTCCCAATCCGTTCAATCCATCCACAACAATTGAATTTTCAATCCAGAATGATTCAAAAATTGAACTCTCAATTTACAATATCAAAGGTCAGAAAATTAAACTTTTGGCTCAAAATGAATTTACAAAAGGTTCGCATTCAATTCTTTGGAATGGAAACGATGAATCAGGAAAACCTGTAACTTCAGGAATTTATTATTACAAGTTGAATGTTAATGGAAAAACCGAAGCGATGAACAAATGTTTGTTATTGAAATAAAAGAAGCTGTGCCTAACAAGCGCATCGGCAGTTCAGTCTCGTGGTTCTTTTTTCCTGAACCTACCGGTTCAGGGTTTAGACGTATGTTCGGGCTTCCCGATAAATCGGGATGATTCCGCCGCATGCGCAAAACATTAGCTCCATTAAATTGAAACCATAAAAAGCTATGCAAAATTGTAGCGTAAAAATAGAAAAGCCAAAAAAAAGATTAAGGAAAAATAAATGAGCTTTAAATAGTATCAAATGGTCTTCCATCACAAAGCGCCGCCGCCGGTTTCCCGGCGGCGTTGTTTCGTTATATGATTTTTATTTCAGCAAATTGGCATACAGTGGGAATCCGGCGCAAAAGCTGCGTACTTCCTGTTTGATTTCTGCCAGTTTCTCATCGTTTTTGTAGTTATCCCGTACCTGCTTAATGAATTC
This sequence comes from Candidatus Cloacimonadota bacterium, assembly GCA_021157525.1. Taxonomy (GTDB): domain Bacteria; phylum Cloacimonadota; class Cloacimonadia; order Cloacimonadales; family TCS61; genus JAGGWK01. The sequence continues at coordinate 16,453 of JAGGWK010000017.1, read as the reverse complement.
AGCGATCTGAACCATGTCGGCTTCTTTGAGGCCACGGGTGGTAACGGCAGGCGTTCCCAGACGAATACCTGAAGCAACGAAGGGCTTGCGGGTATCAAAGGGCACGGTGTTTTTGTTGGCAGTGATGCCGGCTTTATCCAGAGCACCTTCCATCTTTTTACCACTGGGGCCTCCGCTTTCTTCGGTGCCCAGGTCAATCAGCATCAGGTGGTTATCGGTGCCACCGGAAACCAGACGGAAGTCGCGTTCCATCAGGGCGTCGGCCAGCGCTTTGGCGTTGTTAATCACCTGCTGCTGGTAGGTTTTAAATTCAGGTGTAAGCGCTTCCTGTAAGGCAGCAGCTTTGGCAGCAATGATGTGCATCAAGGGACCACCCTGAATACCGGGGAACACTTCACGATCGATATCTTTGGCCCATTTTTCTTTGCACAGAATCATGCCGCCACGGGGGCCGCGCAGGGTCTTGTGTGTCGTGGTAGTTACCACGTCTGCGTAGGGCACCGGGTTTGGATGCAGACCAGCTGCAACCAGTCCGGCGATGTGCGCCATATCCACAAAGAGTTTTGCCCCTACTTCGTCAGCGATTTCGCGGAATTTGGCAAAATCGATGCTGCGAGGGTAGGCACTGGCACCGGTAAGAATCATCTGGGGTTTGTGTTCCAGAGCCAGACGGCGAATCTCGTCGTAATCAAATACTTCTGTCTCTTTATTCACACCGTAAGGTACGATGTTATAGAGTTTACCGGAGAAACTGAGAGGATGGCCGTGAGTAAGGTGGCCACCGTGGGAAAGTTCCAAAGCCAGCACGGTATCACCGGGTTTTACCAATGCAAAATAGGTTGCCATATTTGCCTGTGAACCGCTGTGAGCTTGCACGTTTACATGTTCGGCTCCAAAGAGTTCTTTGGCGCGTTCGATAGCGAGCTTTTCTACTTCGTCCACGTATTCGCAGCCACCGTAATAGCGGCCATAGAGTTTGTAATTGATTTTCCCGGTTTTTTTACTCCAGCGATAGGGATACCCTTCGGCATATTTATTGGTAAGTACGGAACCAGCCGCTTCCATCACGGCCTCCGACACAAAGTTCTCCGAAGCGATCAGTTCCAGGTTTTCGGTCTGTCGCACCAGCTCCCTGTTCATCGCTTCAAACAATTTCGGATCTTGTTTTTTTAAATGTTCCATCTATTTCTCCTTTTGTTCAAATTCATTTATAATATCGAGTCTGGTTTGATGTCGCCCACCTTCAAAGGGGGTTTTCATCCATATCTCGATCATCTCTTTTGCCAGGTATTTCGAGACAAACCGGCCAGGAAATACCAGCACGTTGGCGTCATTATGCATCCTGGAAAGACGGGCGAAATCGGTGCAATGGCACAGTGCAGCCCGGATGCCTTTCACTTTATTTGCCACGATGCTCATCCCGATACCGCTCCCGCAGATAAGGATGCCGCGGTCACATTCACCCTTTGCCACAGCCATGGATGCAGCAAAACCGGTGTCCGGGTAGTTCATGGAAGCGGAGCTGTGAGTACCAAAATCCACCACTTCATAGTCACCCAGATATGCCTTGATCTCTTCCTTCAGGTCCAGGCCTGCATGGTCAGATGCCAGAGCAATTTTCATAATCTCTCCTTTGCTCACGCCATCAGGCACGATAGCGCGATGCAGTAATATTTGGATGCAGGGCTTTCACTACGAGACATCACAACCACGGGCTTTGTGGTTCCCTGTATAAGCCCTCCCAGCTCACCGCCACCGAAGAGCATCAGCCCTTTGTAAAAGGTGTTGCAGGCCTCCAACGAGGGAAACACAAGCACGTCAGCATCGCCGTCGATGGGCGTTTTTACCCCTTTGATCTCCACACTGGCTTTGTCACAAGCCAAAAAAAGATCCAGAGGTCCATCGATGATGCAGTCTTTTATTTGTCCCCGATCTGCCATCTTGCAGATGACGGCGTAATCCTGGGCATAATGAAAGCCGGAACTCATCTTTTCTGAAGCGCCCAGCAAAGCCACTTTGGGTTTCTCAATACCAAACCGACGGGCCATCTTCACGCTATAATCTATCATGGCGAGTTTCTGCTTCAGGTCGGGGTAGGGCAATACGGCGGTGTCGGTAACAAAAAGCAACTTATGGTATTTTGGCACTTCGATAGCACACACGTAGCTCATAACGGCTTTGGGTGGCAACAGCCCCTTTTCTTTATTCAGCACAGCCCGCAAAAATTTATCGGTACCCACCAGTCCTTTCATCAGGATGTCGGCTTCGTCTTGTTTTACCATACGCACCGCTTCTGCTGTAGAAGCCACTTCGTCGGGGATGTGAACAATCTCAAAGCTGGATGCATCCACGCCTTGCAACTGCGCCTGAGCGATAATCTCCGCTCTGTCCCCCACCATCACGGCTTCTACCAGCCCTTCGGCTACAGCCCGTCCGATAGCGCCAATGGTGTTGGCATCCTGAGCATAGGCAACAGCTATTTTTTTGCGTGTACCAGTAGCTTTTACGTGAGCTACAAGTGCATCTAACGTCTTTATCTGCTGCATCTTACTTGGCTGTGAGAGCGCTCAGGGCGATGGAGTAGAGCTTTGTCATTACGCTGTCCCCGCGGGATGATAAAATAGCCGGAACTTTGGCGCCGGTAACCATGGCGCCCAGTTCGCATTTGGCCAATTTGGTCATGGTTTTATAAAATACGTTTCCCGCACAGATGTTTGGAAATACCAGGCAATCGGCGTCTCCCACCACGGGGTTATCGATGCCTTTGATTTCGGCAGATTCTTTGTCTATGGCCAGGTCGATAGCCAGAGGCCCTTCCACGATAGCATTCTTGATCTGGCCGCGCTCACCCATTTTGGAGAGAATGGTGGCATCCAGAGACGAAGAAAGCTTGGGAAGCACTTGCTCAGATGGGCCGATGATGGCCACTTTGGGAGTTTCAATGCCCAGGGCTTGCGCCGTCTTGATAAGGTAATTGGTGATTGCCAGCTTGAGTTTGAGGTCTGGCTCGGGAATCACTGCCACGTCTCCACAGATAATCAATTTATGGTAATTGGGACTTTCGATAACCGTTACGTGACTCAGCACAGCGCCGGGCTTCATCAATCCCTTCTCTTTATTGAGGATAGCGCGCATATATTTGTCGGTGCTCAGCAGCCCTTTCATTATCAGATCGCCACCACCATTGTTGATGATTTCCGCAGATTTCAGTGCCGCTTTCTGGTCATTGGGTTCGTGTACCAGGGTAAAGTTGTTCAGGTTGTAGCCGTGTTCGGCACAGACTTTTTTGATAATCTCTTCATCACCCACGAGGGTTGCTTCGATTATACCCATTTCCACCGCCTGATTGATAGCGCCGATGGTGTGGGAATCTACTGCATACGCCCCGATAAGGCGTTTCTTTGGTTTGGATTTCAGTGCGTCAAACATCTGGTCTAACTTCGTAATCATCATATCTCCTTTGATAATCATTAATTGTTTTCTACTCTTTATCCACGGTTTCTGGTGTCAAGTATTTAGACGGTTGCATCCATGCAGGATGCAGCCTGCCGAAAGTTAGTGAGTTTCTTTGTACTTTGCCAGTCCGTTACGGAATAGAATCATAGCTTTTTTCAGATCTTCTTCTTTTAAGATGTAGGCAATGCGTACTTCATTGCGGCCTAAACCGGGAGTTGCATAGAATCCCTGAGCAGGAGCAAACATCACCGTTTCGTCATTTTCCCGGTATTGTGTGAGCATCCAGATGGCAAAATCTTCTGCATCTTCGACAGGTAATTTGGCAATGATGTAAAAAGCGCCTTTTGGTTTGAGGCACACCACCCCATCAATCTTTTGCAATTCGTCAAATACCAGAGTGCGGCGTTTGTCGTATTCTGCCAAAATGTTGGCAAAATATTCCGGCTCAAGATCGACACAGGCGCTGGCGGCCAACTGATCGATGGTTGGCGGGCACAGCCGGGCCTGGGCAAATTTCAGGATGGCAGTCATTACTGCCGCATTCCGTGATACGATGCAGCCGATGCGGGCACCACAAGCGCTGTAGCGCTTTGACACACTATCTACCATGATGGCGTTATCAGAAAAATCGGCAATATCCAGGATGCTGGTGTGGGTGCCGCCATCATAGATAAATTCCCGGTACACCTCATCGCTGACCACATAGAGATTATGCCGCCGGGCCACTTCTGCGATGCGCTGAATCTCGGATTTTGAATAGACGGCGCCGGTAGGATTTCCGGGATTACACAGCATGATAGCGCAGGTCTTTGGCGTGATCAATGAGGTTATTTTCTCGGTGGAAGGCAGAGCAAAGCCATCCTCCACATAAGTTGTAAGGGGAACCAGTTTCAGTCCGCTCATGGTGGCAAAACCATTGTAATTAGTATAGAAGGGCTCAGGGACAATCACCTCATCACCGTGATTACCAATAGCCAACATGGTAAGAATGATGGCTTCGGAACCGGCGGTGGTAACAATGATATCGTCCACGGTTATGGAGATGTCATTCTTTTTATAATACCGTACCAAGTTTTGCCGATAAACCTCCAGCCCTTGAGACGGACCGTAAGCCAATACTTTTTCGTTAAAATTGTGGTACACATCCAGCATTTGTTTGGGGGTTTCGATATCCGGCTGACCAATGTTCAGGTGATATACTTTCACCCCCTCGTTTTTTGTTTTGTTGGCAAAAGGCATCAGCTTGCGAATAGGCGACGCCTGCATGTTTACAGCTCTTTGTGATAACTGCATACTTAACCTCTCTCGATTTTATTTTTTTCTGATAATCTATCCATGGCGTCCTGCACTACAGACAGTTTTGTCTTTATTTCTTCCTTAGTCTGGATGCAGACAGGTGCGCCGTAACTGATATTGACACGGGCGAAGGGTTTTGGAAAGCGGAAGCGATCCCATGAATTGAAGATCCACTCGCTGCTGATATCCACGGCAGCAGGCACGATAGGCAGTTTGGACACATACGCCAGATAGAGCAATCCATCCTTCATTTCCTGAGAAGGGCCTTTAGGTCCGTCTGGCGTGATGGCGCAATGATGGGATTGAGCGTGGGTGATCATGCGGCGAATTGCCTGGGAACCTCCCCGGGTAGAAGAACCTCGAATCGTCACATAGCCCAGAGTTTCGCAGGGGCCGGCTATCAGCTGTCCATCATCGCTGCTGGAAATCAAAATCCCCACCTTAATACCTCGATGCCGATACAGCAAAGGAATCATGTTACGATGCCAGGCAGCAACGAGAGCTGGTTGGGAAGGAAACTCTCCTTTTATGTGAAACCGCAGCGTAGCGCCCAGGGCAAGCAGCAGAGCCGATGCAAGGTACTTTTCCAGAAAGAAGAGAATTTTCTTCATTTCAGCAAGTCCTCTATGATTTTTGCCGTATTGGTTGCTGCGTTTTTTGTGCCCAGGATGCGGTGCAATTCAGCCAACCGAGTGGTGATATTCTGACGATATTCCAGGTCTGTAAGTATACGCTCTATGTGGGCTACTATAGCCCTTGCTGTAGCTTTATGCTGAATAAGCTCGGGGATAATATCGGCATCCAGGATAATATTGGGTAACCCGATGCGGTTAATCTTGATAATATGCCGGGCAATCTGGTAAGACAGTGCGCTGGTTTTATACACAATTATAAAAGGAGTTCCCAGAAACGCCGTCTCCAAAGTTGCCGTACCAGAGGTGGCAACCACCGCATCGCAGTGCTTCATGAACTCATAATTTTGCCCACGGATAATGGAAGGCTTTACGCTGAAATTTTGCAAATAGGAGGTAAAAAGAGAGCTGCTCACCGAAGTTGCTTCCGAGAGGAGCAGCTCATATTTATCTGGATGGAAGTGGCTCATGGCCTGTAAATAGAGGGGAAGTAATTTGCGTATCTCGCCATCTCTACTGCCAGGAAGAAAGCCGATCCATGTTTTGGATGCATCCAGTCCATGCTGAGCAGCAAAGGTTTCCCTATCCTGCGAAACAACAATCTCCTGAGCGATGGGATGTCCTACGTAAGTGGCGGGGATTTCATGCTGAGAAAAGTGGTCACCCTCAAAGGGCAGGATGTAGGCAATGTGGTTCGTGAGCGTCTTGAGAGCATAGATGCGACGGTATTTCCATGCCCAGAATTGCGGGCAGATATAGTAGAGCACGGGGATGCCGTATTTCCTGGCAATGCGGGCGATGCGCATATTCAGGCCAGGGTAATCTACCAAGACCACCAGATCCGGAGGATTTTCCTGAAAAAGCCCCCGGATAGTTTTCTCTACTTTGCCAAAAAAAGCGATATGACGTATCACTTCGGCAAACCCCATCACAGAAAAACGGGCAAAGGGAAACAGAGGCTTGCATCCAGCTTGCTGCATATGAGGGCCACAAACCCCCTCGTGCTGCATGTCTTTGTGAGTTGCATTGAGAGCTTCGATAACGATGGAAGCGTGAAGATCTCCGGACTTTTCGCCGGCTAACCAAAAGATTCGCTTATTCATCAGCCTTGCATCACGCTGATAATAAGGCGACGAGATCGGGGGCCATCAAACTCGCAGAACCAGATGCCCTGCCAGGTGCCCAGCAGAAGTGCGCCGTCCTGTACCAAAACCTCCTCACTGCATCCAATAAGACTGCTCTTAATATGGGCGTGAGAATTGCCTTCTCCATGACGGTATTGTGACAAAACCGGTGAAATGTGTTGCAAACCCAACAAAATATCCCGGGGAACATCGGGGTCAGCATTTTCGTTGATGGTGACGGCTGCCGTGGTATGGGGAACAAAAAGCTGGACTCGGCCGCTGGTTATTCCGCTTTCGGCTACCGCAATCTGCACTAAATGCGTGATATCAAGTAACTCATCATGATGATGAGTAGTAACGTCAACCTTCTTTACAAACATCAACACTCCACATTTTTATTTAATTATCTTCAAATTTTAGTGATTGGGTTTTATGTCAATGATAATAAACAGGCTCTTGAGGGGATGTTTATTGTGGATGATTATGCGTTTCCCTACATGGAAATTATTATAAGGATACACAAGTTTGTTCTTTGCGGGAGCCGGTATGGGATAAGTAGATAAAAATGATAAAGCAACGTCTCCAACCTTCAATGTGTTGGAGGTGGGAAACATGAGATACTTTGGCAACACTCAAAGAAAACCTTGACCTATTTGGCACATTTGGCAAGTAGGCATCGGAGGTTGCAGTGATTTCTTACGACAAAGATAAATATAACGAAATGGCGCGCATAGTAAAAGCTATGGCCCATCCCACACGACTCTTTATAATAGATACTCTCAAACGGCAATCCTATTGCGTAATTGAACTAACAGAGATGATAGGAGCTGATATATCCACCGTCTCTAAGCATTTGACTGTGCTCAAAAACGCGGGTATCCTGTGGGATGAAAAGCGGGGAAATTGCGTTTATTATCATCTATTGAGCAACTGTGTTCTGGACTTTTATCAGTGCATCATTACTGTGATAGAAAGAAATGAAATGCGAGAAGCATAAAAGCCCCGCTATTTTTTTAGACAACTCTTGGCCAATTCGCCAAATATAAAAAGGAGAACTATGAAAAAAAATAACTTACTCTGGCTGGTACTTGCCTTCGGGATTTTTTATTTTTTACCAGTACAACACCCGGTTTTTAAAGAAAGCCTGTTCAATGGCTTTTGGTTATTGCACGACTATGCCACCAAGCATGTGCTATTGTGCCTTGTTCCTGCCTTTTTTATTGCAGGAGCAATAGCGGTTTTTCTCAAGAGTGATGCGATATTGAAGTATCTCGGGCCCACAGCAAAGAAGTACATTGCATACCCCATTGCATCAGTTTCAGGTGGAATCCTCGCTGTTTGTTCCTGTACTATATTGCCTTTGTTCGCAGGGATATGGAAACGAGGCGCAGGCATTGGACCGGCAATTTCCTTTCTTTACGCAGGGCCTGCCATCAATATTGCAGCAATTTTCCTCACCGGTACGGTGCTTGGATGGGAACTGTCCATCGTTCGGCTGGTAACCTCCGTTATTCTGGCTCTGGTCATGGGTATCATTATGGGATTACTCTATGACAAAAAGCCTCAAGCCGCCGGGTCAGTGGTCGCAAATGATGACGAATCTACCGGACTTTCCCCATGGGAAACCGGCCTTCTCTTCTTTTTGTGGATGGCAATACTCATTACCGGTGGCCTCAAAATTGCCCCGCTGCTCAAAACCATCCTCATCGTTTTATCCAGCCTTGGTATTGTGTATATCAGCTTTTTCAGGATGAAAAAGGACAAACGGAATGAATGGGGTGCCGAAGTAAGCAGCTTTACTCTCAAGATTATGCCCCTTCTTTTTGCCGGCGTCTTTGTAGCGGGCTTCATATCTAAAGCTATTCCCCAGTCAATTGTTCAGCAATTTCTGGGAGGAAACGGCATCAGATCCAACCTTGTTGCCTCAGTTTTTGGTGCGTTGATGTACTTCGCCACCCTCACAGAAGTGCCCATTATCCAAACCTTCATGAATCTTGGCATGGGAAAAGGTCCTGCTCTCACTCTTTTTCTGGCAGGGTATTCTCTCAGTTTACCCAATATGATTGTTCTCTTTCGCTTGATGGGTGTCAAAAAAGCCCTTACCTATTTTGCCATGGTCATTGTGTTTTCGGCAATGGCAGGCTTTGCTTACGGTAATCTTTTCTAAAAAAAAATATAAAGAGGTATGTACAATGATCATCAAAATTTTAGGAACAGGATGCAAAAAATGCAAAGAACTGGAAGCAAATGCAAAAGCTGCTATCCGGGATTTACCCGGAGATTTCTCTATTGAGAAAGTAACAGATATCAATGAGATTATGAACTTTGGCGTGATGATGACACCCGGACTGGTAATAGATAACGTGGTACGTTCCACCGGAAAAGTGCTTTCTGCAGCAGACATCCGGACAATGATAGCAAAATAGGCGGTATCATGAGACAAATACTATTTTTAATCGCATTCAGTAGCGCACTTTTATGGGGTGCCGAACCTGCACAACCGGACTCAACAAATGCTCCCCAGATAACCTTCCTTGAAATCGGCAGCACCACCTGCATTCCCTGTAAACAAATGGAAAAAGTGTTGGAAGAACTACGGGAAATATTTGGCGATCAAATGGACATTCAGTTTCACGATGTGTACAAAAGCCGAAAAATTACCAGGAAATATCGGGTAAGAGCCATACCTACCCAGGTGTTTTTAGACGCATCAGGCACAGAAATTCATCGGCATATGGGCTTTTATCCTACCGAAGAAATTACCAAATTCCTGGTTGCTCAGGGGTTGATTCCTCATAAAAAGAAGCAGGAGACGTCAAATGGTGAGTGAGCTTTTCACGCGCCTTTCCATGGTCTTTTATGAACCTACCGGCTGGATTTGGGGTGCATCTCTGTTGTGGGGCATTGTAAGCGTTCTCCTCAGTCCCTGTCATCTCTCCAGCATTCCCCTTATCGTGGGGATAATAAGTGCGCAACAACAGGCCAAAGACCGCAAACCCTTTGCCATGTCTCTCCTGTTTTCTGCGGGAATAATGCTTAGTATTATCCTCATAGGGTTTATTACAGCTGCCCTGGGACGCCTTATCGGTGACATAGGTTTATGGGGGAATGTTCTCTTTGCGACCCTATTTATCATCGTAGGTCTCTATTTAATGGATATGATTCCTCTGCAATGGCAGCTGATAAACTTACAGAAGTTTGGCATAAAAGGCAAGAAAGCTGCCTTCATTATGGGACTTCTTTTTGGTATCGGTGTAGGGCCTTGCACTTTTGCTTTTATGGCACCTCTGCTGGGAATGGTGTATAGTACTGCTGCACATGCATTACTAAAAGCGATACTTCTCCTGCTCCTTTATGCCATTGGCCATTGCGGCGTCATCGTTTTGGCTGGAACAACGGTCGGAAACGTACAGAAATATCTCAATTGGACAGAGAAATCCCGCCTGCCAATCTATATGAAAAGGGTCTGCGGACTACTGGTTTCCATGACCGGCATCTATCTCATTTTTAAAATATTGTAAGGAAATATGAAAGGACAACTCCTGATCTTAGCTTTGATCTTCTATGGATTGGCCTGGGGTCATGAACTGAGTTTCAGCTATGCACTCAAGGGGAACCGATACAAAAGATGATGATTTCGCCAGAATTCAGGTAGGTTATTCATTCTAGAGAAGATAAACCACGATTGACATGAAGGAAAGCCCGGTGTCCAAGCCCTGCTTGGACACCGTTTTCCTGAGGATGAGCCTGCAGAGACATACGACGAAGGATGATGGCCAGTTCATAAAATGTCGCCCTTTGTTTAGATTTACGCGTCCATTGAGTGTACTCAATGGGAGTAGATTACCTCTGTAAAATACCTCAGGGAAACGATCTCTTTCGTTTCAGATGCAGGGACATCAACCGGCAACGCCTGGTAGGTTGGGAAAAACCTATAAGGTGGCCGGAATGTGTTTAAAAAATAATAAAGAAACTTCTCAAAATCGACTATCCCCGTGGCAAGCTAAGGGGTATTTCGCCAACTTTGTTTCAGCAAAAAAGCTGAAAATCGATTTTCCTTATTCCACCCTCTGCCCCCACCTCAGGCGGGACATCTCCCCTGAAAATCAGGGGAGAGTATGTGGAAACCTCGCGGCAAGACACGAGGAATCTTTTGATTAAATGGTAACCACGGCATCCGGGCACAGCAGGCTCTCGGCGATGTCGTACATATTGCTCACAGTTCCCACTTTCAATGCGGCAGACAATCCAAAAAAGTCCAGGCAGGTACCGCAAACCAGCATTTCCACACCTCTGGATGCCAGGGTTTGCAGGTTTTCCAGCGTTGCAGCACCATCCACACAGAGCTTCACGCCACCGTTCATAAACACCAGTTTACGGGGTGGCACGGAAATTTCGGTAAGAGCATAACAAAAGGCTTTCATCAATTTTGCTCCCAACTCATCGTTGCCCTTGCCAATCACGTCAGTGCCGATAAACAGCACTTTCCCGCTGATTTTTTCCGCCGGAGATTCGAGACGCTCATTCTCTTCGTTCTCCCGCACAATGGTGATGGTAAAATCCCCGTCGGTTTCAACTACCGATTCCACCACACACCCGGCATTACCGGCAAAGTGACTCACATTTTCACGAGCTGCAGGATTATCCACCACGATCTCCAAAGCTGTCACATTTTCCTGTTCCAGGGCTTTTTTCGTTTTGATTACGGGCATTGGACATGCCAGCTTACGAGCATCAATAGACAATTTCATAGGATTTCCCTCCTGAGTATTCATTTACTTTATAGATTGCACTAAAGGGCAGCTTTTTTTTGTGCAGGATGCCGGTAATCTCATTCGGGGTGGATACTTTTACCAGCAGCGTAAATCCGCATTCTGAGCTGATTTCTCTGGGTGTAGGAATCAGCTCCAGAGGCAGTACCCCATCCAGACTGTGCTCTGCCGCCATAGCCTGATGGGTAGAACCAAAGGTGATAACGAAGCGCGACATCAAAGTTCCACCATTACTTTATCGGCATGGGGTGTGACTTCCCCTATTATCGCCGCATCGATGTTCTGTATCAGAAGTTCAGTAAGCAATTCCGTGGATTGATCGGCTGGCACGCTAAGAAGCAAACCACCGGAAGTTTGCGGGTCAAACAGGATGTCAAGAGTCTCTTCCTTCAGGTTTTTCAGGTTGGTTATCTGGTGCTTTCTATGCTGTTTATTTCGATAGGTTCCAGCGGGAACCAGCACCATCCGTGCATATTCCAGCACATGAGGCAGCAGGGGGATTTCCGAGAAAAACAGCCGTAGTCCGGCTTTACTTGCTTCTATCATTTCACAGGCGTGGCCCAGCAGTCCAAAGCCGGTGATATCGGTGCAGGCATGCACGGTATATTTTCCGGCGATATCCGCTGCGTATTTATTGAGCGTAGCCATGGTATCGGCAGACATCTTCAGGGTTCTGGCATCAAATATACCGCCCTTCTGAGCAGTGTTGATAAGCCCCGTTCCTACTTTTTTTGTGATGATCAGATGATCTCCCACCTGAGGTGTATTGTTTTGCAGCACCTTATCTGGATGTACAATGCCTGTTACGCTGAGGCCGTATTTCAACTCTTCATCATCGATGCTGTGACCACCAATCAGCGCTGTCCCGGCTTCCTGCAATTTGTTCATCCCACCTAGCAACATGGCCCGGAGATGTTCGGCACCCAACTTTTCCTGGGGAAAGCAGACGATGTTCATCGCCGTGATGGGTTTGGCACCCATGGCGTAAATATCCGACAGTGAATTGGCGGCGGCAATTTGGCCAAAGGTGTAGGGATCATCTACGATGGCGGGAAAAAAGTCGAGGGTTTGAACCAACGCAACATCATCGTTAATCTTATACACACCGGCATCTTCGGCATGTTGAAATCCCACAATCAAGTTGGGATAATCTGGTTGGGTAATGCCGCAGAGGGCTTTATTGAGGACCCCCGGTCCCAGCTTGGCGCCTCAGCCAGCGGCAGTTGTCATCTGCGTGAGAAATATTTCTGTGTTTATCATAATAAAATCTCTCCTAAAATAGCCAGAGTTGTGTCAATATCCTTTTTCGTTGTAAACACCCCCGGGCTGAGCCGCACCGTTCCACCAGCCTCAAATGTACCCAAAGCCCGATGTGCGCCCGGAGCACAATGCAGCCCCATTCGCACGGCTATGTCACGTTTGTCCAGTTCCCGCGTAAGGGTCGCACAATCCAATCTCGAGGCAGTAATGGAGATCACTCCCACCTGCTGCGCCACATCTCGGGGACTTTGTATATCGATGCCGGGAATGCCATCCAATCCCTGTATCAACTGAGTAATGATGCACTCTTTGTGTGCCCGCACATCGGCAATTCCCCGCTGCAACAAATACTGTGCACTCACCAACAGCCCGGCTATCCCGGCTATATTCGGCGTTCCGCTTTCCAGAAGGTCCGGCATGTATTGAGGTTGCCGTTCTTCATCCGAGCGTGATCCGGTGCCACCGGTCATCAACGGCGCCAGAGACAACTCAGGGTTCACATAGATGCCACCTGTTCCTGTGGGGCCCAGCAGCCCTTTGTGTCCGGGAAAGCAGACGCAATCCATGGTACTGGCATCCACCGTAAAGGGATAGCTCCCAACCAATTGGGATGCATCGATAATAGTGATTGCTCCAGCCTCTTTGGCTTTGGCAGCTATTTCATGGATGGGGAAAATCACACCGGTTACGTTGGATGCAGCTGTGCAAACCACCACCTGAGGTTTGTTTTGCAGAAGTGCGTCATAGGCCGCCATATCTGGCAAGCCATCATTCAAAAGACCAAATTGATGGATTTTCACGCCCATCGTGGCTTCCAGATTTCGCAGCGGCCGCATCACAGAGTTGTGCTCCATGCAGGATGTCACCACCTCCATCCCCGGCTTCACAAGCCCCCGGATGGCGGTGTTCAGCCCATGAGTTGCATTGAAGCAAAACGCCAGTTGCTCACTGTTTTCAATGCCCAGAAGCTGCGCCACCGCTGCTCTGGCCTGATATACTATGCGGCTGGATGTTCTGGCTGCCTGATGAGAAGAGCGTCCGGCATTGGCACCAACATTTTCCAGAAAATCATACACAGCCTGGGCCACTCCCGGTGCTTTGGGAAATGAGGTGGCTGCGTTATCAAGATAGATCACTCTTTGCCGCCTCTGTAGTTCCATGCATCATTATACCACAGCGATACGACAAAATCAAAACACAAAATTGCTTCAGGGCGGTTTTTCTGAGATAAAAAATGGTGGGGATTGCTCTCGCCAAGACCGGCAAGTAGTGCGTCATGAGCTTCCGGGGCAAGACCCGGTTTCGCCCACATTTCATGATAATCTGAACTCATTTTTCCTCCGATTGTTCCGCATCCTGCGGATATCGAAGTACCGATAACAGCAGGATTACGTTAATGTATCTTTTTTAGTCTGCCAGACTAAATATGCTCCTCATGTTCATCGATAATACATCTGTATCTCCTGCATTCTTATCTGTGCCCGAAGCTTGGAAATGTGACAAATCTGTCAAAGGGTTTATTGAAATCCATTTTCCATATAATCCGTTATACCCTATGTAACAAATCACAATTTCAGGAAGTTACTCTCCTAAATGAGCATATTTTAATCTTAATTTCCCCCACTGCTGTTACCAATACCCCGTTTTATGGGCAATGAATTTTACATGCATGTCGCCCTTTCTTCAAATTTATGCGAACGTTGAGCAAAGCTCAAGGGGAGTAGATTTTCTTCGTAAGATTCGTCCCGTCTCAATGTAATTCCGCCGTGGCAGGTTGGGAGACGTTGTTTTTCATTTCTCATCCCAGCGCTACTCTCCTTTCCTTCACGGCATGGAGAGTAGCGGTCTCAGTTTTCCGGTTGCGAAATAACCCCTATGAAATCCACCAAAAAAACTCTGCCTTACTGTCACCTTTTTGCCGGATGCATTTGCCGCTTGACGCACAGGTGTGGCGATTACTTTTGGATGAGTATGAAAGCATTAGAAGCATTGATAGAAGACCGCAGTTGCGGAAGGAACATCGCCATCCAGCGACGGACTGCTGCACGGGATGCAGTCACCACTCCCCTGCCGCAGATCATGCATCCTGCCCTGAAAACCCTGTTGGAGAAAATGGGTATAGATCGCTTTTACAGCCATCAGGCGGCGGCGTGGGATGTAGTAGTGACGGGGAAAAACTGTGTGATAACTTCGGGAGTGGCCAGCGGTAAAAGCCTCTGCTACTATGCCCCGATGCTGCACACATTACAGGATGCACCATCTCAACGCGCCCTGCTGCTCTTCCCCACCAAAGCCCTCACCCAGGATCAACATAAATCTCTGCTAACCATGCTGGCACATCCATCCTACCATGGACAAAAAGCTTCTGCCGGGATCTATGACGGCGATACCCCTGCGGAAATGCGGCGACGGATGCGCACAAATACCCGGTTCATTTTTACCAATCCCGATATGCTGCATCTGGGCATTTTGCCTCATCACACCAATTGGAAAGATTTTTTTACCAACCTCCGCTATGTGGTTATCGACGAAGTTCACGTCTATCGCGGGGTTTTCGGCTCGCATGTTACCAATGTTTTGCGCCGCTTGAAACGGCTGTGCCGGTTTTATGGCAGCAAACCACAGTTCATTCTCACATCCGCCACTTTGGATGATGTGGATAATTTTGCCGAAACCATGCTGGAAGAACCAGTCACAGTCATCCTGAATAATGGTGCTCCTCGGGGAGAACATCATCTGGTGCTGTACAATCCTCCCATCGTCAATAAAGATCTGGGGATTCGTCGCAGCGCCCTTCACGAAGCGGTTCGAGTAGCATGTCTGCTTCATGATGCCGGCATCCAGACCCTGGTGTTTGCGCCATCCCGCCGCATGGTAGAGCTCATGGTTACCTACATCCAAAGCAGCGTAGAAGACCCCGAGAGCGTGCACAGTTACCGTAGTGGCTACCTGCCCAAAACCCGGCGAGAAATCGAGTACAAGCTCAAAACCGGTGCATTGCGAACGGTAGTAGCCACCAATGCCTTGGAGCTGGGCATAGATGTAGGGGGCATAGACGCGGTGGTGATGTGCGGCTATCCCGGCAGTATCGCATCATTCCGCCAGCAGAGCGGCCGGGCAGGACGCAGCCAGCGACCATCCCTCACAGTAATGGTGGCCTCAGCCAATCTTCTGGATCAATACATTATCACCCATCCGGAATTTCTGCTCCACACAGCACCTGAGCAGGCTCTTATAAATCCCGATAACCCCTTTATTTTATTGCATCACATGAAATGCGCTCTCTTTGAAAAGCCTTTTATCACCCACGAAAGCTTCGGCGGCGTAACACCCCAAGTCGTGGATGAATACATAGACATCCTGCGCAAACACGACCTGGTGTACACATCTCATGATCGTCATTTCTGGAAGGACTCCACCTATCCGGCCCAGGATGTGTCGTTACGCACCAGCGGTATTGGGGACTATTTGCTGCGAGTTGCCGGCACTACCATCGGTCTTGTTGACGAAGCCAGTGCCTTCTGGATGACTCATCCTCAGGCCATTTACCTTCATCAGGGAGAGTCCTATCTGGTGCAAAAGCTGGATATGGAGCAGCACGAAGTGGAGCTGATACCCCAAAAAACCGATTATTATACCCAGGCCCTCAGCAATGCGCAATTTGAGCTCATCAAACTGCACACAACTCAAGATGGCCAGAAATACACTCAGGAATTGGGCCAGATCAAAGTCTCGTCGCAGGTTACAGGTTTTAAAAAGATCAAATGGCACACCAACGAAATATTAGGTTACGGCATTGTGGAACTTCCACAAACCGATCTCATCACCGTGGGAACATGGTTCACCATCAATTCTGCCGTGGTTGATACTCTGGACGCATCTGGAAAATGGAACAGCAAATCAAACAACTATG
>JAGGWK010000054.1 GCA_021157525.1 Candidatus Cloacimonadota bacterium | reverse complement strand
GTAATGAAGTTATAGAAAATGTTGCCATCGAGATTTATAATGCCAAGGGCCAGAAGGTGAAACAATTACAAATGACGAATGACGAGTTACGAGCAGGTTCTGTACATTGGGATGGCACCGACTCAGCCAATCAACCGGTAACCTCAGGCGTGTATCTGTACCAGCTGAAAGCCGGCGGCAAAACTCTGGGTCAGAAGAAGTGCCTGCTGTTGAAATAACGAATCCGGCATCCTGGCAGGTTTTTCTCAACCTGCCAGGTTTGCCGGAGAGTTTGTATTTTGTTACCGAAAGCGCCAATTGCCATTGGCGCTTTCGGTGAAACCATCTTCACTCTCCTTGGCAGACTTGCCGTTTATTTAATTGACAGCCCAAAGCGTTTTTTCAGTTTGATGCCATGGAAAGAAGAGAAAAAGCACATGTGCTGAAGAACATGGGAGATATACCGGATTCGGCAGGAACCTTTTACTGTTATCAAAAGGGCAAAATGATATACGCCCGAAAATCGGCAAACCTTCAGCAAGGTCTGCGAAACATCTTTACCCGGGACAACGAAGATCCTCACATCATGCAGCTTATTTCTCTCACCGATGCTCTGGAGTGGCGAGAAACAGAAACTCTTCTGGAGGCTTTGTGCTGGGAAAAGCTGGCACAATACCAGCATCCCATGGAGTTGTGCCAAAGCATCCAGCCTCACCAGGATTATGTCTATCTTGCCATACGTTTTCACAAAGTGCCCTACCTCAAGGTAGAGGAAACTACCATCGAAGATGCAACCTACATCGGGCCTTTCCCTGGTCGGTTTCATCTCTGGGAAGTCATAGACGTGCTGGCGGATGCCTTTGGATATCCCGCCTGCGAAGATGAAAACTTCCCCTGTAGTCGTCTGAAAAATAAAAGCTGCCATGGCTGGTGTGTGGAAGACCAACAGAAGATTGCCGACGTCCTGCTAAAAAACTACCTGGAAATAAATCCCGCATTGCTGGAAGAGCTGGCATCCCGAAAAGAGAGCCAACTGAATGATTTGCACTTTGCTCAGGCAGATATCACAGAAAGCCAATTGCGCATTTTACGGCGTTATTATCGCTATCTTGCTTTTTTCCAGAGAACAAAATATCTGGAAGGCTCCATGGATTGCGGCCCCTTCAACATTACCCTCAGCCACGGGCAGATCGCCGCTATCCATCACACACAAACGTATCGCTTTTTCGTTTCCCCGATAGAATACCAGCCAAACGAAGAGCTGGCAATAGAAAAAGCGGCTTTCAACGAAGCCTATGTCGTGGCGGATTTTGTGGAAAAGAATGCTTCTGATCTCTGGGATGCTGCATCCCGAAAAAATACCAATAATACTGAGGAATAGATGATTCGATTGCTGATAGTAGATGACGAACCCGACATTATCGAAGATTTAACGCAGGATCTTTCTGACCTGCGGGACGACTTGGAAATTACCAGCGCAAGCACGGGCTATGAAGCCCTGAAAATCATCATGCAGGGCACGGTGGATATAGTGCTTACCGACATCGCCATGCCGGATATGGACGGCAACCAGCTATTTGCCCGCACCAGAGAATACAATCCAGACCTGCCGGTGATTATGATGACCGGGTTTGGCTACGATCCCAACCATGTGGTGCTAAATGCCAAGTTGAACGGACTGCAGGATGTGCTCTTCAAGCCCTTTCCCTTGGAAAAACTGTGCACCTTGATCGATAAGTACATGAAGTAATCATGCGACTCTTGCTGCTGGTGTGGATGCTTCTCTGCGCCGGATTCCTTGCTTCCATCACCTTTGATGTGGACGAGATCCGGGTAGAAGCTTCAGCAGACGATTCCACTGCGGCGTGGCAACTTGCTCATCATCTGGCCAAGGATGCAGTGGCGGTACAGCGCAAACTGGGGGTCTATCCCAGCTATCCCCTTACCCTGGTGGTAGCGTCTGATAACGCTCAGTACCAAGACTTGGTAAAATCCGCAGCTCCCATTATCGAATTCAGCGAAGCAGCCTATCAATTTTCTTCCCGCAGGATGATCGTACGCAATCCCCGGGATGTGAAACAATACAGCCGGTTACGCTCCATTGTGCTACACGAATACATCCATTCTCTGGTGCATTATCTGTGGGCAGACGCTCCTCTGTGGTTTCACGAAGGAATGGCTGTCTATTTTTCCGGTGGCCTCACATCGCGACGGGAACTCAATTTCATGAGTAATTACGCCGCCGGCAACTATTTGCCGTTGCAACAGATGACGAAAAACTATCCCGAAAGTCAGCTGGCATGGGAATCCCTTTATGCCTATTCCGCCTTGGCAGTAAAGTATCTGGCGACCCGTCACAAAAAACGGTGGTTTGCTTTTTTTGCCCGTGGTGCATCAGGCGAAAGCTTTTACACCAGCTTTCGTCAAAGTTTTTACTTTACGGCTCAGGGCTTTTCCCATCAGTTCGAAGCCTATGCCCAATCCCATTTCAGGATGGGTATGATATTTGCCGTCTCGGCGCTATTATGGGCCTGCATCCCGCTGATACTGGTTATCGGCGCTATTCGGCGCAAGTTCATCGCCCGACGGATTTTGCTGCGGTGGCAGCGAGAAGAGGAGAAAGAGAGTGAAAGAATTTGATACCTTGGTAGCCGTTGTTGCTCAGCTGCGTCATCCTGTGGATGGATGCCCCTGGGACCTGAAACAGACCCACACAAGTCTGGTACCCAATTTCATCGAAGAACTGTATGAAGCAGTGGAAGCCATCGAGAATAATGACTCCGAGCATCTTTCTGAAGAGCTGGGGGATTTGTTGCTGCACATCCTTATGCAGGCCCGCATCTCAGAAGAAGCCGGGGAATTTGATATGGCAGACGTATGCCGCAAAATCAGCGAAAAACTGATTCACCGCCATCCTCACATATTTGGAGATGGACCTGCCACCGATGCCAAAGGAGTGAAGATGAATTGGGAGCGAATAAAACAGCAGGAAAAAAAAGCTACCCGTACTTCTGCCATAGACGGCATCCCAACCTCCATGCCCGGCCTGATAGTAGCCCAGCGTATGCAGGAGAAGGCGGCATCCGTGGGTTTTGACTGGCCGGACGAAATGCCGGTTTTTGACAAAATCGAAGAAGAGATTGGCGAATTTCAAGAAGCCTACGATGCCGGGGATGTGGAAGAGATGCAAAACGAGCTGGGAGATGTACTTTTTACCATCGTCAATATGGCGCGCAAACTGGATCTGGATGCCGAAACTTGCTTGCGGCGCACTATCAAGAAATTTGATACCCGTTTTCGTATCGTGGAAAAACACTTTCAAAAAGCGGGAGTAAACATGCATGAACAAAGTCTGGAGGAACTGGATGAAATCTGGGATCTCGCAAAAAAAACCAAATCGTGAACATAATCATTTTCTGCGTTACTATTTTCCGGTATTTTTAGTAGCAATTCTCATCCTTACCATCATGTCTATCAATGTGCTTTTGCGGCAGATACGGGAAGACGTCCAGGTAGTACCAGATCTCTATGCCAAAAACCTGGGAGCTCCCATAAACCGTGACGTTGACCAATACCTTGGTCAATATGTCCGGGAGCAGATTTTGCCCCATACCAACTTCCCCATGATCTTTACCGATAGCACCAAAACCCCGGCATCCTGGGAAAACCTGAATGTGGAACAAAAGCTCTTTGAACAACTCACCGCCGCTGAACAACGGTATCTGCACAAAATGGTGCGACGCATGGAAAATCAGAAGACGGTGATTCCTCTACGCGGGAGCATAACTAACAATGCCATAGTAGGTTATGTGTTTTATGACGAATCCAGCACCATGAAAAATCTTCGCCGAATACCCTATATCGAAGGCACCTTTATCCTTCTCTTCGCCGCATTGGCCATCTACATCATCACCGTGATCCGGCGTCAGGAAAAAAGCCTTATCTGGGTGGGGATGGCCAAAGAAACCGCTCATCAGTTTGGCACACCTCTCTCCTCCCTCAGCGGCTGGCTGATGATGATGCAAGAGTATGCAAAGGTGGGAGATACAGAGGCAATTGCCAAGACCATCACCGATATGGATGCCGATGTGAAACGTCTGCAACTGGCGGCAAACCGCTTTGGCAAAGTGGGTTCCAATATCAAGCTGAAGGTGAGTCATCTGGATGCGTTAATATCCCCAACCGTGGAATATATCCGGCGGCGGTTGCCCCAGCGTAGTAATGCAGTGCAGCTGGTGGTAGAGCATGCAAACCCCCATGTGGAAGTTAAGGTGGATCCCGACCTCTTTTCCTGGGCGCTTGAGAATGTGATAAAAAACAGCATGGATGCGTTGAAAAACAATGCCGGACTCATTACCATAAAGACCTTTCAACGGAAAAAAAATATTCACATCCAGATTAGCGATACCGGCTGTGGAATGGCCAAATCGAAATTCCGGGATATTTTCGAGCCGGGGATCACATCCAAAGAACGGGGATGGGGCTTGGGTTTAAGCTTAGCACGACGCATTATCGAAGATTATCATCAGGGCAAAATTCGGGTGCTGGAGAGCGAACTGAACAAAGGCACCACCATCGAAATCATATTACCGGGGGTCTAAAAATGTTTGTATTATCTCGTCAGGAAATGCGCGAAATCGACCAATATACCATCCATACCGAAGGGATTCCCGGCAAAACTCTGATGGAAACCGCCGGCCTTGGATGTGCTAAATATATCCAGAATCGGCTTTCTCAGGATGCGAAGCTATTTATCTTTTGTGGCACAGGAAACAATGGGGGCGACGGCTTTGTTATCGCCCGTTATCTGCACCAATGGGGCCATCATCCACGAGTATTTGTGCTGGGAGATGTAGCCGCCAGCACCCCGGAAACCCGGGAAAATCATCAGCAATGTAAAGAGCTGGGGATTCCTCTGGAACGAGTGGATTCTCTGGATGCATGGTTTGGTCTGGATGCAGCCTCCATCACTCCCGATGTGGTGGTTGATGCCATCTTTGGTAACGGATTTTCCGGCGTGGTTCGCGGGTGGCGCGGCGATATGATTGAGGTGATAAATGATCTTGGCGGCTTGATTTTTTCCGTGGATATTCCCAGTGGCGTAGATGCCGATACCGGCGAAGCTGTGTGTGCCATTCATGCAGATGTTACCCTTACCATGGCGGCGCCGAAGTATGGGCATCTTTTAGGAGAGGGCCGCGCCAAAACCGGAAAACTGGAGATCATCGATATCGGCGTGCCTCCCAGAGTGTACCGTGCACTACCTCCTCGTGGGATGCACAGTACCACCGACAGCATCCGGTTTCCTCAGCGTTCATCCCTGGCACACAAAGGTGATTTTGGTCGCATCGGCATCATCGCAGGAAGTCCGGGATTTTCTGGCGCAGCAGTGCTGGCATCCCGTGCTGCATTACGCGCTGGAGGCGGGCTCATCACCCTCTTCCATCCGGCCGGGATGGATACCATTTTTGAGATAAAGCTCACCGAAGTGATGACCTGCGCCATCCCTTTCGCAGCAGAAAATCGCTATGATATTGCCGCCATCGAAGAAAAGTTGAATACCATGGATGTGCTGCTGTTCGGACCCGGTGTGGGAGTGTCTGAGCAATCTTTGCAAATGCTGGAATATCTGCTGGCATCCTGGCACAAGCCACTGATTATCGACGCAGATGGCCTGAACCTGCTCAGCACTCACTCCAATTTGCTTGGACAGTTGGCGGGCAAATCCATTCTTCTCACCCCCCATCTGGGAGAATTTGCCCGGCTGGCAACCTGTTCACTGATGGCCGTTCGTGAGCAGACAATTGCGCGCCTCACCGCATTTACCCGCGCCCATGGTGTAGCCGTATTGCTCAAAAGTGCCACCACCATCCTGGCTGCCGGCGAAGAGCTGTGGTTTGATACCACCGGTAACGACGCATTGGCCACCGGCGGCAGTGGCGATGTGCTGTCGGGGATTATCACATCCTTCGTAGGACAAAAGCTCTCTGTGCAGGAGGCGGCAGTGGCGGCATCCTGGCTGCTGGGAACCACCGCCGAAAAGCTGTGCAATACCCGGGGCTCTGCCAGTGTGATCCCATCAGACATTATCGAAGCACTGTTTTGTGTGTGACCAGAAGAATCCTGATCTCTCTCACCGCAAAGCACGCTCCTTCTTCGCCAAGGCTACGGAGAACACAGAAAGACGCAAAGAATAACATCGAACTGGACAAGCAAAGACGAAACCGTCTCCCCGAGGAATTCCTACAACGGCATTTCTCGACGAAGGGTGACAGCTACGAAGTAGTTGCCGGGTGAAGTTCTCATTCCCTCTGGTCGGAACGCTACTCCCATTGAGTACACTCAATGGATGCATAAATCTAAAGGAAGAGCGGCGATTTTTCATGGCGCCTTCGGTGAAGGGAAACCCTCTGATTTTCTACGCAAATCTTTCTCCCCTTACAAGGAGAGCATGAGTATGTCCACCTTTTCAAGGGGGAATAAAAGGGGGCTTTTGTAATTCAGAATGTTGAATTTTAGATATGTGGCACAATTCCCTCTCCTTGTAGGAGAGGGTGACAGCTACGAAGTAGTTGCCGGGTGAGGTTCTCATCTTACATTGAAAGCCTTCCACCAATCATGAGTCATTTTTTCTATTCAGTGATTACCAACAAACGGCTTGACATTCTTTTGCCGATTCTGCCTTTTTGGTTTCGTCTCCTAACGACGAAGACAAAATTGAAAAAAACAAGAAGGGTCGGTTTATGAAGAAGGTAGATGCTTCAAAAATGAAAATGCACGTTTGCTGCGTAGCCAGCTGTGCTCAAACCATTGCCCCCCCCTTGTAACAACAGTAAGCTATCCTTATAAACCCTTTTCACAAGGTAAACAATATGTTCGCAATACGAGCTTCAAATTCCCCTTTTAAACCTCTGCAAAGACTTGGCTTTTGCAGAGGAGAAATGTACAGCAGAATTGTAAAAATAAATAGGAGGATTTGATTTATGAAGAAGGTACTATTTCTCTTTATCAACTTATTTCTGATTCAGCTGATATCAGGCAACGAGATTGCGAATGATGCGGAACTAAAGGAAAAAACCTACAACGCTAATCTATCTGTTGGCTTAGTAAACGGTGGTTCCATTGGATACGGGAAAATAAAGTATAGGGAAAAATCAACTACAGAATTTACAATCAACCTTCATTATCATACGTGCCATTATTTCTATAATACTGGCGTTTACAGTCAGACAAATGTTTTCAGAAACAAACAGCGAACAGGATTTTTCTATCTTGTCGCCGGTGGTTTTGATTATACAAAAGGAGAAACTCCATTATTCAGTTACGGTGGTTCTACTGATGACACTGATAAGTATGAAGGGTTTTTCCCAAATATCACTGCAGGTCTGGGGTATAGTTTCCCAATAAATAAACACGATAGTTGGCGTATATACTGGGATATTGGTCTGAAGAAATCAATATCAAATTTGAATTTTTCAGTGAATTTATAGATTAGGAGGAGTTTCATGAAAAAGTACTTACTGATAACTGTACTGATAACGCTTATCATTGTAATTGTTGGGTGTGATAAAGATCGGGATTATGAAATGGCCATGGAAGAATGGGCAATTTTTGTGATGGATTCTGATGGAAGCAACAACGAGAAGATTAAGGATATCTCGTCTCTGAACTATGTTGAGTTTATTCATCAAACCGATAAATTATTGTATAACTCTAATGATTCCCTTTTTACGATACACTTTGATGGAACTGATCAGAAGTGTATCAGCGAGAACATTTTCGTTCCCGGGACAAATCTGGGGTATTCAAAAGCTGAGATAACCGAGGATGGCAGTTCAATTTTTTTTACCGGTGTGATTAATGATAACGACGATCTTTACCGGTATGATGTTGAAACAGGAACCATCACCAATCTCACTCAGACAGACGCTGTTAATGAAAGAAATCTCAGGCTGAGCAGAAATAGCACACGTGCCTGCTTCCTTGCTGCTACCGATACTTCTCATGCGGTGTGTTCTTTTGACCTTGTCACTTCTGAAATAGATACGTTGTACACTTCTACCAAGAGGATTCCCGGTTGTGTTGCATCACCAGATGGCTCAAAAATCTATTTTGCCGAAGAAGTGTATGGTCCTGGCAGATATTATCAGACTGCCATAAAAGAACTGAATAGACTCACGTCTGTTGTAACTGTTATTGATTCCATTTCATCAAGCACTGGCGCTCATGAAATTGCAGCAAACGACGATTTTATTATTTACAAACGCTTGGGAAGTGGAGAATGGGTTACCTTTTCTCTGCTGGATGGCAGCATGACAACGTTTGCAAAATGCACGGCAAATTCCGTAAATCTTAACAATGATAATGAAGTACTTTTTGTCTATCATCTTGCTGTATGGCTATATAAAATAGAAAGCGGTGAGTATGATAAGATCAGAGATGATGCTGATAAATGTGCCTATAATATGGAAGAAACAAAAATTTGTTATATTGGGCGTTATTATAGAAAACGATCTGAATATATAACAGAGTAGAGAATTACATGAAAAGGAAAGTATCTCTATCTGTTTGGCCGATATTGAGACTCAGACAGTGTATTTCATTGCCGATGATTTCGGCCGTCGTTCCAATAATTGTGATGCCAGTAAAATCTGTGGTGTCAGTTTGTTTTATGAAACAGTGAGTAATTGGGTTACGAACTAAATTGGACATACATGAATCGTAGATTAATATTTGTTTTGGCTACTTTGTTTCTTTGCAACATCGGTTTATCTAATGGTGTTCTCCATGCTTTCTCCTTTCGTCACTTCTGGGGCAAGATCACCGGTTCTTATCGAACAGATCATATCGTCTTTGAAGGGCCAGATGGAGCTCACAACGGCTGGAAATGGCTCTCCTTCCCCTCACTGGATGTTGTGCTCAATGACGCTGATCTCGCTGGTAACGTCTTGGATGATATCCTTGATCCGACAATACTGGATTACATGCTTGCATCAGATTATTCAGTATTGTATTTTAATGAATCTTGGACAAATGACACAGAACAGTTAGACCGCACCGAAGGTTATAAACTCCATATGAACGCAGCAACCACACTGGATGTTCCGGGGTTTAAAGTGCCTGATAACACCACCATTGTATTGGGCGGTGGCGATACCGAAAACTGGGTTGGTTATTGGCTGGATGATACCCAGTCGGTAGAAGATGCCTTTGGCTCCTATTGGGATAGTGGTAATATCTACTCGGTTAAGCACCAGAAATGGTCTGCCTACCGCTCACATGGCCAATGGAGTTACAAGGTTTCAGCCGGTTATGAAACCCCTACCCTCTCCTACGGAGACATGGTGGAAATAAAATGCACTACCGGCATCAGCAATTTCTGTTGGGATAATTCCACGCCAGAAGACAGGACGGTAACCTATGCCGAGCCCACAGCTTTCAATTATGAAGAACAGGCCGATTATCTGCCGCTCTTCATCGAACTGGATGGTGATGACATGCCTCAGGAAATCGGTGCTTTTGTGGGTGATACATGCATTGGCGCTGCTGTGGTAGAAACAGACGAAGTGCAGATCAACGCCTATGTAGGCTCTGCTCCTGCCGGCAATATAGAACTGCAATTCTCCTATGGCGGGCGGGCTGCTGATAGACGCATCAGCCAGTTTAACTGTGTAGAACTTTCTGATCCCCACCATGTTTTCACTGACCTTCCCTCCCGCTCGGGTGGAGATGCCTACTTTATAAATCTGCGGGATGGCCAAGCTCCAACTTCCGGAATTACTACTCTTGCAGCGCGGAATTACCCCAATCCCTTCAATCCTGAAACCACAATCTCCTACTCACTGCCGCAGGATGGCCCGGTATGTGTAAAAGTGTTCAACAGCCGTGGTCAGCTGGTTACTACTCTGGTAGATGGTGAGCAACCCTCTGGTGTGTACAACGTTACCTGGAAGGGAACCGATGCAGCCGGGAACAGTGTTTCCAGCGGT